>JAAYNP010000005.1 GCA_012520795.1 Bacillota bacterium
GCCTGGCCAGGCGCAATATTCAAATTGTAACACCGGACTTCCTGGAAGTAAACCTGATTGGCCCCCCGTCCTTATCTGTTGAAAACGAACACTTGTCTCCTTTACCGCTGGAAGTGATGGCCAGAGTTACAAATACCGGCGGGGCTACAGCATATAACGTTGAGGCGATGCTCTATCATCCCATGATTAAGTCGGCAAAAGGTGATACATCCTTCAAAAGGATTGGCACTATTCATCCTAAGGATTCGGTGACAGTTTCATGGTATTTGGACCCAACCGATGTGTCAGGCCAATTGATTTATTCGGTCGATGTAATCTCAGACACAGACATATACTCCGAGAGAAATCCGATTTTCATCCCCTATATCGAACCTAAGGTGTTTGTGGGTGAGCCTCAGACAACCCGAGGTGAAGTTGCTGCAGGGCAGTATTTCTCCATACCGGTCTGGGCTACAAACATTCCGGATTTCCGCAAGGCTTCGTTTGAGGTGATCTATGATCCGGAGTATTTGGAAATAGTAGGCCGGTTCCTGGATATCACTAGGGGTACATTGTTTGTTGACCCTGCCCTGGATCAGGCCAAGCTTCTGCATTGGCAAACTCCCCTGGTGGACAATGTGAGGGGACTTGTATCCGGTGTGGAGGGAGATCGCGGCAGTGCCAATGCAGTTGATTCAGCTTACGGGACTCTGGTTGTCATCCACTTTAAGGCCAAACAAAGTGGTACTACCACAATTAGGCTGAGTAATGTATCGATTCATGACAGCAGACTGATTCCGGTTGATGTTCGAGTTGTTGACAAGGAGATTGAGATTGAATAAATGTTTTTGAGGGAGGACACTTAAATGAAGGGGTCGCGTATTGTTAGCGGAGTTTTAGTGCTGATCTTACTCTTTGGCAGTTTTGCCCAGCCTGTTTTAGCCAGTGTTAAGGATGTACCCCCTGACCATTGGGCATATCAGGCAGTTGTTTCCTTGGTTAATCGCGGCTTTCTATCAACATACGAAGACGGCAGCTTTCAAGGGAATAATCCGGTAGACCGGTATACGCTTGCCACCACTGTCGCCCGGATCCTGGATGAAATTGAAGCAGGACGGATTATTGGTTCCCAAAGCGATGCCGATCTGTTGCGTGAGCTTACAATCGAATTCCGGGCAGAGCTTGTCCAGTTTTATGCGGATAAACAGCGCATGGAGACCCTTCTCACAGATACGCAAAAACAGGTTGTGGCCACTGAAGAGCGGTTGAATAATGTTGTAGCCGGCCAAGTGCAGTTGAGTGATGAAGTGGCCAAACTGAAAGCAGATTTGATGCAGGAAGCAAACAAGACCACAGAGTCGTTGAACCAGTTCCAGACTCTAATTCAAGAGCAGCGTGCTTCTCTTCAGGCTCTCAAGGAACAGGTACATGCGCAGCAGAGCAGTATTGAATCGCACCAATCCCAGCTTGCCGCACATGGCGGTCAAGTTACCACTCAAGAAGATCGCCTTATAGAGCTGCAAAACGCCATCGTAAAAATTGATCAGAACCTTCTGCAGCAGCAAACAGATATCGATCGGATCTGGAACTGGATTGCAGAAAAGGAACTGGTATTCTCGATGCTGGTCCTTGACCAGGAATTCCAGGACTCAATCAAAGAGTTGTCCGATGCGATTGCAGGTTTAGATCAGGAACACCAGTTGGATCTGGAACAACTGCAAACAAAAATTGACAGCCTTACCGATACAATTGCCAAGGCTGACGGAGAGATAATCCGTGCCCAGGAACAACTGAAGATTCAGCTGGATAATTTGAGCAAGCGCAATCAAGAAATCGAAAGCGACATTCAAAACCTCTCTATGATGCTCAAGCAAGAATATGGGCCCATGATTACCGAACTTGAGGCCCAGGTTGAGCGCCTGGCAACACAAGTGGGCATATCGGAGGAAGAGTTGGCTAACTTAAACAAGACAATCTCAGATGAGATTGCTGTACAGATGAATGCTGCCTTGATCAGGGAACGGAGTCTGTCCAGTACGGTAGCCGAGCTTCAAGCGCAGTTTGACAGTTACAAACAAGTTACGGATAAAGAGCTCAAATCGGCCAAGAGCACAGCCATGATTGCTGTTGCAGCAGCCGTCATCAGTGTAGTGATCGGATTTATCAAGTAGCGGTTTCAACGAAAAGCCGCCAAATCTAACCTTCTCGACTGAGCAGGTTAGATTTTTTTCTATACCCTGATCTGATTTTTAGGTTTTTGCAGGGAAATTCTTGGTAATGCTCGAATAAAGAAGTAATTCAACAGACCATCTCAGTGTTTCCGAAAGGAGTTACCTTCCATGGAAAGAGAAATCGCGGTTGAACAAGAAATGCAGTTGGTTGTGTTTCGTCTTGCCAGCGAGGAGTTTGCCTTTGAAATTACTCAAGTACGGGAGATCATAAAACCTCCAAGTATAACTGTTTTGCCAAACGTGAGTGAATTTATTGAAGGCGTAACCAATATTCGGGGTGAGATTATTCATATAATATCGCTGCGAAAACGCTTTGGTGTGCCGGAAACGGAGCGGACAGCAGAAACTCGTGTGATCATTGTTGAATTTGATCAGACCAGTGTCGGGTTTGTGGTTGATGCGGTGACCGAAGTGATGCGCATCCCAGCTTCAGCAGTCAAACCTCCACCGCGCACTATTGCAGGGCTCCATTCTGAGTTTCTCAAAGGTGTCGCTCAAGTTGAGGACCGCCTAATTATTCTCTTGGAAGTCGGCAAAATTCTTACTTCCGACGAGCAAATTGAGCTGAGAAACCTTGAAAGTATTACGAACGAGACCCCGGAAACTAGAGAAGATCAATAATCTGCCGATATAGATAGTATAGGAGTGAGGTGAGGCAGGGGTGGAAGACATTCTGAGCCAATCGGAAATCGATTTACTGATCAAAGCCACACTTGAACCAAGTGAGGTACAGCCGGAATCTCTCGAAAATCTGCCGAGTGATCACTATGATTTCACTAAACCAAACAAATTCTCCAAAGATCAGCTGCGTGGGCTGCAGAGAATTCACGAGCAGTTTTGCCGTGCATACTCGGGGTTAATGTCGGCCAAATTCCGAACCAGGTTTGATCTCAATTTCCAGACCATTGATCAGCTTACCTTTGGCGAATTTGTCCGTTCATTGCCGAATCCATCGGTACTGAGCGTGTTTGATGCATCGCCTTTACCAGGCAGTATGGTTGTACAATTAACTCCGGACAGCGCTTTTATCATGCATGATCGGCTGTGTGGGGGCCAGGGTGTAGCCTATGGGTTTACCCGCGGGCTCAGTGATATCGAGATGGCAGTGTTTAGACGCCAGGTGATCACCAGCTTTGCCAAAATCATGAGAGATGCTTGGCAGGATATTGAGACAATTGACTTCAAGCTGGAGCAATTCGAGAGTAATCCCCAATTCCTGCAATTGGCTTCCGACAGGGATGTTGTCGTTGTTATCAGCCTGCGCTTTGAGTTCAATGATGTCACAGACAACTTCAACATCTGCATACCATTCAGAACGATTGAACCACTTCTTGCCAAGATTACCCAACATCGGTTGTTTGAATCTTTAGCGCCGCCGGATCCGGACAAAATTGCCCAGCTTAAAGAAAAGGTAAAATCAGTGATTATACCTATAGAAGTTGAGCTTGGCACATGTGTTGTCAAGGTTGGCGATCTCTTGGATTTAGAGGTGGGCGACGTAATTGAACTGGAACGCAAACGGACTGAAAATGTTGATGTGAAGGTCGGCGCTCTGACCAAATTCAAGGCAACCCCAGGCAAACTGGGAGAAAAGCTTGGAGTAGTCATCACTTCGATTTGTGATTCACAAGAGGAGTAGAAAAATGAGTAATGAGCTAATTAACCAAAACGAAATTGATGCTTTGGTGCAGGAGTCTCTTTCATCAAGTCAGGACGAGCATTTGACTGAAGAGGAACGGGACACACTGGCGGAGATCGGCAATATTTCCATGGGCAGCGCGGCTACAGCCTTATCGTCACTGATTAACAAAAAAGTGACGATCACGGTCCCCAACGTTACCGTTTCAACTTTGGCTGAAATCCAGAAAAGCTATCCGATTCCGTGCATCATTGTTAATGTAGAATACGTTACAGGGCTTCAGGGATCGAATCTGTTGGTGATCAAGGAAAAGGATGCCTCAATAATCGGCAATCTGATGATTGGTACGGATGTAAACGAGATTCCTGATGAAGTGGACGAGCTTAGCTTAAGCGCACTTTCTGAAGCGATGAATGTGATGATGGGTTCAGCTGCTACAGCGATGTCAGAGCTTTTCAGGTACAAGATCAGCATATCACCGCCGGACGCATTTCGCCAAAACCTTGGCGACAAGATTGAGAATGTCGATTGTGATTGCCTTTATGCTGTTGTCGCCTTTCGGTTCAATATAGTGGATCTCATTGACAGCGTGATGCTTCAGATAATTGATCTTGAGTTTGCCAAGAACATGGTTTCCAAACTGTTGGCTATTGAGGCGGAAAAATTAAGTGCGGCAGAACCGGCTCTGCCCGAACAGCCACCCGTGAATGCAGAGGCTGGACAAGACTCAACTGCCGCTATCCCTTGGCTTGAATTGCAGCAGGAATCTGCTCCTACCCTTGATTTGGGGAATCTGAACATTGAATTGATCAAGGATATCCCTGTCAATATCAGAGCTGTGCTTGGCCGAACCAGGATGTCCATTGAAAACATTCTCAAACTTGGGCCGGGCCACATTATGGAACTGGATACCCTGGATGGGGAACCGATTGATGTCTATGCCAACGACACACTGATTGGACGGGGAGAAGTAGTGGTTGTAGGAGAACAATTTGGCATTCGTATTACGGAGATTTCTACTCCGAATAACCGAATCAAGAGTATTGGTTGATGTTTGTTTGGTTAAAGGGGGGAGCACACCGTGGATGCCTCTGAATTCAGAGATGTCTTTGCTGTTGAAGCACAAGAGTATTTACAGGCACTTAATAAGGATCTCTTACGTTTGGAAAGCAACCCTAACGACAGGGCTGCTTTAAATGATATGTTTCGAGCCGCTCACAGCCTTAAGGGCATGTCAAGCACCATGGGCTATCAAGAACTTGCTGATTTTACTCATCAAATAGAAAGCGTATTGGATTTGCTCCGCGTTGGCGAGTTGAGCCCCAGTAGTTCAGTGGTCAACATCCTTTTTGGTGCTTTTGACGATCTCCAGCGCTTGCTTGAGGCGACATTGTCAGATGGTGCTTTACCTGATCTGGCAGATACCAAGGCCAAACTGCGGGATATGGTTGTCAAACAGGATTCAGAGCAGAATGACGAAGCTCGCAGCACACAGGCCAGCGGGGAGCATCTAGAAATCGATGTTGAATTGGATGATTATGATCGGGAAGTGGCTCAACAGGCCGCTTTGGAGGGGTATGTCCCATACAAGATTTTTATTACGCTGAGGCAGAAGACACTTCTAAAATCTGTGAGAGTATATACTGTGTTTCAAGCCTTGGAAAACCTAGGCACCATTATCAAGTGCAACCCTTCAGCGCAAGATCTTGAAAATGAACAGTTTGATCGTGTTTTCGGGGTTATTCTTCTGACACAGGCCGACAAGGGAACGATTAAGAAGACTGTGGAGAATATATCAGAAATTGAGAACGTTTTAGCGGAACCGATCATAATTGATCTGCCCGCAGCAGAGCAGTCCGCTGAACCCAGTGCGGTAAACACAGCTGCTGCCGAAGCCGCAGCAGGAAAAGATGCTAAGAGAGTGGCAAAGGAACAGCAAGATAGAGTCTTTCAGGGATATTCCCGGGGATTGTACAGCGACCGGTTTATCCGCGTTGAGACAGAACGGCTTGACAGTTTGGTCAACCTTGTTGGAGAATTGGTCATCAGCAAAACTCAAGTGCTGGAAATAAACCCCGAACAGCTGACTGATACAGCCAAGAATGCGATTGTACAGCTGGATAGGGTCACAACCGACTTGCAGTATGCCACGATGAAGCTGCGCATGGTACCAATCAAGCAGGTGTTTGACCGTTTCCCGCGCTTGGTGAGAGATTTTGCGCAGGCTGTTGGCAAAAATATCAACCTTGAGATTCAAGGTGAAGATACGGAGATGGACCGTTCGCTTGTAAATCAGATTGGTGACCCCTTGGTGCATCTGATCCGCAACAGTATCGATCATGGTATTGAAACCACCCAGAAACGAATCGCTGCCGGGAAGCCGGCTGAAGCTACCTTAAGGCTCAGTGCCTTCCATGAAGGCGGGCATGTTATCATTCAAGTCTTTGATGATGGGCACGGGTTTGAACTTGATCGGATTACAAAAATTGCAATCGAGCGTGGGTCGTTGCCGGCCGATTTTGATGGTGTCGTAACAATGGAGCAGGCTATTGAGATAGTATTTCAGCCTGGTTTCAGCACGAATGAAGTTGTGACAGATCTGTCCGGCCGTGGTGTTGGCATGGATGTTGTAAAGAGCACTGTCGAGGGATTGGGCGGACATGTGGAGATAGAATCAAGCCCCGGGGAAGGCACCTGTGTGACCATAAAATTGCCGCTTACTCTGGCGATTATCAAAGCACTATTGATCACCTGCAGCAATCAGGTCTACGCATTGCCTATCCAGTCTGTCCGGGAGAATTTGCTGGTAGCCAGTTCGCAAATCCAGACTGTGTCTCAACAAAGTGTGATTGTTCTCCGAAATGAGGTCCTCCCATTAGTTGATCTCGCGGAAGCACTCGGATTTGAGCAACACCACCATGGAGACACATATACGGTGATAGTCACAGAATCGCATGGAGAAAAGGCTGGTTTTATTGTAGATGACATAGTCGGGCAACAGGAAATCGTGATCAAGTCCTTATCGGATTTCCTTGGAAACGTTCGCGGTATCAGCGGTGCTACAGTATTGGGCAACGGAGAAGTGGCATTGATACTGGATCACAGTACATTGATCAAAGGGAGGAATGATGCAGTTGGCTAAAACGGTCTTGATTACCGATGACACGGCATTCATGAGAATGACATTAAGAAACGTTATTCAAAAGAACGGGTTTACTGTCGTTGGTGAAGCAGCCGATGGCGAAGAAGCTGTTAATAAATATAGAGAACTCAGGCCAGATCTGGTCACTATGGATATCACCATGCCCAAAATGGATGGGATTACCGCGATTAAAGAAATCATGAAATTTGACTCCAACGCCAGGATTATTGTCTGCAGTGCCATGGGTCAAAAGCCGATGGTCATTGAAGCGTTGAACGCTGGTGCGCGGGACTTTTTAGTAAAACCTTTTGATGCGCAGCGGGTAGTTGAGGCACTACACAAGGCTTCAAGTTAGGAGGTTTTACTGGTGGAACAGAAGCTGGACTTTTTGTCAGAGTTGGGCAATATCGGTGCCAGTTATGCCACTACTGCACTGTCAAAAATGCTTAATGATGCCAGGCTGAGACTGACAGTACCGCAGTCCCGAATTCTCTCTTTTGCCGAAGCTGCAAGCTTCATAGCCGATCCCGAAGAAATTGTCGTATGTGTCTATATGAGATTAATGGAGTCTTTTCAGGCTGATATGGCTTTGATTTTTCCAATTGAGAGTGCCCTTGCATTGGCAGTATATTTGACTTCAGAAAAAACCGACCAGTTGACTGAATTAGGCCAGTCCGCTTTGCTTGAAGTAGGCAACATTGTTCTCAGTTCTTATCTCACAGCCCTAAGCATGTTATCTGGGGCGAAGCTCAATCCTACAGTACCCGCGATAGCAGTTGACATGAATGGAGCAATCTGGGAAAGCATCTTGGCTGATGCCGGTATCACTGACTGTGTCACCGTGCTTGATACACATTTTTTCACTGATAAAATGGAATTATCCGGACATTTATTTTTTATGCCCGACCATGACATCTATGAGATTATGTCACCAAAGGTATCCGGTCTCTTGCTGGAGGAAAATAAATGAACGAAGTCTTTGTCAATATGGGTCAAATAGGTGTCTTACGGTATACAGGAGTCTTGGTAACGGTTGGTTTAGGGTCATGTGTGGGAGTCAGTCTGTATGATCCCAGTTCAAAAGTGGGAGCTTTAGCCCATGTTTTTTTGGCCAAGAGCCGGGACAATTCCAATCGCGAACTCATACCTGGAAAATATGCGGATACCGCCATACCGGCACTGATTGATTTAGCGGTTAAAGCCGGGGCAAACAAACATAGATTTGAGGCCAAAATTGCAGGTGGTGCCCATCTTTTTAACACCTTCAACGCGGATATGCCTTCAGTTGGCCAGAAAAATGTTGAAGCAGTGACAGCACAACTAAATAAGCACAATATTCCGATAATTGGAAAAGAGGTCTTGGGTAAACATGGACGGAAAATGTCGCTATTTATAGATTCAGGTATTGTAGTAGTCACAACTATTGGACAAGAATCGATCCGGATTTGAGGTGGGCGCAATGGCAATAAGAGTCTTAGTTGTGGATGATAGTGCTTTTATGCGCAAACTAATCTCCGAGATTCTCAATGAACAGCCCGACATTGAAGTTGTAGGTACTGCACGAAACGGCCTTGATGCCCTTAAAAAGCTTGAGCGGTTTCCAGTCGACGTGGTTACTCTCGATCTGGAAATGCCTGTCTTGGATGGCGTTGCAACAATTGAGCGGATCATGGCCACAAAACCTCTGCCCATATTGGTGATCAGCAGCTGGGCTGAACGCAGCTATGAGGCAACGATTAATGCTCTGTCAAAAGGGGCAGTTGATTTTGTCGCCAAGCCATCGGGAACAATTTCCCTTGATTTGCGCAAGATTGGCGATGAACTTGTGCAAAAGGTCCGTTCACTGGTTGGTGTGACGGTATCAAAGCCTCTAACCAAGAGTACCATGCCAAGGCCAGTAGTCCGCCCCAGGCTGAGAAGCAAAGCCAGGGCAGAAGTCAGTGATATTGTAGTTGTAATTGGCTCTTCAACAGGAGGGCCAAGGGCGCTTGAGGAACTCTTTTTTCGACTGCCTGCGGATTTTGGTGCTGGATTGTTGGTTGTGCAGCATATGCCGAAAGACTTTACCAGGAGCTTGGCGACGCGGTTAAACGCCCTTTCTGAAATTGACGTGAAAGAAGCCGAAGAAGGTGATACGATACGGAACGGCCTGGCCTTAGTTGTTCCTGGAGACTATCATCTTATCATTGATCACAACAAACAGGTACGGTTGAATCAGAATCCCCCTGTGAAGTACTTGCGCCCGTCGATCGATGTGACAATGCTAAGCCTGATCGAGACTTTCCAGGACCAAGTTGTTGGAGTTATTCTCACCGGCATGGGTAATGACGGGGCCGAAGGCATGGCTGCAATTAAGCAAGCTGGAGGATATACCGTCATTCAAGATGAGGCGACATCTACTATCTTCAGCATGCCCAAGGCAGTCTATGAACAAGGTAACGCTGACTATGTGTTGCCAATTGACCAAATCGCTGATTGGATTACCACGTTGGTCAATCAATCTTAACGGAGGATAGCTCGGATGGATTACGAAGTATTCAAAGCGAGAGTTCGGGATCTGATCCAACTCGACCTCGGTTCGTATAAACAGCAGCAGATGCAGCGACGGATTCTGCAATGGATAGCCCGCCATGACCTCAAGGATTTTGCTGGGTTGTTTAACATGCTTAAAACAGACACGAACCACCGGGGCGAATTCATCGATTACCTGACGATTAATACGTCGCATTTTTTCCGTGACCAAAGTGTTTTTGAGTATCTTACCGCGATAATACTGCCGTCAATCGCCGGCTCTCAAACACGAATTTGGAGTGCTGGCTGTTCAATCGGCGCTGAACCGTATTCCATAGCTATTTTGCTGTTGGAAAACAAGTTCAAGATCAAAGAAATCATTGCGACAGATATCGATGAAGACAGCCTTAAGAAAGCTGAAGCCGGTGTTTACTATTCCAATCAAATCGTCCAGTTGCCGCCTTCATTACTGGAACGCTATTTTACAATCGTGAATGAACGGTACCACATCAAGGACGTTGTCAAACGCCAGGTTAGGTTCTATAAGCACAATTTATTGACAGATCCATACGAAAAAGGTTTTGACTTGATTCTGTGCCGTAATGTCTTTATCTACTTTACCAGCGAAATTCAAAGCCGTTTGATCAAACAGTTTGTTGATTCTTTAAAACCTAATGGATATTTTGTGGTCGGATCAGCCGAACTTATTATCAATCCTAATCTCTTTGGATTGGAACGAGTGAGTTATTGTATATATCAGAAGCGCAAATCTGACAAAGGCGTGCTGTGAAATGAGCAAAGAAGTGATTTTCCACGCTGAAACAATTGAAGAGGCAATAGAAGCCGGCCTCAAACAGCTTGGTGTTGAGCGCTCACAGGTGGAAATCGAGATTATCAGCGAGCCAAAAAAGAGCATTTTTGGTTTGCCTATCAAATCAGCAACCGTAAAACTGACTCTAATTGATGACGATGAGAATGACGGTAAATTTGAGGCCAAAGCCAAACCAGTAGATGAAGGCCTCTGGGTTGAGAATGGTGAATTGAAATACTCACCACCACAGGGAGAGGGCAACCACCCTGTCTTGATTTTCGATGAGTTGGTAACAGTGATCTACAATGGCAATAGGTGCAAGAACAGGCTTGAGCTTGACAAGGGGATTGACCCATTGGAGATTATCCTGCCGCCGCCGAAGGAGCCGAAAAAAGAGTTGAGGATCATAGTTTCGTCTGATCAACTCCAAGCTTATCTTAGGGTCAACCGGATTGAAGGATACAGATACTATCTGGTGGATCAATCTCCCACAAAGCTTTTGGAATTGAAATGGGCGAAAGAGACCATCCCTGCTCCTGATATATCTACTGACGAGATTATGGCCGTGCTGCACAATGCAGGCATTACCTACGGTTTTGATATGCAAAACCTGAGAGCGCCAATCACCGATTACGATGATGATATCCTTGTTGCCAAAGGCAGGGAGCCTATCCAGCCTCAGGACGGCTATATCGTGTACGAGTTCGAAAAAGAGAAAACAGAGCCGGATTTGGATTCAGATCGGATCGATTATTTCGAGTTAACACCTGTACTATCCGTTGAGCGCGGTGATGTCCTTGCCCGAAGGGTGCTGGGTGTCCCAGGAGAAAACGGGGTTAACGTATATGGCAAGGAGATCACAGTCCCTCAGCCCAAAGAAAAGCCGATCATGTTTGGAGATGGAGTCTACTTGAGTGAAGATGAGCTTACTGCATATGCAGAGCATGACGGCCTGCCGCTACTCCAGAACGGTGTGCTCAAAGTACTTAAAGTGTTTGAGCTTGGGAAAGATGCAGGCCTGGAAACAGGCAACATCCGCTTTAACGGTGAGATCATTATCCGCGGCAATGTCAGCGATCATGTAAAAATTGAGGCTATTTCCGGAGGAGTCCAAGTCTACGGTATTGTCGAGCAGGCCGAGATTATCGCCGATCAGGATGTAGTCATTATCCGCAATGCCATCGCTGCCCGGATAAAAGCCGGGGGGATAGGAGCAATATATACTAAGGTCAGTTCATACCTGCATGAATTGGAAAGTCTGTTTCTCCATTTAGTCCAGTCTTTTATGGTGGTGCATTCCCGGACAAGCATGGTTGATACAGGCACTCTGGTGAAAAACCTGATTGAGATCAAGTTCAGCAAGATTCCCAAAATGATCGGGGATTTTGACCAGAGTTTCCGGGATACGCTCAGTATTTTTCCTCCCGATTTCCGAACCCTAATCCTTGAGTTAAAAGTCTATTTCTTGGACCGGGGGCCGCTTAAAATCCAGGATATATCCCTGGTCCGCCAGTTCGTCGACCAGATTCAATATTGGCAGAGGCACTTCCAGTCCAACATTGACGAGGGGGCAGATGTACAGGTAGGTTATGTACAGAGCAGTTCGATTGAGGCCTCCGGCAAGGTTATCATCAATGGAAAAGGAGTGTATTACTCATCGATCGTGGCAGGCAAAGGTTTTCGTCAGCCAAGGGGCGTGTTTCGCAACAGCGAGGTGGTGGTGGAAGCCGGCGATATCGATATTAGAGAAATCGGCAGCCAGAATGGCAGCCCTGCAAGCGCATCCATTACTACGAGAGGGCAAATGATCCTCAGGGCGGTTCATCCAAATGTCACCGTAGCATATGGCAGTCAAAAATACAGGTTTCAGCAATCGGCTAGCAATGTTAAGGTATTCTGGACCAGTGAAGAAGGAATGCAGATTTACAGTGGCACGAGCAAAATACTGTAATTGACGGAGGAGTTTGATGAAGGTTAACCGCACAAGCAGGCTTGTATACCTGGGGCTGATGGTGGGGGTCGCCATGGCATTACATATCATTGAGTCGATAATCCCAATTCCCACACCGATACCCGGCGCAAAACTCGGGTTGGCAAATACAGCTGCATTGTTTGTAATCGTACGCTTCAGCCCTAAAGATGCGGTGATCGTCACGGTATTGCGCACGTTTCTTGGATCGTTGTATGGTGCCGGGTTGTTTACACCAACTTTCTATCTCAGTTTTTTCGGCGGTGTGATCAGCACAATTGTCATGGGGATTGGTTACTGGCTTTTTAGGAAACATATCAGCGTCATCGGGTTAAGTGTGCTTGGGGCGCTTACCCATAACGTGACTCAACTAACAGTGGCCAGCCTAATGCTTGAACAGATTGGTTTTTTTGCCCTTTTGCCATATCTTCTATTCTATGCTTTGCCAACAGGTTTCTTTGTGGGAATCGTCACCCAACTGCTGACGCAAAAGATCGATTGGTGATTACAGCACATTTTGGAAATTGAACATCTCAGTGCGGTAAACATGGCTGAAATGCATATCTAAAGCGGCCAATTCCGCAAGCCCCGATGCCATGTCCCTAGAGTCGATAAAGCTTACCAACCGGGCCAGTGCGATTTCTATGTTCTCAATGTCGTTATGGAAAATATACAGATCCCAATAGTCTTGAACCTGGTTCCATTCTTGCTGGAGTCTCGCTGCGTGCTCTTTTGCCTCAGGCCATCGTGCACTGTTGACCAGGTCCTTAAGAACGGCCAGTTGGTGCCGGAATTGATTAATGTGTTCAAGGGTTTGATGCGTAACAACGATACTGATCATCAAAAATACCAGGATGAAAACTGTCGATACCAACAACAGCCTCATACTACCGCTCCTTTCGGATTTGGAAAAACAGCTTTCCCTGCGTATCCAAGCTTGCCAGGAACACGTCTTTGATCTCTGTTATATTGAATTTCCCCAGCTCATTTTTCAGCCAGTCGGCAGTTAGATTAACCTCTGCGAGGTTGTCGTACTGGATCCTGCCATCGATGATTAATGGAACAGGCAGACCTTCGTATTCCGTATCAATCTGCAGATCCTCCGGTGTCACGGGCCGTTTCTGTGATTTCGGGATTACGCTCAGATTGCCGCTGGTTTCCAATATGGCGAATTCAACGTCAGCAATGTTGGCAAATCCTTTGACACGCAGCTGTTCTAACAATTCATTGATGTTGTAACGAGACTTGGTTAGTTCCTGGATGTCAATCTTACCATCGCGGATGACAATGCTGGGGTTGCCGTCCATGATAGATCGAAACCACAGACATTTCATATTGATAACTGAGATGCACACCTGAATAAAAAACAAAGTGAAAATGGGAGCCAGGCCATTGATGAGGGGTATCGCTTTATCCTCCATAGGAATTGCCGCCAGTTCCGCAATCATAATAGCAACTACCAGTTCATAGGGCTCTAGCTGGCCGATCTGCCTTTTGCCCATGATCCTCATTAACAGCACGACGACGATGTAAATGATAAATGTCCGTACAAAGACAACTAACACAGAAAAACCTCCCTTGAGTTGCAGCTTACTACTGTCACTATCTTCAATTATGATCAAATAGTGTGTTATTATTCCAGCAGGAAAAAATGGATCGGATTAGAATTAATCAGCAAAGAGGGAGGCCATCAGTATATGAACCATTTAAATACTAATCTACAACGTAAATTTTACCTCAAGACACTTGGCTGCCAAATGAATGAGCATGATTCAGAAATAATCGTTGGTATACTCACAAACTTAGGGTATCAGCAAACTGAAGATCACAAGCAAGCAGATTTAATCTTATACAACACCTGTTCGGTCCGGGAAAACCCGGAACGGAAAGTCTATGGCCAAATCGGCAGCCTCAGGATGCAAAAGGAGCAAAACCCTGATTTGATCATAGGAATCTGCGGCTGCATGCCGCAGCAAAAAGCAGAACTTGACAAGATATTGGAAACACTGCCCCATGTGGATCTTGTCTTTGGGACGCACAATATCCACCGCCTACCGGAGTTGCTGGAGCGTGTTCAAACAGAGGAGAGGGTAGTGGAGGTTTGGGATGACACAGAGGAAATCGCCGAGGAACTGCCGATTAGGCGCGCTAACAGATTCAAAGCCTATGTGAACGTGATCTACGGCTGCAACAACTTCTGCAGTTACTGCGTGGTTCCTTATACGCGGGGTAGGGAAAAGAGCCGTCGGCCACAAGATATTTTGGCTGAAATAAAGCAGCTGGCTGACGAAGGCTATAAAGAAGTAACCCTGCTTGGTCAAAATGTCAACACTTACGGGGCAGATCTGAGCCAGAAGACTTCCTTTGCCGAATTGTTGGCGTTAATTAATGATCATTCCGGAATCGAGAGAATCCGCTTTACGACAAGTCATCCAAAAGACATGCAGGAAGAACTGATTGCAGCCATGGCTCATTTACCAAAGGTGTGTGAACATCTGCACCTGCCGGTACAAACCGGAAGTGATCGAATACTCAAGCGGATGAATCGGCACTATACAAGTGCATATTATCTCGATCTGGTGGCAAGAATAAGAGAAGCCATTCCTGATATCAGCCTTACTACCGATTTAATCGTCGGTTTTCCGGGAGAGACAGATACGGATTTTGAAAAGACCCTCGAGCTTATTGCCAAGGTAAGGTTTTCATCGGCATTCACCTTCATCTTTTCTCCGCGGCCCGGTACTCCTGCTGCACAAATGGGCGATCAAGTCCCCGATGAGGTAAAAAAAGAGCGGATCTACCGTTTAATAGAATTGCAAAACCAGATCAGTTTAGAATATATGCAAGCACAAGTAGGCAAAATCGAAGAGGTGTTTGTTGACGAAATCACCGGCAAAACAAATAAGCTCTCGGGCAGAACCCGGACAAACAAACAAGTACTGTTTTCAGGTTCTCCTGATCTGATTGGACGCCTGGTACAGGTTAAGATCACTGAGGCTAAAACCTGGAGTCTAAGGGGGGTACTGGCCTAATAAGGGAGGAGTCACTGTGTGGATTGACAAAAACAGGACTTTGATTATTGACCGGAACCTTGACACGTGGCAGCTGCCCTTGATTGCTGCCTCAGGGAGCTACATCGGCAATGTTGTGGCAGAGGTGATAGAACCAAGAGCTTATATGGTCAGGTATTTCCTAGTCTTTGATCCCAACAGTCAACGAAGGTTTCTACTCCCTTGTGAGCTGGTCACCGCCATTGACGAAAAGGTTTTTTGCGATATCACTCCCACCCAGACAGCACAGCTGCCCGAATACAAGCAAAGGCTGGATCGGACCGATGAAATCCGCATTTACAGAATTGTAAAGCGGACGCCATACTGGGAAGACACGATTTATGACCACTAAAAGACTACATCAAGTAGTCTTTTTAGTCTTTTGCCCCTTCTGCAGGAGTTAAGTACGGCGAAATCGAAGAGATGTAGAGACTAACGGAGGTGTACCAAGTGGCTCTCACCCCGATGATGCAGCAGTATTTGCGTATAAAAAACCAATATCCTGACGCTCTTCTGTTTTTTCGTCTAGGCGATTTCTACGAACTCTTCGGCGATGATGCAAGAGTAGCTTCCAAGGTGCTGGAAATCACCTTGACCACAAGGGATCGGAATGCGGAGAACCCCATTCCCATGTGTGGAGTACCGTACCATGCAGTAGACGGGTATTTGGAGAAATTGGTCCAACAAGGTTTTAAAGTGGCAATCTGCGAACAGCTTGAAGACCCAAGGAAAGCCAAAGGTGTGGTTAAGCGGGATGTGATCCGAGTTGTCACTCCTGGTACATTTCTGGAAGCCAATGTGGAGGCGGGCAGCAATATTTTCCTGGCTGCCGCTGCCGTGGAAGATTCCCAGTATGGCCTCGCTGTTGTCGATCTCTCCACGGGAGAATTCAAGGTTACTTTAATCGATGATAGAAACGGCTTTCAGGATGAATTGGCTCGCATCAAACCTGCAGAGATTCTGATTTCTGAAGCTGCCGATTTGGATCTGGATGATTTTACTCATGAGAGTAATCCGACTTTGACAAAGACAGCCAGCCGCAGCTGGTATCCTGATACATGCCGGCATCTGCTGGCAGAGCATTTTCAAGTCCAGAATCTGGCGGTTCTCGGGCTGGATCACATATTGTTGATCCAAAGTGCCGGTGCTATTTTGGCCTATCTGCAGGAGACACAAAAGTCAACATTGGCACATGTCAATCAGATTACCAAGTATTCGCTTTCTGAATACCTGCAGATAGATGCTGCCAGCTTTCGTAATCTAGAACTGGCCAGGACGATCCGTGAGGGGAAAAAGGTCGGTTCCCTGTTAGGTGTGATCGATCAAACCATTACCAGCATGGGAAGGCGGATGCTCCGCAGTTGGCTGGAGAAACCCCTGCATAGTGTGGAAAAGATCAAACAGCGGCAGGCTTGTATTGGTTATCTCTATCGCAATACTTTGGTTAGGATGGAGCTGACAGAACTCCTGGGAGATATCCAGGACTTGGAGCGATTGACTAGCAGGCTGGTTTACGGAAGCGGCAATGCCAGGGACCTTGTTGCCTTGAGAGCGTCACTGGCGCAAATACCGAAAATCAAGTCGTTGTTGGCCAAGGAGCAGTCAATACTGTCAGGCTATGGGAGCGAGTTGGACGAGTTGACGGAACTGATGGGGTTGATCACCCAGGCCATTGTCGATGATCCTCCCATCAGTGTGCGTGATGGCGGATTGATCAAACCCAGTTTCAATGAAGAGCTTGACCAACTGCGGCAGATTAACAGGGACGGCAAATCCTGGATTGCTTCCCTTGAAGCTGAAGAAAGGAAGCGCACTGGAATCAAATCTTTAAAGGTTGGCTATAACAAAGTCTTTGGCTACTACATTGAGGTCACCAAGGCCAACCTCGATCTGGTCCCGGATGATTATGAACGGAAACAGACGCTTGCCAATGCCGAACGGTATGTCACTCCAGAGCTCAAATCAAAGGAAGCCATGATATTGGGGGCTGAGGAACGGATTACCGAACTGGAATACGAGCTGTTTACTCAAGTACGGAACCGTGTAACGGAATATGTTGTCCAGATTCAGGAAAACGCCCGCATACTGGCGGTGCTGGACGTGTTCCAGGGCCTTGCCAAAACGGCGCTTGATCAAAACTATGTGTGTCCGGAAATAACCGATAAATCCGTGATTGAAATCAAGGATGGACGCCATCCGGTAATTGAAGCACTCCAGTCCAATTTTGTCCCGAATGACCTCAGCTTGACCGAAGACCGGAGAGTTATTCTGCTGACAGGCCCTAACATGGCAGGGAAGAGTACTTACTTGCGGCAAACGGCCTTGATTGTTATCCTGGCTCAGATGGGAAGTTTTGTTCCCGCCAGAGAAGCATCTATAGGCGTTGTTGACAAAATTTTTACCAGAATTGGGGCGGCTGATGACCTCAGCACAGGCCAAAGCACTTTCATGGTGGAATGCAGCGAGACTGCCAACCTTGTACGCCATGCTACGGACCGCTCCCTGATTATTCTCGATGAATTGGGGAGGGGAACCAGTACGTTTGACGGCATGGCTATTGCCCAGGCAGTAATCGAGTATATTCATGATCACGTTGGTGCCCGGACATTGTTTTCGACCCACTATCATGAACTGACAAAGCTGGAAGAAACCCTTGAAAAGCTGCAAACCTATCAGATGGCTGTTGAGGATTTTGGCGGCACAATCTATTTTTTGCATAGAGTAATACCCGGCAATGCTGACAAGAGCTATGGGATTAATGTGGCAAGAATGGCGGGCATGCCGCAGACAATTGTCAAGCGGGCTGAAACGTTGCTCTATCAGCTGGAAGCAGGCCAGAAAAAACCTTTGCAGTTGAATCTGTTCGATACATTAAGGCATCCGCAGACCGCTGCGGCCCGGGAGCATGAGCTTAAAGAACAGGCAGTACTTGAGGAAATCAAGCTTTTGCTTTTAGGCACTGATATCAATAACATGACACCCGTTGCCGCCTTGAATTTTGTGGCCCAACTGCAAGATTTGTTGGATGAAGGTGAAGACAATGAAACGCATTAAGGTGCTTCCTGAGCACGTATCGCAGAAAATCGCCGCCGGTGAAGTAATTGAACGCCCTGCATCAGTGGTCAAAGAGTTGGTGGAGAACGCCATTGATGCAATGGCAGCCAGCATTGAAATTGAAATTTGGGACGGCGGAAAGGAGTATATCAGGGTTAGTGACAATGGCTTTGGGATTCATCCACATGATCTTAAGCTTGCCTTCTTGCCCCACGCCACCAGTAAGATCAATAGTGCTGACGATCTGTTTGCCATCACTTCCCTTGGTTTTCGCGGGGAAGCATTGGCCAGTATTGCCAGTGTTTCTTCATTAGTTCTTCGGTCCCGTACTGCAGATACTGCCACGGGGTATCAGTTAAGCTTCAATGCGAATCAAGAGCCAACGATTGAACCCGTTGGCATGGATATTGGGACCACCGTAGAAGTAAGGCGGCTTTTCTATAATACCCCGGCCAGGTATAAGTTCTTAAAACGAACATCAGCAGAAAAACGTTATATTGTCGAGTTTGTCAGCGGCATAGCCATTGCCCATCCCCAAATTGCCTTCAGACTGGTTGCCGATGATAAACTTGCACTTCGGACCCATGGCCAAGGTGTACTGAAGGATACCCTGGCCAACCTTGTCAACCGGTCCGTTATCAGCAATTTGGTGGAAATTGATTACCAGGCCGATTGGGGGGGTATCCGGGGTTATCTTGGCAAACCAAGCCTGGCTCGGAAAAACCGGAAGGGGCAGCTGGTGATTCTAAACGGCAGGATCATTGAAAGCTCCTTGATTTCCAATGCGGCGGAGAAAGCCTATGCTGGTATGTTGGAGCATCGTCAGTACCCGGTTTTCTATTTGTTTTTAAACATGAATCCCGGGCTTATAGACGTCAATGTCCACCCGGCCAAAATTCAAGTCCGATTTCAGGACGAACGCCAACTGTACCAGGAAGTAAGCTCTGCCTGCCGACAGGCGTTAACAACAAGCGATTTGAGCAGGCAGTTGGCTGTTGATTCAGGTTCATTCCACGTCATGGAAGAGCAGAACCGCGTTTCGGCCGAACAGCCCCATTTCGATCTGGATCGATACTTCCCTCTACAGCCAGAGGCGTGGAAAAGCGTTGATTTAATGCTTGTAAAAGAGCAACGCACACCAGGCCTTGTGTTGGAGCAGCCCAAACAAGAGAGCTTATCAACAGCGGCTGCAGTGTACAAAAACCAGCTTGATGCGGTATCTGAGCCAAGCCCAATCAGTGATTCCAACATCTACCGAGTCAAAGACCAGCTTTTGAATGGCCGGATTATCGGCCAGTTCAGACAGACTTATATTCTCTTGGAAACAGAATCGGGGCTGTGGCTCTTGGATCAGCATATCGTCCACGAAAGAATCCTCTACGAACGCCTGCTCGCGGAAGAACCACAGTTTAATGTGCAGCAGGTTTTTCCCATTACGTTGAATTTCAGCCACAAGGACGCTCAAACCATTGTTGAACATTTACCCAAACTCGCACGTTTGGGTTTAGAGTTGGAAGAATTTGGCATCAACAGTTTTGTTCTTCGAGGAATACCCAGTTTCTTATCTGCTGAGAGTGGATCTATTGATGAGGCCTTCATTATTGAATTGGTGGATGATCTTCTGGATGAAACAAACTGGCGCGAAAAAGCAGTAATTACCCTTGCCTGCAAAAGCGCCATCAAGGCAGGGCGGCGCCTGGACAATAAGCAAATCCAATCTTTATTGGAACAGTTGGCTGCTGCTGAAAACCCTTTTACATGCCCCCATGGGCGGCCAATCATAGTCAGGATCGCTGAACAGGAAATCCAAAGGCGTTTTGGCAGGTGATCAAATGGCAAAACCGACGGTCATTGTATTGGTGGGGCCAACTGCTGTGGGTAAAACGGAAACTGCATTGGCCCTGGCGCAGGACTTGGATTGCGAAATCATATCCGCAGACTCAATGCAGGTTTACCGCGGTATGAATATTGGCACTGCCAAAGCCTCACCGGCTGAACAGCAAATCGTAAAGCATTATCTGCTGGACGTTGTTAATCCTGATCAGCGGTTCACCGCTGCCGACTGGGTCCGCTTGGCGCAAAAAGCCATTGCGGGAATTGCTGGCTGCGGCAAAATCCCCTTAATCACCGGTGGCACCGGGCTCTACATCAACGCCTTAATTGATGGGTTTCTTTTTCCCGACCAGGGTGCCAACTATACTATCAGAAAGAAACTCGAGCAACAAGCAAAAACCGACCCGGTAAAACTGTTCCAGCATCTACAGGCTGTCGATCCAAAAACCGCAGCCAAACTGCATCCTAATGATCACCGCCGGATGATCAGAGCTTTGGAGGTATTCCACACCCGCGGCAAACCCATCAGTGAGCTGCAGGCAAAGACTCCGGCGCAGCAGAATTACACCGCAGTCATGATAGGCCTTAACCGAAAACGGCAGAATCTCTATCAAAGAATTGAGCAGCGTGTCGAGCAGATGATCGCAGCCGGGCTTGTCGATGAAGTAAGGGCTCTTTTGGACCAGTATCCACATCAGCCCACAGCGCTGCAGGCAATCGGATACAAGGAGATAGCCTTGTACCTGCAAAATAAGCTCACCTTGGATGAAGCCATTGCCGTAATCAAGCGCGAAACCCGGCGCTATGCAAAACGGCAGTTGTCATGGTTACGCCGTGATCAAAGGATTAAATGGTATGATCTGGATGAGGCTGCGGTAGATCAGATTATTGCGGATACCCGGAAGAGATTGAACGCCGTGCAAAGGTAGGATCCCTAGAATAGAAAGCCACACTGTGGCTTTTTTTGTTTGCAAAGAACAAACGCAAGCCTGCTGCGTATATATAATAGGTGAAGAAACTTTTGCCATCTTCGCGGAGGGAAAGACATGGGTAGGGAGATCATTACGATGGTTGAGAATGGGGAAGTAACAGTAAGTGAAGCCTTATCACTGCTGAAGCGCGCACATGCCGGCCCTGGCCAGTACAAACATGAACTGACCAAGAATGAGAAGCTTGCCGCCATCAAACAGCAGTTGGACAGCTTGATTGGCCTGCATACGGTCAAAAAACTTGTCAACGAAATCCAAGCCTATGTAGAAATCCAACAGCGCCGAACCGCTTTCAATCTGGTATCCGAACCTGTGGTACTGCACAGCGTATTTATCGGAAATCCCGGTACAGGCAAAACAACAGTGGCCCGCATCATTGGTCAGATGTTTCTGGAAATGGGTGTACTGCAAAAAGGCCATTTGGTTGAAGTGGAGCGGGCCGATTTGGTTGCGGAGTATATTGGGCAGACTGCACAGCGAACCAGGGAGCAGCTGCGCAAAGCAAGCGGTGGAATCCTCTTTATTGATGAAGCGTATTCATTGGCCAGGGGTGGGGAGAACGACTTTGGCAAAGAGGTGATTGATACGATTGTCAAAACTATGGAAGACCAGCGCAGCAACCTTATAGTGATCTTGGCCGGTTATTGCGCGCCAATGGAGGTGTTTTTGGAAACAAATCCCGGTCTTCGCTCCCGATTTCCGATCATCGTTAGATTCCCCGACTACACCACCTTTGAACTGTTCCGCATCGCTGAACAGATGCTTCAGCAAAGAGAGTATCAGTTGTCCAAGGCTGCCAGGCGCAGGCTTTTGTCAATAATCGAGAACCTAAAGCGCGAAGAGCCCAGGAATTTCGGCAATGCCCGTACAATCCGCAACATTATTGAAAAGGCGGTTCGAAAACAAGCGGTGCGCTTGGTTCACCTCAAAAGCCCTACGCGGGCGCAGCTGATGGAAATAGCAGCCGAGGACCTACAGGAGGTGGATGATGATTGAGAAGAATTATTGTGGTGGGACAGCCTAATGTAGGCAAGACCCTGTTTTCGCTCAATTTCGCAGAATTTCTAGGCATGCATACAGTAACCATCAATTTTGAGAGCTATGAAAGAGGCTGTTCCAGCAAAGTCATCACTATCGCAGAGGCTAAATCCCTTCTGGTGAGCGCTGCAGAGCATCAAACATTGGATATCCAGTCAATGGTGTTGACAATGCCTTGGGGTAAAAGCGCAAAACAATTTGAACTCATTGATACGACCGGTCTTGCTGACAGAATTGACTTCGAACCACAGATCCGCAGAGCAATGGCGCAAACCCTTCATTTTATGCGCCAGGCTGATGTTGTTTTCCATCTTCTCGATTGCTTTAAAGTAGCCCAGCTGGGTTTTCTTAAGGGAATTGGCGAGATTGATTACCAGATTGCCCAGTATGGCCAGCTGAAAAAAGGATATGTTATCCTGGCAAACAAGATCGATCTCACACAAGCCAAGGATGGGTTGGCCAAAATCCATATGGAATTCCCCGGAAACAAAGTGATTGGGATTTCAGCTCTCGAAAAAAAGGGGTTCAAGGAGGTGAAAGAGATTGCCAAACAGCTTCTCTGAATGGATTCAGATTATGCCTTCCGTTGGGGCGGTCATCTTAACCGCAGTGGCAGTCAAATGGCTCGACGATTGTATCGACGAGGATAACCTCACGAATTCCATGCGAGGCGGGGCAGCCTACAGCTTGACGGCCATACTGGTGGCGTCTGTTTTGGATTTGCCGCTCACGATCGCTTTGTTTTCTGCATGCTTTATGATAGGGATGTTTTCCAGCATGACAATCAAGCTTCCATCGGGGTTGCCCGGATGGTTGGAATCTTCACTGCTTTTCATGTTTGCCAGCGTTTACAGTGGGTTAAGAACGGCCATCTGGGCTGTGCTGGTAATCTACTCTGTGCAAATCCTCGATGATTTGCTTGACTATAACGCTGATCACCAGCGGTGCATTTTTAATCTGGCCCGGGCCATAGGTATTGAGCAAAGTATGATCTTATTTTTGTTTTGTTTTTACCTAAGTGTTGCCATCGAGCCAATGCTCTCGGTGCTTGTCTTATCTTCGGCTCTGTTTGTAGCCAATGTACTTTTTGACCAGAAAATAGGGGGGAAGCTTGATGCCCGAGTTGAACATGGTTGATTTTGGCATCCTTTTTCTGCTGTTCATAGTCTACGTCAGCTTCTCCCTCGGTTATGCGCGAGGACGAAAACGGGGCAATCATGAAGGCCGGGTTGAGAATCTTTTGGCGCTGAAAGAAAGATGTTTACTTTTGGGGCAATGTATCCTCTGTGGGTATATGCAGGACTCTAACAGGGTTTTGGCGAAAAATGGTAACCAAGTAAAAGGCAGCGAGTGATGATCAAGGATAGTGAAGGATAGTGGTTGCAATATGAGTATAGTACAAGAAGCCAAAGCAAAAGTCCGGGAGCAATGGGAGAGAGTCTCAGAAATAACAAGGATTAACCAGGCTAAAGTTTTGCGGGCGTTCCAAAGAAACCAGGTGGGAACCCACTGTTTCACCGAGTCGACCGGTTATGGGTATCACGATTTGGGCCGAGACGCTTTGGAGAACGTATATAAGTCCGTATTCAGAACCGAAGCGGCACTGGTAAGGCCGCAGATTGTCTCAGGCACGCATGCGATCAACCTCTGCCTGTCAATTTTAAGCAACGGGGATGAACTGGTATCCATCAGCGGAGCTCCATACGACACTCTGCAGCAGGTTATAGGGATCAAAGGCAGTGCGCTGGCCAGCCTGGTCAAAAGAGGGATCCGGTACCGGGAAATCCCCTTGTCCAAGAATGGACACTTGGACTTGGACGCTATTGCCAATAATATCACAAAATCTACAAAAATGGCCATGCTCCAGCGTTCACGGGGTTACAGCTGGCGCCCCTCCGTAACGGTAGCAGAAATCGGCAGGGCGTTCCAGATCGTCAAAAAAATCAACCCCGATTGCATTTGTTTTGTCGACAACTGCTATGGAGAGTTTGTGGAGATTCATGAGCCTTCGGAAGCCGGGGCTGATCTCATGGCTGGATCGCTGATTAAAAACCCAGGGGGAGGTTTGGCCCCAAGCGGGGGATATATCGTAGGCGACAAAGGGCTGGTGGAACTGTGCAGTGAGTATCTGACAGCGCCCGGGTTAGGATCTCAACTTGGGGCCACATTTAACCTTACCCGCCAGCTTATGCAGGGATTTTTTGTCGCGCCCCATGTGGTTGGTCAGGCTCTAAAGGGGGCAATTCTGGCGGCTCAGGTGTTCATGGAACTTGGCTATGAAGTTACTCCTTTGCCTGATGAAGTGCGTACAGACATCATTCAGGCGGTTAAACTCAAATCTCGGGACAAGCTGCTGGCTTTCTGCCGGGCAGTTCAAGCAATGTCTCCCGTTGATTCACAGGTTGTGCCTGTACCGGCTCAGATGCCGGGGTATGATGATGAGATAATTATGGCCGGCGGCACGTTTATACAAGGGTCATCAATCGAGCTCAGCGCCGACGGCCCGGTTAAAGAACCGTATATTGTCTACCTGCAGGGCGGCTTATGCGTAGAGCACGTCGAATTTGCATTGGAAGCAGTAATTGAGAAATTATAGGATTACCCAACCTTGTGCTGGAATTTGTCTGGCACAAGGTTTTTAATTAAAAATTAAGCAGGATTTTACATTGTAACGTCGAATTATAATGGATAATTCGAGGAGGGAAATTATGGAAGCCTACGCCAATCAGTTGTCGTCTCCTGCTGTTTCCTGGGACAAGCTATCTGATGAAGAAATAGCGTTGCTTGCCCAAAAGGGCAACCGAGAAGCTGAAGAGTACCTCTTGAGAAAATACCAGAAGATGGTGTACATCTGGACCCGGTCGTATTTTCTGCAGGGAGCAGAACCTGATGATGTGATCCAGGAAGGTATGATCGGACTGTACAAAGCAATCCGTGATTTTTCAATTGGAACCTCATCATTTTGGTCATTTGCCAAACTGTGCATTATCCGCAACGTAATCAGTGCCATCAAAGGTACGACCCGTCAAAAACACCTGCCGTTGAACTCCTACACCTCTCTGCACCGTCCTGTCAATGATTATGAAGGCGACCGCACGCTTTTGGAAACATTGACCAACCACCGAGTGGACGATCCTGAACTCCTGGCGATTAATCGAGAAGAGCTGCAGATTACCAGTAATACCATCAAAGCTATTTTATCGAAATTTGAGTACAATGTGTTTAGATTATACATTACAGGCTTCACGTACCGTGAAATTGCCGAACAGCTTCAAACCCATACAAAATCCATTGACAATGCTCTCTGCCGCATCAAGATGAAGATCGAAAAAAAGCTCATGTAAGTATCCAACGTATCCCGCCTTCTTGATGTTCTAGCGCAAAGATGCGCACACTAAGTATTATTAAGTAATAACACGCCTTTCTGCAGAAGGAGTGAAGATTGTGGCAGATTTGATGCCACCAACCATTGTTTTTCGACTGCTTCTGGCAGTTGTATTTGGGGGATTAATCGGCCTGGAGCGGGAGAGTCACGGCCGCCCGGCAGGTTTTCGCACCCACATCCTCGTATCCCTCGGTTCAACACTGGTCATGCTTATTTCCGCCTATGGACTGGAATCCATCAGCACTAATTATGATCCCGGCAGAATCGCAGCTCAAGTCATCAGCGGCATAGGGTTTTTAGGCGCAGGGACGATTCTGCGGGAAGGTGCTTCAATCCGCGGTTTGACCACCGCAGCGAGTTTGTGGGCTGTGGCCGGGATTGGGTTGGCTGTTGGAATAGGCATGTACTTTCCTGCCGCCGTCGCAACGATTTTGGTTGTCTTGACTTTGGTCTACCTAAACAAGTTTGAACTTGGCCATCATCGCTATTCCATGAGAATCACCGCAAGCGACCAAATTAACCAAATGGCAGCACTTTTTACGGTTTTTGTGCAGCACGGTATTGAGATTAGCCAGTTGTCCATCGACAATCAAAACCATGGCGTTGCCACCATTGAACTGACGATCAGCGCGCCCAGAAAAGCCAAGCTCCGGGAGTTAGTAGTAAGGCTCAATGAACTCGAGGGCATCCAAGAAGCGGTGATCATTGAAGATTAGGAGGAGTAGAGTGCGTTTTTTGATTACAAATGACGATGGAATTTATGCCGAAGGTTTGCGAACCTTAGTCGAAACGCTGACTTCGCTAGGTGACGTTTGCATTGTAGCGCCGAATCAGGAGCGGAGTAGGTCACGGCATAACAGTCAATCGGCCGCTAAGGATTGAGAAACTCACGTTCTTTCCAGGTGTTGATCAATGCTACATCATGGATGGTACTCCAGCCTGGGCTGCAGTCTCGGGATTAATCAACTTAAACATACCAAATGTACCAATAGAACTCATCTGCGGCTTTAAAGCAACAAAACTGGGTGTCAACAGGTATAAGAATGAGTTCGAAAAACGGCTGGACCCCAGGGGAAAGCCATATTAATGGATGAAAGGTGTCCATTTCAACATTGAACGCACAGACGGGGATGACGATTTTTGTGCTGTGGAGCAGAATCTTGTGTCGGTAACACCCCTTCTGATTGACTTGACCGATTGATTATCAGGAATTACAAGCTTTACAATCACTGCTGGCTCAAACAGACTGAACAGTCTTGCCCCTACAGATTGACCACCGCCTTCGAATGTTATAAGTAGAAATCAAACATACTAACAGTAAAGAGATTTTCACTGTGATTTGAGTTGTCGCATATAATTCACCAAGGGGGGTTAACGGTGGGTAACGATGTGGTGAAGCTTGTTGCCGAATCCAACCCGGATGCTGGTTTAACATTGGCGTACCAAAACTCAGAATTCCTCGGATCGTTTGAACGTGATGGGCGTGTTTGCGACTATTATCTTGCTTTCACCGATTCCGGTACATTCTATTATTATATCCCGCGGGACGAAGCAAAAAAGGAAGAATGATTCAAAGGAAAAGCATTATTTAAGCAGCCAGTGAATCTAATATAGGTAGCGGGTAATGTACTGCAGTGTGTGTAAAAAACCTAAAGGGGGAATCAAGATTATGATTGTGGTTGCCAAGGAAGACGTTCTCAAAGGGCTGAAGAAGTTCAAACGTCTCGCAAAACAGGATCTGCTCGTAAGTCAGTTTACTGCGGACCCGGACTTCTGGATCAGGCAGGCGGAAGGGCGCCGCAACACCTACAGCAATTTAATGGAGTTAGTGGATGAACATGGGGTAGACCATGCGTATCAATATGCTGTGAAAAAATACGCGAGTCTACCTTTTGTTTTTGCAGATAAAGAGGAAGAGGCTGAAGTAATTGGCAAGATTCAGGCATTTGAGATGTTCTTCACAATCTTGGGAGTGCAACCACCGGTAAGAAAAGAGCTAAAACCATCTAATGATTTTCAAAGACGTGATTTTGCTGCGAACGCGCCGCATTAGCCGATAGATATGGAAAAAGAAGAGCAGTCTGGAGAGTTCAGTTCATTCCAGACTGCTCTTTTTGCTTCTCAGGTGTGCACTGGTGGTAATTACTTGATGTTTCTAAACAGGCCGATCACTTTGCCGATAATCATCACGTCCTGCAGGATCATCGGTGCCATAGCCGAGTTTTCCGGCTGCAGCCGAATATGCGTTCCTTCGTGATAAAAGCGCTTTACGGTTGCTTCTTCATCTCCGACTAAAGCTACCACGATATCACCATTCTGAGCGGTGCTGGCCTTCTCGACCAGGACATAGTCACGATCAAAAATTCCCGCTTCAATCATGCTGTCACCTTTAATCCGGACCATGAAAACCTCGTTGTCTCCAACCAGGTCGGAGGGGACAGGGAAGTACTCTTCAATGTTTTCCACTGCCAAAATCGGTTCTCCTGCGGTCACTTGGCCTACGATTGGCACGTTGACGATAGGCATTCGATAAACCCTGCTGCCTGAAGAGACGCCCTCTGCGTCAATAAGCACTTCGATAGCCCTGGGCTTGGTCGGATCCCGACGAATGTAGCCATATTCCTCAAGCTTACGCAAATGTGAGTGAACAGTCGAGCTGGAGGCCAATCCGACAGCGGCCCCAATCTCCCGTACAGAAGGGGGGTAACCTTTTAACTGTACCTGCTCGTGAATAAATTCAAGAATATGCCGCTGACGGGCACTTAAGGACCTCCGTTTCATTGCAACCCCTCCAGAATTCGTTACACTTTTCTATTAATATAACATACTCAACCTGAAAAATCAAACTCTAGTTCGATTTTATCAAAAAAAGGTGTTGACAAAACATATGTTCTGCATTATACTGGACACAAAGGCAAACATATGTTCTGTAGGAGGTTAAGCTGATGATAAGTATGAAGGCAATGTCCAAATCGCAAACACCACCAGAATTTGTTATACGGCTATTTACAGGCCTTTTGATAATCTGTACCACCATTGGAGCAGTCATGATAATTAGAAGCCTTGAGCCAAGAATGCAGATTCCTGTGCAGATTGCGAAGATCACCGTAGCATATGGCGACACACTTTGGAACATTGCTCAACATATTGCACCGGATATTGATCCACGGCGAGTAGTATGGGAGATTCAAACGTTGAACCAAATAGATACGCCGGAGATTTTTCCCGGCCAGGTTTTAAAGGTGCCGGTCTATAATTAAAGCCGATTTAAAGCCAATCCAACACAAGACATGAAACCATTCTCACATATGGAAAGGTCTGCCGCTGATGGCAGGCCACTTGTTTTTATCCACCTTGAAGACTACTCTTGGAAGCCTACTCTTGCACATGTCACTTCGTATAATAGATATTATGTAAACTTAGATCTTGATAAAGAAGTTTTACATCTAAAAGGCGGCAATTCGCGTCCCTTCCGGTGGACGCCCGGCATACCCTACTGCGTTTATGGGCGCAAAGGTTATTTCTACAACCGCTGCTCCTGGTGGTCTTGTGTTTTCTTTATGCCTACCGTGCCAGAACCCAATCGCCGATTACCTGCAGAACCTGTCTATCGACTCTCCTGGATGGATCAGTATACGGCAGCGGTTCCCCATCAGTCATTTTCAGCACATGATCCACACCTTCAAAAATATGCAGTTCGCGCTGGCTTTCAGGAATGGCTTCCGCCAGGCGCCGAGCATCGTCAAGCTGAATCTGGACATCACCTGTCCCCTGAATAATCAGCGCGGGTACGTTCACTCCCGAAAGAACTAAAGCCGGGTCCGCTTTAAACCAATCTTTAAGCAACTCTTTTTGATACTCAAAGGACAAGATCAGCTGCTCAAACTCACCGGGTAGGCCATACAGACTCACATCAAAGCCCTTATCCCCGGTTACCGCAAGATACAGTTCGTCAAGGGCTGTATCCAACCGGCTGATTAAACCTTCATCGGCCAAACCTGCCGCAATGACCGCCTCGCTTTGCTGCAGCATCTGCCGTTTGACAGTATCAAAAAAGGGGTATCCGGCTCCGGCCAAAAGCCCTATTCCCCTTAAATCATCACGCCTCGCAGCTACTTCCGAGGCCAGCCAAGCCCCTTCACTGTGGCCGATAATGAACAGCCTTTCCGGATCCGCGAAGGGAAAGCCGGAAAGATAATCGACCAGGGCAGAAATATCATTGATGTAATCAGCAAATGAGCTCACCGGCCCTGAACTTTCCCCCACACCCCGCTTGTCGAAGCGGAGCACGGCAATTCCCCGGGAACCAAGGTAATGAGCGATTTCCCGCAGGTAATTTGCGGGGCCGGGCATCACATAGCTGTTGCCATCCCGGTCTGTGGGGCCGGAACCGGCAACCAAAACAACACCGGGTACAGCCTCTGCATCATCCGGGATAGTCAGAGTGCCGCTGATCATGGCCTGTTCAACTTCAATTCGGAAATCCTCTTCGGAAAAACTGCAGCCTCCAAAATCCGTGAAAAACTGTGCCTGCTCAGGTTCTGCGTCCACTCCCTGGGCAATTATCTCAAAGGCCTGCATGGGAATATGCAGCTTGATCAATGTACGATCCGCCTGATCCACCCATACATCGACTGCGACACCGACATCAACCTGAAAATGATCGGTGGTGGATCCCCCTACCGACTCCTCACCAATATAGCTGACAGTCATCGGCAGCATCCCGATCCCTTGGGGAATCAAGACCGGGACAAGCACATTGCTTTGGAGCACTCCACCGCTCTCCTTGTCGTAAATCCAGGTTGCCACCATGTAATCGGAAATTACATTGTTGTCCAATGGTAGGACATTGGCAGTGCCCAAGTCGACTGGTGATTCCTGGCCGCCTCCGATAATCGTGTAACGGGCAGTTTCGGTCCATTCAACATCCATGTTCAGCAAACCACCGGAAAGAATGGCATAGCTGTAACTTACCGGCCTTTTAGGAAACTCTCTGCCGCTGAATGCATAAGTGGTTTGGATTTCCACACCCAGATCAGGATAAGCCGTCATGGTGTTCATGAACGTATCTTCCCCGTTCTTTACGATCGAGATGGACACGGTTCCGATAGCACTGCCGGCCTGTTTGATCACATACTCTCTACTTGCCGCTTTTGCGGCCGTCGATACAAATATCACCAGTATTACAAGAAATACTGCTGCTCGCCGCCACGCTGTGATTGACATAAAGGTCCTCCCCGCCAGAAAAATTTGGGCCTAACGGATTGTTGAGCTTACTCACTCAGTTTAACGCGATGGTAAATCTTTTTGCCTTTCCTCACCAAAAGATACCCTTGATCGTCAAAGTCGCTTTCTGTAACCAGATAATCAAACTGCTTCACCGTTTCATTTTGCAGATAGATCCCTCCCTGGAGGATCAGCCTTCGCCCTTCGGAACGGGTTGCAGCCAAACCGAGTTTGGTCAACAGCGAAATCAAATCCATTCCTTCAGCGAATTCCCCATGAGCTATTTCCGTTGTAGGAATAGACTCACTGTCCTCCCCACCGCCAAAAAGGGCTCTGGCTGCTTTTTGGGCTTCCAGAGCCGCTTGCTCGCCATGAACCTTTTTCGTCAGTTCGAAAGCCAATACTTCTTTGGCGTAATTGATCTGAGCTCCTTCCAAAGCACCCAGTTTGCGCACTTCACTCATGGGCAGGAATGTCAACAGGCCTAACAAGCGTTCAACACTGCTGTCTTCAACATTCCGCCAATACTGATAGAATTCATACGGGGTGGTCAGATTTGGATCAAGCCATACTGCTCCAGCTTCAGTCTTCCCCATCTTCCTCCCGTCACTGGTAGTCAGGAGAGTGACGGTCATGCCATAGGCAGGTTTACCAGTCAGTTTTCGGATTAGTTCAACTCCGGCAATAATATTTGACCACTGATCATTGCCGCCAAACTGCATCACACATCCATAATCCTGATACAGCCGGTAAAAATCATAAGCCTGCATGATCATGTAGTTAAATTCCAGGAAAGTCAGCCCTCGTTCCAACCGCGATTTGTAGCATTCGGCCGCCAGCATCCTGTTGATGGAAAAGTGGACACCGACTTCACGCATAAACTCGATATAATTGAGGTTGCGCAGCCAATCAGCGTTATTTAGCATAAGTGCCTTACCGTCGTCAAAATCTATAAAACGCGGAAGCTGTTTTTTGAACGCCTGGGCATTCTGATCAATCTCTTCGATGGGCATGATTCTGCGCATGTCTGTCTTGCCGCTGGGGTCTCCTACCATGACCGTGCCGGCGCCAATCAGGGCAATCGGGCGGTGCCCTGCTCTTTGCATATGAGCCATTGCCATAATTGTGAGGAAATGACCGACTGTCAAGCTTGCTGCGGTTGGGTCAAAGCCAATGTAAAACGTTATCTTGTCGGCAGCCAACAGAGAACGGATTTCGTCTTCACGAGTCGTCTGTTCGATAAACCCCCGCTCTTTCAGGACGTCAAATACATTCTGCATAGAAATCATCTCCCTCTGCTTTACTATTGTATGATACCATAATCTAACATCAATATCAACCAAGATCATGCTCAGGCAGGACATTCATGACTGGATCGGGAACTACATCTAGACAGTAATCAAAAATCTCGAAGAGGTGCTTGCATTGCAGAACAGGCAGTATTATCTTGATCCTTATCAGGCAGAATATCGCACTGAAGTAACAGAGTTGGGACTAGCGGACGGGCATTACCAGGTAATTCTGGCAAATACGATCTTTTATCCTGAAGGCGGCGGACAGCCGACTGACAAAGGCTTCATAAACGGAATCCCTGTGCTCCATGTATATGAAAACAGTGATCAGCAAGTCATCCATGTGCTGCCGGAAGATCCCGGGTTTGGCAGGGCTGTTTGTGTGCTGGACTGGCAGCAAAGATTCTATCATATGCAGCACCATACGGGACAGCACTTGCTTTCGGCTGTATTCTACAGAAAATACGGCATTCAAACCATGGGATTTCATCTTTCAGAGAAGTACTCCACCATGGATATCGAGACTGGGGCACTTGCCAAAGAACAGCTGATGGTGGCGGAACAGGAAGTAAACCACCTGATTCAGCAGAACCTGGCTGTCAAAAGTTATTTTGTTCCAACTACAGAGGCTGAACGAATGACGCTTTTGCGCAAACCGCCTCAGGTTGATTCAGATATCCGCATCGTGGAGATTGAAAGCTTTGATGCGGTTCCCTGCTGCGGGACACATGTGGCCAATACCGGTGAGGTCGGCATTGTCAAGGTGGTCAAGACTGAGAGAGTAAGAGGCATGACCCGTTTATACTACCGCTGCGGACTGGAAGCGTTTAAGGATTATCAATTCAAGCACGATCTGGTTATTGGCCTGGCAAACGCCTTTTCCAATTCGGAGCAGGATGTCTTAGCAAGAGTCACGGCAGAATTGGAACAAAAAGCTGAGTTGGAAAGGGAGTTAAGAAGGATAAAACAGCAGCTGCTTGGTTATCTGGCCCATGAACTTGTGGCGCAAGCCCAGGGGCGGCTCATAGTCCACCATCTCGACGCGGATCAAGGCCTTGACGCTGCTCCGTTATTGATCAATGAGATATTTTCGCGGGGACGCTTTTTGGTACTTGCAGCTGTGGGAAGCCGTCTCTTTCTCTCCCACAATTTGGAGGGCGGCAAACTTGACTTAAATGACCTCGTGAAGAAATACGGAGCGGAATACGGCGGCCGCGGTGGTGGCAAAAGTGACTTTGCCCAGGTGTATTTCCCATCCATGGGCCAACTGGAAGCATTCATTGCCCGGATCACTGAAGAGAGTATATAAGGAGGGACTCCTCAACAAGGAGTCCCTGCCCTTTAAACGTTATTCTTGGCATGTTTATCCCGCGGGCACCACGCTGACTTCTAACTGCGCGTCAATAGTGTATCCTGTCAGGTAGTTTTCAACAGATACAGACAAGAGCCCTTCAACCGGCTCATCTGTAACTTCTGCTGCTGTAAAGACCACCGTCTCACCACTTTCGGTGTCGATGTCGCCGATTCCTTGGTTGCCTTCAAAATAGACTAACCATGAAAAAATGCATTTGATCACTTTTTCACCATACCTATCAACGGGCTTAACCGTGATCGTTGCTTCCTGCCCGGATTGCAAGACCAGCATTTCCTCAGTGAACTCTTCGCCATCAACAAAGAACTTCAGCCCGTCTATCTCGTTCCCCGGTAAAAATATCCTACATCCGGCCAAACCAACGATTACAACCATCAATAAGGCCGCTCTCAGTGCCAGGCTTTTCCTCATTTCCTACCTCCTTCCATTAGGCTTGCTTATATTGTATCGAAACAATTAGATTCGGGCAATGCCCTAATTAATTCCTTTCAAGCCTGATACCTTACTTTGCTAAAACCTGATCCATCATGTATAATGGTTATACAAACATCCAGAGGTGGAATTATGAACAGCTTCAAGCGCGAATCTATTGCAGGAGACTTTCGTATCAGCCATGTAAAAGTACCCGGCATATCTTATGACCACATGCCCAACTTCCATGCACACCCAACCTATGAGCTCTTCTATCTGCTCACCGGTGAACGGATTTATTTCATTAATGGCGCCGAATACTGTGTAAAACGCGGCGAATTGCTGTTACTCGACCAGAATGTAATCCACAAGACCATCTCTACCTCTGTCCCGGATTACGAGCGGATATTACTGCAGATACCGGCCAGTTTCATCAACCCGGCATGCTATCCCGACTTCAATTCTGAAGAATGCTTCAGGTTTGCTTCGCCGGTATTCTCCCTGCCAAAAAAAGACCAGACTGTGATTGAATCAACCTTGTTTACAATTTTCGATGAAACTGAACACAGACATGTCGGTTACCTCAGCGCAATTCAAACGCTGCTGATGCAGATCCTGATTCGTGTCCACCGGTATGCCCAGTCAGCAGAGCATGTAATTGCCCAGTCTTCGCATGTCAACAAAAAGATAGCAGATATTGTTTATTTTATCGGGCAGAATTTTATGAAGCCGCTGACACTTGGCCGCATCGCCAATGAGTTTTATATCAGCAGTGCCCATCTAGCACGCACTTTCAAGAAAGTTACGGGATTGACACTAATCGAATACCTGAATATTGTCCGCACTAATGAAGCCCGTAAACTGCTGCGGGGCAACAATTATTCAATATCCGAAATAGCTCTGGCTGTCGGTTATGGAAGCATTACTCACTTTGAACGTGTGTTTAAGAAAGCTTCAGGATATACACCGAGCACCTATCGGAAGCTGGTCAGAAAGTAATCAGTCACTTCGATGGCTGGTTCGCGCCTGTAAAGGACTATTTGCCATTTCATCCAGGTTCCGAACATGTCTTGAATCAAACAGATTGGCAATCCTCTGGTGGCAAGTAAGCAGGATGATCTGGTGGCTGGCACTGATCTCCTGAATCAATTCAACAGTGTTTGCCAAGCGAAAACGGTCGAAGTTGACCAGAATGTCATCAGCGAAGATTGGGATTTCCACTTTTTCTTGGGCAATCTGCTTCGCCAGAGCAAACCTGATGGCAAGGTACAGCTGTTCCAAAGTCCCCTGGCTCAGCTGAGGCGGCTCCAGTACCTCCCCGTTTTCGGCTTCTATCTTGATCTGCTGCATGCCGATGGGTGCATAAACACGCTGGTAGCGTTGATTGGTGATGGAGGCAAAATAGGCACTGGCCAGCCGAAGCACCTCGGGTTGACGCTCTTGCTCGTACTTGCGGCTTACTTGTTCAATCACCCACTGGCAGATTCTCAAGCTTGTCCACCGTTCCGCCAGGTTCTGAGCCTTCGCTTGGAGTATTTCCCGTTCCTGCTGCAGTTCCTCCAACCTCTGACTCTGTTCCAGCATCTCTCTTTTCACGTTGAGGCCACCAAGAGCCTTCTGGAGTTGTTCCAAGTCGGCGCTTAACACTGCTATTTCTGCCTCCAACTGCTCTGATTCCTGAATCAGGGCTGCTTTCGAATGACCTGCAAAAGTATCTTCCAATTGACCCCCTTGCCTGCCGAGATAAGTCTGGAGAAGCACCTCGAGGTTGGCAATTTCCTGCTGCAGCTCACGCCGCTGGTCCTGACTTTTATAGAAGCGGCTGATTTCAGCCGGATCCGAACTGCGGCACCGGCTGTAAAAGTCTTCCAACTCGCCTTCCAATTGCTGCTGCTGCTTTATCAGCTCAGGAAGCGAGCCCATCACATCCAGCCAGGCTTTAAACTCTTTGAGACCCCAATCCGCTGGCAGGTTGCACTGCTCCAGCAGGGTCTGCAATTTGCCGCTGACTACCTCCATTTGGGATTGTTTTTTCACCAGGTGTTGATCATATGCAGCAAGCCTTGCCCCGTGCTGTTCAAGGTTTCGCTTTAACTGATCCAGACTTTTGACTAATTCCTCGGCCCGTTCCAGCTTGTGTTCCACTATTGGCAGTTCCTGCTCGATATCGGAAATGCCTAGCCTGCTTGCGGCATCTTTCACAAGCAGTGCATCTTCCCGAGTTCTGCGGCGCCCGAACACTTGTTCGGAAACCAACCAAACCACCAACAAAGCCGACATTCCAGCAGTCAGCCAGACTCCTATCCTAACACTGGCTGTATAGAAAAGCCATCCTATGACAAGCCAGCCACAGACGGCAGAAATTTGGGCAACGCTTTTGAGCGTAGTCGGCAAGGTTTTTTGGTCAGAGCTTTGAGGCCTCAGAGCCTCAAGCCACTGTTTCCTGACAATCAGATCCGCAAAACTGAGCTTACCCAACCCCAGTCCCTCTATCTGCGCTTCTGCAGAAGCTATCTGGTTTTCGATTTCCATATACTCGATTTGAATCTGGGTATGCCGTTCCCGGGCGACATTAAGTTGAAGCTCGGCCTGTTCCAACTCATTCTCAAGCGTTTCTGATTCTTGGATCAGCGTATGGAGGTCAGTCACCCCGTCGACCGGCAGTTCAACACCCGGTGGTAGTTTTGCCTTCGCCTGCTGCTGCTTCTCCCCAAGTTGTTTCAGATCTGTTTGAATTGCCTCCATCCTTGCCAAACCGTTTACCGGCAAATCCAGTTCAGGCAGCTGCTGCAGCTTTTCCCTGGCAATCAGCAGCTTCTGCCAGTGGGGCCAAGCCTCCAGCATGATCCTAGTCTGCTGAAGCTCATGTTTTGCTTCCTCAAGGGATTCCCGCAGTTCGGAAACTTCGTTTTGTTTGGCTTTGATCTGGCCGAGCAATTCTTGATACTGCTTGTTTACACTGCCCAAGGTTTTGATCGCGGCAGAATGTTCCTTCAATGATCTTAGGGTTGTATTCAATTCCGGCCTAGAACCGCGCACTTTGTAAATGCTGTCCATGGCTTCGGTCAACCGATCTTTGACCGCTGCCAAGGAAACGCTGCTCCCCAAGCCGATACTGTACAGAAGAGCACTTAAATCCTCATCCTGAAGGAATTTTAACTGCTGCAGCTCCGCAAGGCCAAACGCATAGACCGTTTCAAACAACGACTGGGAAATGCCCCCTGTAAGCCTGAAAACATAGTCTTCAGATCCAGAGGTTCCGTTATTGAGATCCTCAATTGTCAAGGCGCCTCCAGAACGGCGGTCACTTGTGCGGCTGAGCAACAACCTCCGGCCTTGGTCTGAAACCAGGATGCTGCCCCCGTGGCTGCCGCCGCGCAGAGGTTCGTAGCGCTTGGATGACCCTCTTTGGTAGAATCCGTATAACACGCTGCGGACAAAGTTCAGCAGGGTGCTTTTGCCAGAACCGTTGAGCCCATAGATGATTGTCAAATCGGGTTCGAAATCAATACTCAGATCATGCAGGATGCCAAACCCATTAATCCTGATCTGTTCCAGCTTCATTCACCCTGCCCTCCCCCCCACAGCAGTTGGACCGCAATCAGTTTGGCATTATGCAGCAACCCCTCTCGATCCAAAGTAATGCCAAGGCTGAGAGCCACGTTCTCACTGGCGGCCACAGCTTCCGCATCAATATTTATACTGCCTGCTTCCATCTGCTCCATAAAAGCGATGACCTCTGCGAGGAAGTCGCCCTGCTGGCGAATTTCTTCCCAATCTATCTCCGGCAGTGTCTGATCATCAAGCTCCGCCACCCAGACAAAATCGGCCCTCTGTTCTTCACCCCGGCGTAATTCGGTGAGGAGATCTTCGATTGTTCCTTCTTGTTTCAGCATCCCGTAGCATGCACTGGTACCTGTAAGTTTGAGCTGCAGCATGGTTCCGACAGGATACTGGGCTCGTTTTTCATCTTTTGCCTCCAAAAGAATATAGGGCAATTGCTCAGGAATGGCCTGGCTTAGATCCAATTCCTTGGTTTGCCAGACAACATCTTGCTGAACCACGAACTTCGTGTCAATAACTGTATTTGCCTCAACCGTCACCACATAAAACCCTTTTGGGCCTGATTCAGCCTTGTCGCGCCCTTGCAGAATCCCCGGGTATTGAATCACACATGAAGTCTCCCATCTTTTTGCGGAGTGTACGTGCCCAATGGCCCAATAATGGTACCCAAGGGCTTCCAGATCGGTCAAGGCAACGGGCGCATAGCCGAACTCCCGGCTGCCTACATCGCAGTGAAGCACAGCAATATTAAAGCTCCCTGGATTTGGCCGGGGAAACATCGGACTTAAATCCCCAACATGCGGCTGAGGATAACTGACACCGGTGATGGTGACAGGCTGATTTTTGTAGCTGCGGGATATGCATTCTGCTTCTGATGCCGAAAAGATGAAAAAATTGTCGGGCAGTGGAAATATGAAGTGCTCGAACACGTTGGCATCATGATTTCCTGTAACCACGAAAATGTCAATGCCGGAAGCTTGCAAACGCTCAATCTGGCCTATAAAGTGCTTTTGAATCAGCAGGCCGGGCTCGGCAGTTTCAAAAACATCCCCGGCGAACAATACAAAATCAACCTGCGTATCAAGGCAATACTGGACCAGGTTTTCAAATGCTTTCAGGCTGGCGTTAATCGCACGTTTTTTCAGGTCCGGAGCCAGCTCTTCAATGCCTGAGAAAAAACTTCCCAAATGCAAGTCGGCAGCGTGCACAAAAGTGAATCCCATTAATCATGTCTCCCAAACGTATTCTTGTCGATCTATTCGCAACTCGGCAACCCAATTCCTGCCCTAAACAGCTCCGATAAAGGCAAACCCTGCATCGCCACATACAGGCTGATGCAGGGTTTCTCTCCTATCTGACAATGGTTGCGGGGGCAGGACTCGAACCTGCAACCTTCGGGTTATGAGCCCGACGAGCTACCAACTGCTCCACCCCGCGCTGTTCGCAATAACATTATAGACTATAAAAAACAGAATGTCAATTTAAAGCTGTGCTCCGGCAAACTAGAGTTCAAATGAACTGATCGATCTTCTCCGTAATATACTGTTTGGGAACAGCACCTACTATTTGATCAACAACCTGGCCGTCTTTAAAGATCAACATGGTTGGAATACTCATAATCCCGTATTTCATGGCCACCTCTGGATTTTCATCTACATTAACCTTGCCGATCTTGGCCTTTCCGGCATACTCTTCGGCCATCTCATCAATAATCGGGCCTACCATCCGGCATGGGCCGCACCAGGGTGCCCAAAAATCGACCAGTACTATGCCTTTGTTCTGTTCAACTTCCTGACTGAATGTGCTGTCCGTAAATTTAACTGTCATGATCCTGATCCTCCTTGAGCTAAATGCGAATTGAATATCCATTATGATTATATACCCCGTGAGGGTATATGTCAAGAGTCAAATCTTATTTCCGTAAAACATGCCCATATACCTGGTTAGATCCGTCTTACCCTGCCGGGTTGCTAATTTCATCTCTACTTTAAAATTTCTTTACGAAAATAATACTCATCGAAGGAGGACAATTGTGCTATTCGTAGAATTATTGATAAAACCTACGAAATATACTTTAAAAAGAACAGAAAGGTGGTTACAAACATGAGAGATTACAGAGCAAAATCCCGCAGGCTGGTGATGGCAGCGTTTATTCTAGCCTTGATTGGAATTATTGCAGCACCAGCCTTTGCCGAAGAAATCAAAATCGGACTGATCTCCAGTTTGACCGGGCCGGTTTCAACCTACGGGCATTCCGTCCGGAATGCTGTGCAAATGGCCGTGGATGAGATCAATTCATCCGGCGGGATCAACGGGAACAAGATCAATCTGATCGTCCTGGACGACAAGGGTGATGCTACCGAAGCAGCCAACGTTACCCGCTATCTGATTGATAGAGAGCAGGTTGCCTTGGTTGTTGGGCCCGTCATTACTCCATGTGTGATGGCATCAGCTCCTATTGCACAGGAAGCTGGCCTTCCACTTATTACCCCAACAGGAACCGGAGATACAATCACCCAAATTGGAGACTACATCTTCCGGGCTGCCTACAAGGATTCACTTCAAGGCAGCGCTGTAGCCCGTTTTGCCCGGGAGAACTTAGGTTTGCAAACTGCGGCCATCATCTATGACATTGCAAATGATTACTCAACCGGGCTTATGCACGCTTTCCAAAAGACTTTTACAGAACTCGGAGGAAAGATTGTCTCGGTTCAATCCTATACTACAGGCGATCGTGATTTCAGCGCGCAGCTTACTTCTATCTTGGTGGCCAATCCAGAAGGCCTCTTTATCCCTGATTACCACTCCGCTGCAGGGCCTATTCTGCTTCAAGCCAGCCAGTTTGGGATTGGTGCTGTCAAACTTGGCGTTGACGGTTGGGATTCGCCGGATTTGAAACCGCTGTCCGGAGGCAACGATGAAGGCGGATATTTCGTCAACCACTATTCTCCGTTGGATACCAGGGAAGCCACTGTAGAATTCGCCAATAAGTATAGGACAAGATTCGGGCAAGAACCGGATGCATTGGCTGCCCTTGGCTACGATGCCATGCAGATTGTCAAAGCAGCCTTGGAAAAGGCTGACAGCACTGACCCAGTAGCCATCAAGGATTCCATGGGCACAGTCAAGAACGTGGTCGCCGCTACCGCTGACATTGACATGGATCCTGAAGGCACGCCGTACAAGCCGCTGGTTATTCTGCAGATCAAAGACGGGGCTCCAGTTCTAGTGGACAAAGTCTATCCGTAATCAAATCAATAGTGTTTGTACCTGGGTTGTACCTTATAAGGTACAACCCAGCATTATTTATCTTGGATGTTCATGAGGTGATTTCATGCAATGGCAGCTTTTAGCCGCCCAGCTGATCAACGGGGTTGCTTTGGGAAGCACCTATGCTCTGATTGCATTAGGCTATACAATGGTTTACGGAATCATTCGCCTGATTAATTTTGCCCATGGCGATATTTTCATGTTGGGCGCTTATTTTGGTTTGATAGCGATCTCGACACTCAAAATTCCGCTGATACCGGCCATGATCCTTTCCATGTGCCTTGCGGCTCTGGTGGGCATCACTCTGGACCGTGTCGCTTACCGCCCTTTACGCCAATCGCCGCGGATTACGGTGTTGATCACCGCTATTGGCGCCTCACTCTTAATTCAAAGCTTGGCGCAGCTGATTTTCGGAGCCGAATTCCGTTCGTTTCCGGCAAATGCAATCCCGATTAGGATCATCCGGGTCGGTTCAGTGATTATAACCAATCGCCAGATCATTATCTTTGGTACGGCGATCGTTTTAATGGTTCTTTTGCACTTAATCGTCAATTATACCAAGCTTGGCAAGGCAATGCGGGCTGTATCCATGGATAAAGAAGCTGCGCAGCTGATGGGCATCAATGTCGATGGAGTGATTGCCTTTACTTTTGCTGTTGGTTCTGCTTTGGCAGCCGCTGCTGGAATCTTGGTTGGCATCCTCTACAACAGCGTTGATCCGTATATGGGTACCCTGCCAGGCTTAAAAGCATTTGTAGCCGCTGTCCTGGGAGGAATCGGCATCATTCCCGGTGCTGTTTTCGGAGGATTCTTTATGGGTATTGCCGAAAACTTGGTAGTAGCCTTTGGCTCTTCCACCTACCGGGATGCAGTTGCCTTTGCCATCTTAATACTGGTACTACTGATTAAACCAAGTGGTTTATTGGGTAAACGTGTTCAGGAGAAAGTGTAGGTGTTTCAAATTGGGGAAACGGAATCTCATAAGAAATCTCTTAGTCATTGGACTCTTAGCCGGCATATATGCACTAGTGCAGCTGCTTGCAGCCAAGCGAGTGCTTCTTCCCTATGATCTGCAGATTCTGGGCTTGATCTGTGTCAATATCATGCTTGCTGTGAGCTTAAACCTGATTAATGGTTTTACCGGCCAGTTCTCTATTGGGCACGCCGGTTTTTTTGGTATTGGGGCGTACGCATCCGCATATTTGACTGTAGTCCATGGTACTCCATTCTTGATCGCGCTGTTAATTGGCGCTGGATTTGCAGCTCTTGTCGGAGTCTTGATTGGTTTGCCGACCCTGCGGCTGCAGGGAGATTATCTGGCCATTGCCACATTAGGCTTTGGCGAGATTATCCGGGTTGTGATTCTCAACATTCCCAGCATTGGCGGTGCCAGAGGTTTTTCCGGCATCAGCCGGATGACTACCTTCGGTCACACCTATTTGTTTATGATTCTTACAGTGGTGATCATCAAGAACTTTATCTCCAGCTATCACGGCAGAGCTTGTATTGCTGTTCGCGAAGACGAACTGGCCAGTGAAGCCTTGGGCATTAACACAACATTTTACAAGGTGAGCGCTTTTACTATTGGGGCGTTCTTTGCAGGCCTGGCCGGTGGATTGTTCAGCCACTTTATGGGATACATCAACCCGGCCACAAACCAAATTGGCTTTCTAAAATCGATCGACATTCTCATCATGGTTGTTCTGGGTGGTTTAGGCAGTATCACTGGTTCGGTGGGCGCCGCCATCTTCCTTACCTTGATACCAGAACTTCTAAGGGGCCTGGCCGAATATCGAATGGTAGTTTATCCGATCATCCTCATTTTGGTGATGCTGTTCCGCCCCAGCGGGCTTTTGGGCGGCAAGGAACTGTCCTGGGAAGCAATCGCCAATCTCTATTATAAAGTGACGCGCAAGAAACCGGAACAAGATGCGAACACAAGTGCGACTGATTGTCTTCTACAAATCAACAAGCTTTCCGTAAGCTTTGGTGGCTTGAGGGCAATCTCCAATGTTGATATGTCGGTCTCTGAAGGCGAGCTTGTCGGGCTAATTGGCCCTAACGGCGCCGGGAAAACCACACTCTTTAACGCTCTGACCGGGCTGTGCCGGCCAACCTCAGGGGAGATTATCTTTTTCGGCCAGAATCTAACAAAGAAACCCGCCCACTATATTTGCCACGAAGGTATTACGAGGACATTTCAGAACATCCGTCTGTTCAAGTCCTTAACTGCCTTGGAGAATTTGCGCATTGCCTATCATCAAAACATGCATTATTCGTTTTCGTCCGGTATTTTGCAAACAATAAGAGCCAAGCGGCAGGAAGAGGAAGCTGCCGAGCATGCGTATGCCATGCTTGAGATCGTAGGGCTGACACCATATGCCCACGAACGGGCAGTGAATCTTTCCTATGGAAATCAGCGCAAACTGGAGATTGCCAGAGCTTTGGTAACCAAACCAAAACTGCTCTTATTGGACGAACCGGCCGCCGGCATGAATCCCGCTGAAACGCAGGAACTGCTCAACTTAATCCGGTCTTTGCGTTCTGATTTTGGCCTAACGATCATCCTGATTGAACATGATATGAACTTGGTGATGAATCTTTGTGAAAGGATTTTTGTCCTTGATTATGGGGTACTCATCGCCCAAGGTTCCGTGGAAGAAGTAAGATCAAACGAACAAGTCATTCAGGCATATTTGGGAGCTGATGCATAATGGAACTGCTAAACGTCAAACAATTGGATGTTCATTATGGTGGGATCCACGCTCTAAAGCAGGTTAGTTTTTCAATCAATTCAGGCGAAATTGTGACTCTGATCGGAGCCAATGGTGCGGGAAAGTCCACCACTCTACGGGCTATATCCGGATTGGTAGCAAAAAGCCGCGGTTCGATTGAATTCAAAGGCCAGGATATCACCCAGATGCCGGCACACAAAATCGCCGGTCTAAGGCTGACTCACGTACCTGAAGGCCGAAGGGTCTTTCCGCACCTGTCGGTAGAGGTTAATCTACAATTAGGCGCCTACTTGCGTAAAGACAAGGAACAAGTCAATCACGATTTGCAGAGAGTGTACACACTGTTCCCCCGCCTGTTCGAACGCCGCAAGCAGTTAGCCGGCAGTCTCAGCGGTGGCGAACAGCAGATGCTGGCCATGGGCCGCGGTTTGATGAGCAGTCCTGAGCTGATGCTTCTCGATGAACCTTCAATGGGCTTGGCACCTCTTTTAGTCAAGGAAATCTTTCGGGTGATTGTCGAAATCAACCGCGCAGGGACAACGATCCTCTTGGTTGAACAGAACGCCAAAATGGCCTTAACGATCGCAGACAGGGCTTATGTATTGGAGAATGGCGCCATTAAGCTCAGCGGGACTGCTGCCGAGCTTATCCAGGATGAACGGGTCAGAAAAGCCTATTTCGGCGGATAAACCCAAGGGCAACTCCCTTGGGCTTTTTCTTACACTACCAAACGCTGATTGCAGCTTGTGCCGTTGACACATATCAGCTCTCTTTTTCCGTGTTCAACCACCAATCGCATCGCAGAGCGGCATTGAGGGCAACCGTGGGTCATTGCCCGGGGATAACGTATGGGTGACATGCCGCGGGCATATGCCTCCAGGTGCCGATAAACCTGAACCAACAGCAGGACATCATCCTTTGCCCGGTGTGAATTGGCGAATTCCCGGTCAAGCCGAAAGTGGTACATCAAATTCCTCAGCTTATGGCTGCCTTCACCACCCGGATAAATGCACAGTTTGGGGAACAATTGACGGCTTATTTCCAAGGTATCTATGCCTTTTCCGTGTAATGGACGACAGTTGTTGCGCTTGAACATGGAAACCAAGAAACGGCGGTCGAAGTCTAGGTTGTGAGCGACTACGATCGCTTCACCAATAAACTCCCGAATTGCACATGCTGCATCCTGTTCCCGCGGTGCATGCCGCACATCATCATCAGTGATTCCGGTTAGCGAGGTTATCTCCTTGGGAATCGCCCGTTCAGGATTGATCATAGTATGGTACTCTTCAACATTTCCACTGTCGGACACCTTCAGCATGTAAATCTCCACAACACGGTCCCGATACCCGTTCAAGCCGGTTGTCTCTACATCCAGAAATACTAAAGTCTCCATGGCCGCCTCCTTTGCCTTAGTATTCTTGATCAATTGCCTATTTCCTCCATGATAACCCCGGCACAACCTGGTAAAGATAGCACAGAGAGGAGGCGGCACATGCAGTATGCAGCAAAAGCCTTTCTATTGCGGCGCTACCTGTCTACATTTGGGCTAGTTAAAAAAAGGCTTGAATTCTGGAAGCGGCTTGCCGGAAAACTTCCGTCGGAGCTGCAAAAACAAGCCTTGGCAAGTATTGAAGCAAAAGCGTTCCATTGTCTTGGAGGGGCAGTATATGCTGTCTATCCGCAGGTACCCTTGGAGATAATGCTTGATGCAATCGTGGCGCTGCAAACAATCAGCGATTATCTGGACAATCTTTGTGATCGGATGCAGGTCAATGATGAACAGGCTTTTCAACAGCTCCATCTTAGTTTCGCTCACGCTCTTGACCCAAGTGCCCCTCTCGTTGATTACTACAGCCATTACCCATACAGGGAGTCAGTCTATCTTACAGCACTGGTGGAAACCTGCCGTCAGCAAATTAGGCAAATGCCCTACTATGCAGAATACAAACCATTGATCAGCCGGCTGGCCAGTTACTACTGCAGGCTGCAGGTTCTAAAACATCTAAGCCCTTCCGGCCCCAGCCGTCTTGAACAATGGGTAAACCAGGCCTTGATCAACAGCAGTACTCCGCTGTTATGGAACGAATGGGCCGCAGCGGCAGGCTCCACCTTAGGCATTTTTTGCTGCTTTGCAGCAAGCTTTCACCGATATCCTGCCACTGTGCGCAAAAGGATGTACCAAGCATACTTTCCGTGGATCCAAAGCCTGCACATCCTCTTGGATTATTTTATAGACCGCCAGGAGGATCAGGCCCATGGCGATCTCAATTTTACCTTCTACCATGCCAATCATGAACATGCTATCAGCCGCATTGGTTCTATTTACCGAACTTGTAAAGCCCAGGTTGCGTCTTTGCCCCACTCCTTTTTCCACCAGTTGGTACTCGACGGTTTAACCGCCATGTACGGATCCGATCCAAAGCTGCGCCGCCAAGGATTTGTTCCATCCTACTCCAGATTGCTTGATTCGTTTACCCCAAGGCTGCTTCTCAGGGCATGCAGATTCTTTAGAACCGTTGGGATCCTCCCTTAACAGCTTCGGATCCCTATGAATTCTGCCAGAGCCTTTAACTGTTTTCTGGCCATGTTATCCGCAAACTCATCCAGAATTGATAAGGCCTGCCCGACATAAAACTGGGCTTCTTTCTTAATGTCTGACAGAATGCCTTCTCCTGCCAGCAAATTTCTCGCATCCTCAAAGGTCAGTGTTTGGCGCCAGTCAGAAGAGAGAATACCCTGTTTCACTCCGCGAATGATCGGCAGTGTCCAAATGCCCAACATGAAATCGTTACCAACATTTTTCCCTGTGACGGATGCATGATCTGAGTAATCCAGCAAATCATCGGTCAGCTGATATGCATAACCAAGCGCCAAACCAAACTTGCCCATCATTGTGACTGCTTTTTGGTCAACATGTTCGGTGATCATCGCACCGATCTCGCAAACAGCCTGAATGAAGTAAGCTGTTTTTTGATAGATGTAGCGCCAATAATGGGCTTCATCACATCCTGGATTCATCAACTGCTGGATTTCCCCTTCACACATCTGAGTAATTACCCCTGTCAGCACTGAGAGCACCTGGTTCGGCTTGTGCTGTGTTAACAGCATAAATGCCTTGGCAAACAAGTAATCACCCGCCAGCACTGCAGCCTGTGGGCCAAAACGCCTTTGCACTGTGAGAGCGTTTCTCCTTAGATCCGACTGATCAACAATGTCATCGTGAATCAAAGAAGCGATGTGGATAAGCTCTATTCCTGCCGCCACATCCAAAACAACACTTGAGTCAGTACCTCCACACATCTCGTATACCAATGACAAAAGGATCGGCCGAATCATTTTGCCGTTGGTCTGCTGTATATATGCCAAGATTTCTTCAATACTGCCTTCTCCTGACAGCACTTCCCCAAGTTTTTCCTGAACTCGTGCCACGAATGGTGCCAATTCCATAACTGCGGTTTCTGGTGCATATTTCATCGAGAGCCAAGGTTCCTTTCTACTCTGATTGAAAATCTGCGATCCGTTTTTCGCCTGTCAACTCTCTTAAAGGCTGGATATTCTGTGTTACCTCTAGTGTGCCCAAATACTGGTTTTGATCATCATAAACGGCGAAATAGCGGATGTGAATAAACATACCCCGGCTTAGGATTTTGTTGACTATGTGGACGCTCGCAGGTGGATGGCAGTTTTGGACGCTGCGGCCGATCACTGCCGGTGTGTGGTCAAAAATCCGTCCCTTCCCTGAGAGAAATAGCGTACTTGATCGTTTTGATCGACAAAGGTGATATCGAAAGGCAAAGTGTTAAAAATCCTGGTGATCTCATCCGCAGACAAAAAACCTTGGCCAATCTCCAGCAAGCCTGCGGGAACCTGCCCGTGCCATGGCCGCTGGGGCCTTGATTCTGCTTCTGATTCTGCCTCTTTTAAATCTGCTTCCCCATCCTCCTCAGTATCACCCTTTGCCAAATCCTCATAAGAAATGATCGCATAGCCTATCTCCCCACTTTGATTGGCAATCTCCTGCCATTCCTGATCGGTCAATAGCTCCAGGCACATTGGAAACAGGATGTTCTCTTCCTTATAGATCATCTCTTTTATCGAATTGAGGCATGGTTTGACAAGCTCCGCTATCTGCCGGGTTAAGCCCCGATCAGCTATCCTGGTCTCAGCAATCATCTTTTGCAGATGTTTTAGCTAAGCCCGTATTTGATCATGGATCCCCCACATCACTGATGGCGGACCAGTAATCCCGTTTTTCTCCAGGTAAGGAAAGAAAATGTTTTCTTTCCGGCGGTAATGCTTATCAATTTCCATCAACCGCTGATGAAAGGCATGCCACTTCTGCATCTGTTTGGCAATATCACTACCAACAGCAGCAGCCGCAATCTGATCGGTTATGGTGTCAATCTGGTTAATTAAACCGGCAATAGCCCGGTTTTCAGCCTTAAACACTTCCACCGGATGAAGCTCTGTTTCAGAAGCAGCTATGGAATGTTCCACAGCAGTGTTCAACTGCTGATCCAGCGTTTCGCGAACCACCGCGACATGGACATCACATAATGCTTGAATTTCCTCTACCGGCATGCCTTCATCAATCAGCGCCTGCTCCATCTCTGAAATCTCTGATGGTGAAACAGCTTCACCCAGCAAGGATTTGAACCTTCGTTTTACCCCCTCAAGATCAGCGTCGACATGCAAATTTTTAATGATCGCTTTCAGCTTTTCCTGACGCTTTTGGCGGTTATTAATCAACTCACTCACCTGGACATCCCCCTTATTTATAACTTATTTACTTATATTTATCTATTTGGCATTATGCCTCCTTTCTCCTGCCAAACTCTAACCATAGTGTGTCAAAAATCGGTAAAAAACCAATGCAAATGGAAGGAGATCATAAAAAGCACAACCGGAGGATATACTAACATTACACAAGAAACCTTAGACAAGGAGGTAAACAATGTACCAGTATGAAGCTCAAAGAGGGATGCGGATGAGTGAACCTCCCCAGATAATTACAACAAAAGACCTGCTCTACTTGGAGGATGCCCTATCATGGGAGCTTTTGGCCAGCAAGAAGGCCTACCATTTTGCTGCTGAGAGTCAGGATCCCATAATCAGGCAGCACCTGGAGCATCTTGCCAGTGTGCACCAACAGCACTATCAAACTCTGCTTAAACATCTGCAAACCCACAGTCAGCAGCAGAGCACCCAGTACCAGAATAATCAATACAGAAATTAAAGGAGGAACGGCAATGCTCGATCAGAATCAACGCTGGCCCGGAAATCAAGAGTACTACTCCGGCCACCAACAGTCTGCATTCCCGCAGCAGAGCCATGAAAACCAGCCCTATTTCAATCAACCGGCGAGCCAGGTCAGTATTAAGAATCCCCAAGCCGGCCAGCTGCCAAAAGTCAAAGGCCCCGAAATGAACGATCGGGACCGCTTAAATGATATGCTGGCAACCGAGAAATATTTGACAGACAATTTCAATGTTTTCGTCCGGGAAGCCAGCTATACCCAACTCCACCGCGATGTGAGCCAAATCCTGAATCAAACCCATCAGGAAGCCCGTAATCTGTTCACTTTCATGTTTAACCAAGGATGGTATTCCCTACAGGCAGAATCGGCCCAACAAATTGCTCAGGCCGCCCAGCAGTTTGGCAATTACCAAACTCAGTTTGCCCACAATCAACAATCATCATCTATGCAAACCTATCAAAACCCAGTGTTTTAGAAATTCACAAGAGCAAAAAAAACTGAGGCTGCAGCTGCAGCCTCAGCGCGTATGGTTCAATCACACCATAGTTTTAATCCAGCAGCTTTCCGGCTTCCTTCGCCAGGTTCTCCGGTGTAAATCCGAAGAATGCACCAACTTCATTGGCCTTGCCGCTCCGGCCGAACTGGTCTAGAGAGAATACACGGATCTTTATACCGGAACAGACGCTGTACCATCCAGTGCCAACGCCAACTTCAACCGCCAGCACCGGTTTGTCTGGCGGAATAACCTCATTGCGGTAAGCCTGTTCTTGAGCGTAGAATTCCTCACGGCAAGGAATCGAAACAACCCTGACTCCATAACCTTCCTGCTCCAACAGTTTGGCCGTATCCACAGCCAAGCTCACTTCACTTCCTGCAGCCACAATCGTCAGATCCAAGTCACTCTGCTCTGCATAAACCACATATCCACCCTTGTCCATATTGGCCGGATCATGTTTTGGCAGTACAGGAAGCGCTTGACGCGTCAATACCAGTGCACTGGGGCCTTCCAGCCTTCTTAAAGCTGCCAGCCAAGCATGTACTGCTTCATCAGCATCTGCAGGCCTGTATACCCATAGATTCGGAATCAACCGCAGAGACTCAGTTTGTTCCACCGGTTGATGCGTCGGCCCGTCCTCACCGACATAGATCGAATCGTGGGTAAAGACATAGATCACCGGCTGCCGCATCATCGCCGCCAAACGTATTGCCGGGCGGAGATAGTCGGAGAATACAAGGAATGTGCCACCAAAAATCCTGAACCCACCAGTAAGGCTGATCCCATTCATAACTGCTCCCATAGCGTGTTCACGAATGCCAAAATTGAAATTGCGCCCGGAGAAATCCCCTGCCTTGATGCTGCCGCCGCCTTCTATGTGAGTGTTGTTAGACGGTGCCAAATCTGCCGAGCCGCCAATCAAATATGGAATTTCCTTGGCGAGGGCATTGATCGTCTTTCCACTCACAGCCCGAGTGGCAATCTTATCTCCAACCTGGTATTTTGGCATTTTTTCAGCCAAATCCTGCGGCAGTTGTTGTTCAAATGCCTGATCCCACTCCTTGGCCAGATCAGGGTACTTCTCTCTCCATTCATTATAGAGCCTGGTCCATTCGTGCTCCAGTGATTGCCCTTTATCTATCACTTGTGCCCGCATCTGGACAGCTTCTTCCGAAACATAAAACTCACTTTCCGGCAGGCCAAGCGCTTTCTTCATAGCTGCTATCTCATCCTTGCCCAATGCAGCACCGTGGACTCCTGCACTGCCTGCCTTAGTGGGCGCGCCGTGACCAATGTTGGTCGCAGCAATAATCAGGCTGGGACGCCCTTTCTCCTGCTTGGCAGCGCCAATCGCTTCTTTAATCTGATCGATGTCGTGCCCATCTATCTCCTGCACATGCCAACCGTAAGCTCTATAGCGGTCTTTGACAGACTCGGTGAAAGCCAGTTCCGTACTGCCTTCGATTGTAATCTTATTCGAGTCATAGATCACGATTAATTTGTCGAGCTTTAGGTGGCCGGCAAAAGAAGACGCTTCAGAAACGATTCCTTCCATCACACAACCGTCACTGCACAAAACATATGTATAATAATCCACAATTGGGTATCCCGGCCGATTGAACCGCGCAGCGAGCATCCGCTCGGCGACAGCCATCCCAACCGCATTGGCAAACCCTTGCCCCAAGGGCCCCGTAGTAGTCTCGATCCCGTCAGCATGGCCATATTCAGGATGGCCTGCCGTTTTGGCATGCAGTTGCCGAAAACTCTTCAAATCGTCAAGAGACAGATCATAGCCGCTTAAGTGCAGCAAGGAATACAGCAGCATGGATGCATGCCCGGCGGACAATATGAAGCGGTCCCTGTTTGGCCATTTGGGATTAAGCGGGCTGTGTCGTAAAACATCGAAGTATAAAACAGAGCCGATCTCGGCACAACCGAGAGGCATTCCCGGATGGCCGGACCCAGCCTTTTCCACTCCGTCAGCTGACAATCCCCTGATAATATTGGCCATGTGCTTTAAGTTCATCTACGCTCACCCTTATCTCATTTTTTTGTATTCAAGTTACCGGTAAACTTCGACAATATCTCCGTTGTTCAGTCCTGCTGCGTTAGCTTCATCCGTGTCAATGTGAAGCTCGAGGACAAAGTCATCCCTTACCCGCACTAACACATTGTTGAAGACCACACTCCGTTCACCTTCTGTTTTGACACTTACCACGCTTTTATCTTCAACACCAAAGTCCGCCGCATCACTTGGACTCATATGGATATGGCGCAGCGCGATGATTACTCCCTCTATTAGACAAATCGAACCTCTGGGGCCGACTATTGTGATCGATTCAGAACCATCCAATGACCCCGAATCCCTGACCGGAGGCCTAAGGCCAAGGATAAAGGCGTCTGTGCGGGAAATCTCAACCTGGGTCTTCCCACGGAGCGGCCCCAACACCCGTACATTTTGGATAGCATTCTTCCTTGTAACCAGCGTTACTTGCTCATCAGCGGCATATTGGCCCGTTTGAGACAAGTCTTTCACCGGTGTCAACTGATAATCAGGGCCGAACAGTACTGCCAGATCTTCCTTGTTCAGATGAATGTGCCTGTTGGAGACACCTACTGGTACTTTTCCAAGTAACTGTTTCAAATCAATTCCTCCTTGCGTTACTACAGCAATATTGTAAAAAGCTTCACATGTTAATCTACGACAGATCAATCCAAAATCCTGCCGTAACTGGCCCGCGTCTGAACGAGACGAGGTACCGTTGGCATAATATCATTAATATTCCCACTGTGCAAGTCGATCAAAGATCAGTCTTATTACGCCGCCAAATATGCTGGTAAATCCCGGTGGTTTTCAGCCAAAAAGGGTTGACCACAGGTGTTTCCTATGGTATATTTAGATAGTGTAGGGGAGTAGCTCAACTGGTAGAGCATCGGTCTCCAAAACCGAGGGCTGCGGGTTCGAGTCCTGTCTCCCCTGCCACTTTTATCAGGTAATTTTAAAGCGCACCGTCAAAAGTGGTGCGCTTTTCGCAATTTCAATGCAAACGTTTTTCTACCTCTGCAGAATTCCTCCGCATAGGCTGCCCAAAACCCCAATGACACTGACAATGACCAGCTGTTTCAGCCAGAACCACTGTAAGATCAGCTTCAGATCAGCCCGAAGCAAAGTCATAATCACCAGGAAGATGACACCCAGCAGCATACCATGGAACCACAACCTCTGCTTTAGTTTTGTGCCGACATACACTGAACCGGCCAAGATACTGATATAGTTTGCGATTCTCAAGACGGGATCGGTATACTGCCACGGTGAGACATAGGTAAACAAAGCCATGATCAAGGCCAACACTACCATAGACAAACAGCTGAAAGCCACGCCTTGAATCAATAGTAAAAAATTGATCCTGCCTGCTGCACTTTTCATCGTTCGCCACTCCCCGACGGCTATTCAATCCCTAAATCCTATGCCTTGGCACAAAAAAATATGCAGCCAAGATATCCTGGCTGCATATCTGCTTGCTTTCGTTTCTTCCTAGGCCTCTTCTTGTTTCCTTGCAGCAATAACCTGTTCTGCCAACTGCTGAGGCAGCTCTTCATAGTGGCTGAACTCCATGGTGAATGAACCTCTACCTTGGGTGATCGACCTGAGATCTATGGCGTAATTGAACATCTCGCTCAACGGGACTTGGGCTCTGATTAGTTGATTCCCGTCTTTGGGCTCCATACCCAAAATCTTACCCCGCTTTTTGTTCAGATCACCCATTACATCGCCCATGAAACTTTCCGGTACCGTAATGCAAACATTTTGAATCGGCTCCAAAAGCACCGGGTTGGCGTCCACAAACCCTTTCTTCAAGGCCATGGAAGCGGCAATTTTGAAGGCCATTTCCGATGAGTCCACACTATGATAAGAACCATCAAAAAGGGACACTTTTAGGTTCACAATCGGGTATCCGGCCAGAATGCCCTCTTCCATAGTTTCGCGAATACCTTTTTCCACAGCAGGAATGTACTGCTTGGGTACCGCACCGCCGAAGATGTTGTCAACAAACTCAAGCTCATCCCCGCCCTCGCCGCTGCTGGGCTCAATTTCCAGCCAAACATGGCCGTATTGGCCTCTGCCGCCGGACTGCTTCTTATGTTTGCCTTCAACCTTCATTTTGCCCTTGATGGTCTCCCTGTAAGGCACGGATGGCGTAGACAGCTTGACCTCGGCACCAAATTTCCTATGCAGCCGGGAACACATTACTTCCAAATGCAGATCTCCCAACCCGGATATGAGAATCTCGCTTGTTTCCACACTTTTCTCCACTGTGAAAGTCGGGTCCTCCTCTGCAAGTCGGGCCAAACCATTGCTAATCTTGTCTTCGTCACCTTTTGCCAAAGGCTGGGCAGCCATTGTCATAACCGGTTTTGGAAAATCAATACCTTTTGCCACAATTGTTGAGCCTTTAACCGAAAGGACATCGTTAGTGTTTGTCTCCTGAAGCTTTGCAACGGCGCCGATGTCTCCCGGGCCCAGATGGCTGACGGGAATATGCTCTTTTCCTTTAATTACAAACAGCTGGCCGATCCTTTCGTCTCTGCCCCGGCTCACATTATGCACTACACTGTCCGATTTGATCGTCCCCGATAATACTTTAAACAGGGTTAACTTGCCAACATACGGGTCAGCCAATGTCTTGAAGACCAGTGCGTTGAGGGATGCATCATCAGGCTTAATCTCGACTTCCTCAGATGTCTTTGTGTCAATACCCGCATTCACTTTTTCCGCAGGACTGGGTAGGCATTGAATGCAATAATTCATCAGCTCTGTAATCCCAACATTTGCCGTGGCCGAGCCGCAAAATACGGGTACAACGTCCCCAGTCTTGGTTCCAACAGCAAGTGCGGACTCGATTTCAGCATCGGTTAGGGCTTCGCCCTCAAGATATTTCATCATCAATTCGTCATCTGTAACAGACACCGCTTCTATCAAGTCTTCCCTGGCGGCAGCCACTTCACTGGCCATTTCTGCCGGTACATCTGCAACCTTAACCTCGTTATTATCCCATAAGTAGGCTTTTTGCTGAATCAAGTCAACATGGCCCTGATAATCCTGGGCATTGCCGATGGGAAGTTGAACCGGCACTACCTTTGGTCCGAACATGGACTGCAGCTGTTCAACAACGCGGCTGAAGTTGGCATTTTCCCGCTCCATCTTGTTCACAAAAACAACCCGGGGCGTGTTGTACTGCTCTGCATACGCCCAGGCCTTTTCGGTGCCTACCTCTACTCCCGAAGAGGCGCACACAACGATAACGGCTCCATCCGCCACTCTCAAGGCTGCAATCATGTCGCCGACAAAGTCAAAATAACCAGGTGCATCAAGAATGTTGATCTTGTGTTCGTTCCATTCCACCGGGGCCAAAGCCAGATCGATACTGATCTGCCGTTTGATTTCTTCCTGATCATAGTCTAAGGTGCTTGTGCCATCGTCTACTCTGCCTAGCCTGTTTATACCCTTGGATACATATAACATCGCTTCCGCAAGCGACGTCTTGCCTGCACCGCTATGGGAAACAAAAGCTATATTTCGTAATCTGTCAATACTGTAATCCTTCACCAAATCTCCTCCTCTTGTCCTTCTACCACTATTTAGGAATAATTTGGACGCAATGCCAAACCATCATTGTAGCCTCAGTTTATATTCCACAACAGAACTACTCCTTCCTTCCTGGCTGTGAAAATAAACTTACCACCACCAGCCCCAGCTGCGGTTAATTACAAGTCTGTTCGCTTCATAGTCATATTCTGTTTCATACCCAAACACGGACAGAAGTGATATGGGCAAATAGAATCTTGAATCCTCAGCAAGGACATTTTCTGCCAATGGTACCACCGTGTCCCGCCAAGTCAGCACTCCCTCGCCGGGATCGATCACCATGTAGTTCAAACCGCTGATGAGAAATATCCGTTTTGACCCGAACTGAATCAATCCCAGCAAGGAGGCCAAGCCATCCAGATCCAGATACAGCCTGCCATTGTGAAGTTTGATTCCCAATGATTCAGTTACAGTCCTGTTATTGATCAAGAGTTCTATTTCATCCGGGTCAACTTGATGCAACAGGTAGCAGCTGCCGTCAGTTTCTTGAACTAGGAAGGTATCATCGAAAACTACCAAATCCTGCACATTGAACAAAGCCAAAGAAGCTACTTTATTCAATGCGCCAGAGCCGAGGGCATATGTAGTGATCCCACTTCGTCCAGACATGTTTACTATACCCAACTGAGGCAGATATTTGATTATGTGCCCATCCAAATCTACAGGGAAATGGCGGACGGTGACAAGGTTGTCTCCAGTGTATTTCCATGCATAGAAGATGTTCTGCCCGGTGACAACCGCCAATTCGGGCAGTTCGTCCGGTACTGCTTTGACCAAAAAAACGCTGTCAATCGTGCCCCAGGGATAGTTTTGCCCCAACAGCTCCAACTGCCCGTCAACCCAGCCCAGGACACCCACATATCCTGAATGATATGTGAAAATAACTTCAGCGCCGCCCACCCCATCGAGATCCCCAACACACACATACTTGACATTGGCATTTGGCTGGGAGCGCCAAAACAGATCCAGCCCTCCACCCCAGCTAAGATAGATGAAGGCTTCTCCTCTTTCAGTGCGGACGACCACATCACCCCAGCCATTACCGGTTATGTCCGCTATCTTCAGGTCCACCACCGGTGACCACAGATAACGCTGTTCACTTATTTGACGCCAGGCACCCCGGACACTCTGGTAAACATAATAACTGTAGTTGTCTGTGCCGATGACGATTTCCGGACGGAAATCTCCTGTGAGATCACCTGCGGCAAGGGCCGTGACATTGCCGGCAAAACCAGCGATGGTCGCCACAAGCTCGCCTTCATCATAGATGCTGACCTCGTTTTCGCGGCCGGCGACTATCTGGCTCCGCCCGATGTTGAAAAGGTCGGAAACCACAAGTATACTGTCCCGCAGGTGTGGCTGCTCCTCCAATAAATAGCCAGCCTGGACAGGCAGACTGAAACCGGCCATTAGGCATATGCCGATCGAAAACAACATGCCCAGTTTTCTGCTCAATCGAAAGAAGCCTCCTTCATCCTGTTTATCCGGGGGTTTTACATTATATTATTGGCTCTTTGAGCTTTATTTCCTTCAATAAAAAATCCTCCCAAATCTGGAAGGATTCTGTGTGCTGACCAAATTTCGAAACGCGATCGTTATTTGACCGTTTTCCGGGTTGGGGCATGCTTTATAAGATGGTCGGGGCGACCTGATTTGAACAGGCGACCTCTACCACCCCAAGGTAGCGCGCTAGCCAAACTGCGCCACGCCCCGACTGGACCGAGAATAGGATACCATAAATTCTACGGAAATGCAAGCTGTATTCCTATTTTCCCACTGAATCTTTCAGCTGTTTCCCGGCCTTGAAGACAGGAACTTTCTTGGCAGGGATCGTCATCTCAGCGCCAGTCTGGGGGTTGCGGCCGACCCGCTCTGAACGTTCTTTGACCTCAAAAGAACCAAACCCAATCAATTGCACTTTTTCCCCTTGAACCAATGCTTCGGTGATGCTCGAAAAGACAGCGTCCACTGCCGCCGCGGCATCTTTTTTAGTCATGTTTGTCTTGGCGGCAACATGATCAACCAATTCACTCTTGGTCATCCGATACCCTCCTTCATTAGTGTCATCACTAGTGTAACCATAATGGCGGGGATTATCAAAAATTACAAGATAATGCAAATTAGACCGCCGCTGCCCTCATTAATGATCTTGGACAGTGTCTCCTGCAGCTTTTCACGAGCAGTTTCCGGCATTCGGTTTAATTTGACGTGTATTCCCTCTTTGACCAAATCCTGCAGTGAACGGCCCAAAAAGTCACGATCCCACAGAGCGTCCGGGTCTTCCTGAAATTCATCCGAAAGTGATTGGACCAGCTCTTCGCCTTGTTTCTCAGTGCCGACCAAAGGAGTGACTTCTGTCATGATATTGGCCTGAATCATATGAATCGAAGGGGCACTTGCCGTCAGTTTGATGCCAAAATGGCGCCCTTGTTTGATCAACTCCGGCTGTTCAAAAGTAATATCATCCAAAGAAGGGGACACTATTCCGTACCCGGTTTCCCTCACCTGCATTAGAGCCGAGGCAAGTTTGTCATATTCCCGTTTGGCAACAGATAAATCCTGCATCAACCTGATCAGGTGATGATCTCCTTCCACCTCAAGCCCTGTCATGCCCGCCAGAACTTCGTAGAACAAGGCGCGGGCCGCCGCAAGCTCAACATTGACTGTACCGGTCCCCATATCCATCGCCTTAAGCTTTACTGTTTCGATTGCATCCCTATTCGACAATAGGGGCAGAGATCCGTCCACATCTCGCAGGCGATCGATATAGCTGACACACTGATAGATAGCTCCGTCGAAATCCTGCCGCAGCCAGTGCTCCTGTGGAAGCTCCTCGACCCAACGCGGCAACCTGAAATTGATCTCCCGAACCGGAAACTCATACAATGCGGCTTGCAAAAGTGACATAACGTCATCCTGAGACATGCGCAAACAATCCAAGGGCACAACCCTGACCTGGTAACGCTCCTCCAAGGCAGCTGCAAGCTCCAACACCGGGGCGCTCCGGGGCTGATCTGTGTTCAGGACCACTACAAAAGGCTTTTCCAGTTCCTGCAATTCGGCAATAACCCGTTCTTCTGCTTCCAGGTAGTCATCCCGCTGCAGATCAGTCACGGACCCATCTGTAAGCACCACCAACCCTATGGTGGAATGCTCGCTGATTACTTTTCTGGTGCCCAGTTCCGCCGCCTCCTGAAAGGGAATTTGATGGTCAAACCATGGTGTCATAACCATCCGCGGCCCATCCTCATCAAGATAGCCTTTTGCACCTGGAACCGTGTAACCAACACAATCTACCAGCCGCACCTTGAATTTGATGTTCTCTTGCAGGGTGATTTCCACCGGTTCTTCAGGTACGAATTTCGGTTCGGTGGTGGTAATCATCTTTCCTGCCCCGCTTTGAGGCAGTTCATCATTGGTTCTCTCCTTGACATGGATATCATTAATATTGGGCAGCACCAATAAATCCATAAACCGTTTAATAAACGTCGATTTCCCAGTACGCACAGGGCCAACCACGCCTATGTAGATGCTTCCCCCTGTACGCTGCGCAATATCGGCAAAAAGATCAAACTTCTCCATCAAGGCTTCCCTCCTTTGAATTGGCTTTACCACCTCAAGCCCATTATCAGGCAAACATGCGGATGGACACTATAACTATATTAGAAGCTTGGAGAAAATATAACAATGAAAACAAAAAAATCACGGCGAACCGTGATTGTTACAGCAATTGACCGATTAACCCGCGCCAATCACAATGCCTGTCAGTTTTTCTGTGCTTTCTCACCAATACGGTATTCGGTCCCCGCCATTAGGCGTTGAATATTGGGGCGGTGCCGCCAAATTACATACACTCCCAGCAGCATCCCCAATAATACATAACTCATTGGGTACGAAAAGAGAGCGAAGCTGATCGGCAAAGCTACAGCCGCCAAAATCGATGACAAAGAAATAAACCGGCTCACAGCCAAGGTTCCAAACCAGACACAACCCAACACCACAAGCACCTTCCAGGACAACCCTAATAACACACCGCAGGCTGTAGCTACGCCCCTGCCGCCCTTGAATCCGCCGAATACGGGCAATGTGTGGCCCAACACTGCACAAATACCCACAACCAACCATATCGTTTCATTGGCCAGGTGTTTTTTCGCCAGCAATACCGGAACCAATCCTTTGCCCCCATCCAAAACCAATACGATCACTGCCGGAACCCAGCCTACTGTACGCAATACATTGGACACGCCAATATTGCCGCTGCCGTACTCCCGGATGTTGATATTCGACCACATTTTCGCTATCCACAGACCAAATGGCAATGAACCCGATAGATAAGCCAAGAGCATCAGCCCCAGGCCGACAGTGAACTGTTCCATCTTCAATCTCTCTCCTTCACACTCAAGATGATCGGCGTGCCTTGAAACCCGTATTCCGCCCGCAGGCAATTCTCCAAATAGCGTAAATACGAAAAGTGCATCAGCTGGCTGTGATTGACATAAATCAAGAAGACAGGCGGATTGACTTGGACTTGAACCGCGTAGAAAACCTTTAGCCGTACGCCCTTATCTGAGGGTGGTTGATGCATGGCAACAGCATCTTGGATAATTTCATTGAGCCTTCCAGTGGGAATACGCAGGCTGCGTTGCCCGGCTATGCTGATCGCCAGATCGATCAGCTTGTGGACTCGTTTGCCCGTGAGGGCCGATATGAACTCTACAGGAGCGTAGGACAGAAACTGCAGTTTTGCCAGGATTTCCTGCTCGTATTCCCGCATCGTATTTGTTTCCTTCTTTACCAAATCCCACTTGTTGACAATTATCGCACAACCTTTGCCATTCTCATGAATGTATCCTGCGATTCTCTGATCCTGTTCGGTTACACCCTCTTGCGCATCCAACATCAAAAAGACGATGTCGGAACGATCTATGGCCCTAAGAGCCCTTAATACACTATAATGCTCAACACCCGATTCTACCTTCTTTTTCCGTCGCATGCCGGCAGTATCGATCAGGATAAATTCCTGACCATTGTAGGTAAAGCTGGTGTCAATCGCATCCCGGGTAGTTCCGGGAACATCTGATACGATCACTCTTTGTTCGCCAACAAACTGGTTGATCAAAGTCGACTTGCCTACATTAGGCCGTCCTGTAACAGCAATTTTTAACGCTGGATCCACCTTGGGATCACTATCGGGGAAATCAGCAACAACATGATCAAGCAAATCACCAATACCCATACCGTGCTCTGCAGAAACGGTCACTGGTTCACCCAGGCCCAGGGCCCAAAAATCAGCTGCTATGGCAGGGCTCAACGTAAAATCCTCGACTTTGTTGACACAGAGGATGACCTTTTTCGATGCCTTCCGCAGTTGTTGAGCAATCTCTTCGTCTGCTGCAGTCAAGCCCTCGCGGCCGTCGACCACAAAAATAATAACATCAGCTTCCTCGATGGCCATCTCCGCCTGAACTCTGATTTGTCTGGTTATGGTGTCTTCTCCCGTTTCGATGCCGCCGGTGTCAACCAGAATGAATTCTTTGGTCAACCATTCCACTTCACAGTAGATCCGATCCCTGGTCACACCAGGTTGGTCGTGGACAATCGCGATTCGTTCCCGGGCAATCCGGTTGAACAAAGTGCTCTTGCCAACATTGGTCCGGCCGACAATCGCCGCAATCGGTTTAGCCATGGCTATTCTCTCTTTCCCATGCATTTCTTTCCTTTATACGGCGTTAGTAATTCGCTACTGCACAGCTGTTTTCCTCTTTTCATCACCCCGGGCCTCCTGTTTTCGGGGGAGGTGCACACATGGCTCTAGTGCAGGAAACAATCTCGGCCAAATTAAAAAAGGCCTTTTGGGTTCCCTTGATCAGCAGCGGCCTTCCAATTTTGACCCACCCCAGGCGGCGGGACATGAACCCGCCAATACGCATCAGCCAGTTAACCGCAGGCAAAGTGTCCACAAACCAGATCCTGTCAGGAGTGCCTCCAGCGAGCAGGACACCGCTCTTGACCGCTTGTTCAATGCCATACTTGTCCCGGCCGCGGCCGCAGACATATATCCTGTTACCCCAGTCATCTTCGCCTACAAACATCACCTTGCCCCGCTGTGATTGTGGGACTCGGTCATACAGTTCGATGCTGCTGATTTCAGCACCCGTTGGCACCTGGTGCGGGTCCAATCTGCCAAGATGAATGGCGGCAGCCACCGGTGACGAATGCGTGCCCCCATAACAGCAATAGATGATTTCCACCAAGTTTCACCTCATAATTAATGCTTGACAATTATATAGACCCCGTTACCCAAATCATGGATTGCAGCCATGAATACCCGGGAAAGGTAGACTGCTACCTGCTCCAATTCTGAAAAATCATCAACATAGAAGATCGGAGCTGAACCGCCCACCCTGTCTCTGGCGGTTGTGATCACAGCCAAGACCTGATTTGTCGCAGTTACATCCATCTAACTTCCTCCATCCATCATTCTACCGGCTACAGAACGTGCGGGCTTGCGAATCGCTGTTTCCAGCACAGGTACATTGGAAACAGCCTCTAAAAAGGCTTCCTGATTATCTTCAGAAGGAATCATGACCATCACCAGTTTCCCTGACTGGGGATCACGCCGGACAAGAGGCGTGTATTCCTGCTCGCCAACGTCCATGTATACTCCTACCATGGCGGCGGCATCGTGGGCAATTGCCTGCATTTGGCCGATGTTGGCCAGTGTTGCTTTGGCATCTACATCCCTTGGGATAATCTCCACTGCCACCGCCTGTTTAAGGTACCGCTGTCTTGCATCAGTCAAACCAACATTCATTACGTTGACGCCTCCAACCACCAGAATTGGGCCGTCAAAATTGATGTCCGTCATTTTCACATCGGCAATATCCCCAATCGACGGGCCCCGCATTAGCCGGTTCAACAGCCCTGCAGCAAGAACCCCCGCCGCCAGGGCTGCTGAAATCTGGACCCACAACCCAAACTGATGTGCAGCCTCTGAGACGACTCCTGCAGTAAATGCTGTCCAAATTGCCAGGTAGTTTCTGGCTTCGAACACGCGGGCAATCCCTTCAATATAAGCGGTGCCCCTCATCACCAATTCAGTATGCTCAAGCTTCTCCAAGGAACTGCGCTCAATATTGCGCACCTCGCGAAACTGAGATGCAGCCATCAACAAAAACGAAACTGCTGCGAACTCTGCTTCGATAAGCGAAGGCACGAGGATTGCCCCTAACAGGGCACCGATAAACCCGATAAATAGGTGAATTGCCCACCCTTGAGGATAACTCGGGTACTGCCGGTAATCCCGGCGCAGCATATATAACCGGGCCATAAGACCGGAAAAGGTGGCAACGACTATTGTGAGCAGATACTGCATAATGCATCACCCAAATATCTATTCTTCTTGATCTTGTTCCCGGTTCTCTCCTGCATATTCCCTCCGAAAAAATGAAGTTAGCGATTTGACACCCTGTTTGTTGATTGCCAGATAACCAATAATCGCACCGACAGCAATCATAACAATCCAGGCTATGCTTCTCCAGGCAACCGGCCCGCTTTGCTGCGCTTCCTGCCGGGCTGTACCTGGGCTTGACAAACCTGCAGCAGCAGGGATAATCTCTGCAAAGAACTGGGCAGCCTGCTCCGCCAATTCCAGTGGGTTGGTGTGGGCGCCAAATTCCAACAGAATCATCCGCGGCCCCAAGTCCTGGTTATAATCACCCCGGGCGTCAAAGATCCCCTCGATAATCCCTGGGTACTTCTCATCGGCAACCGCCTTGATCCGCATGGCATATTCAAGGTTCATATCCCGGTTTTCATTCTGTCTGCCGACAACAATCCGCACTTTTGTGGCCATCTTGCCTTCGATCTCAGTTTCGTATACTTCGGGCGGAGTAGCGTCCCGGTGGACATCGATCAGCGTTCCCGGTTGGTGTTTCATCAGTTCCATGGCTGTACGCCGTGATCGAACATAAGCTTCACCGTCGTGGGGCAGATGGCTGTTATCGGACCAAAAGGTCTTATAGCCCAAATTCTCCAAAGCGTTCGCTAGGGCTTTGCCTACCGCCATAATGTCACCCTCTGTCTTGGATTCCACACCACTGGTTGGCACATACGACTCTGCGTTGTGCGTATGGTAGATGCCAATGGCATTCCACTGTTCATTGTTTCCAGCCTTGCGGGCCGCAGTTTGGAACAGCCGCTGCCAGAAACTGGGTGCGGCAGCGGATGCAGTAAGACTCCCTACATCGGGGAGTTCGATCGTTTCTTTTCGCTCAACTGTAATCAGATCATCAACTACAGCCACTACTTCATAACGCTGATTGTCAGCTGCAATATAAGAATCTCCCCGATCCAGGATCCTGGCCGCGTATGTAATTACCTCACCTTGGGAATCCTGAATCGTGAAATATCCTCCATCGTTTCGTTCATACAAACCGCTGTCCAGCCATGATGCCTTCGCACTGGAACCGGCTCCAAAAACAAAAACAAAAATAAGGAACGTCATCAGAACAAGCTTATGCTTCAATCATAACCTTCCTTTCCTTTACCATCGTTCTGACTTTGCTGTCCTTCCGTTTGGAGAAATTCCTCGTTATGCAAGAGCAATTGCCCTTCTCTTTGTTCAGGCCCTCCCTGCAAACGTTCCCTTGTTTCGCCCACAAGCTCCGCCAAAAGGACGGCAGCTATTCCCGCGATCACCACAGTATCAAAAATGCCCGCTCCTCCAATGGCAACCGTGGAAGGCATTCCCATCACGAAAGCGCGGGCCATATGGATGACATCCGTGAGTATAATCCCGAGAGTACCAGCAATGAACGCACTTTTTCTCGATCGGCCAGCCAAGTAACCCACCACACCGGCAACAATGGCAAACAGCCACATGGGATCAATCAATGTGCGGTCAGTCGGGCCAAATTCGGTCAGCTGACTGATGCCAAAGACAACGCCTGTCGTCGCCAAAGCCGCCGCAATCCCGCGAACCCGCTCTTTGACAGTATCTGTGCGCAATAACAGATAGATGCAAAGTGCAAACGGAACCAGTGCACCTCCTACATTGACGCTCAACTCAACTGCGCCTTGATAAAGAGGAATATCGATAAAACTGCCTCCGATCATCAAACCAATAAACAATAAGGCTTGACCGTCCGTCAAGCGCATCCGGTCCAATACTCTCTGAGCAGCACCAAAATAAATCAAAGCTGCTGTAATCAACAGCAAAAGCATACCTGTCGGCATAACATCCCTCCTGCTTTCCAATCTATGGCTATTCTTCCCTTGCAGGCAAACCAATATGTAATCCGCGCCGGGAAAGAAAAAAGGCCTTGTCCAATGGACAAGGCCCTCAAAATCCTGCTTTTATGATGCTTTACTGGTTTTTAAACAAATCGCCAAACATGTCGCCTATATTGGTAGTCAGTTCCTCATCTGCAGGCGCTTCTTCAACTTTCTCCTGCTTCTTGGCCTCCTTGCTTGCTTCTGGTTTCGGTTCAAGTTCCCGCAAACTCAATCCAATCCGTTTGGCTTCACGATCAACATTGATCACTTTAACCTCTACCTGATCGCCTGCTTTGACTACATCCTCAGTCTTGGCGACATGGCGGTGAGACAGCTGAGAGATATGGATCAGGCCTTCAACGCCGTCTTCCAGCTTTACAAAGGCACCAAAATCTACCGTTCGTGTAACCTCCCCGCTGACTTTGTCGCCAACATGATACCGTTCCTCGATTGATTCCCAAGGATCCGGCAATGTCTGCTTCAATCCCAGTGAGATCCTCTCTTCTTCCTTATCCAAGGACAAAACCATTACTTTAATCCTGTCGCCCTCGGAAACAACACTGGAAGGATGCTTGACACGGCTGTGCGCCATTTCGGATACATGGAGCAGGCCCTCAATACCATTGCCAACATTTACAAACGCGCCAAAATCTGTTATTCTCTGGACGACACCTTCAACGATCATGTTTTCTTCAAGTCTGTCAAACACTTCTTCTTTGGCCTTTTGGTATTCTTCTTCCAGGACTTCTTTGCGGGACAAGACCACGTTATTTTTCTGCCGATCTAATTCAATAATCTTCAGCTTCATCGTCTGGCCTACATATTTGTCCAACTTGTCAACATAATTGCGGGAAACATGGCTCGCAGGAATGAAGCCCCGCACGCCCAAGTCTACCAGCAATCCCCCTTTGACGACCTGGGTTACTTCAGCAGTGATCGGCTCTCCTGCAGCATGAAGGCGTTCCAGCTCGCTCCAAGCCTTGTGCATGTCAGCCCTGCGCTTAGAAAGCACCACATTGTCTTCCGCATCATCCACTTTCAGAATCCAGACGTCAATTTCCATATCCTCGGCAAAAACATCGGCAGGCTGCTGGTTAGGTTTCAAACCCATTTCATTCAAGGGAATCCTGCCTTCAGATTTATAACCTATATCTACTAGCACCTCATCGGAACCAACTTGAACCACTCTGCCCGTTACGATCGTGTTTGGTACCGGTGTAGGTACATCGGAATATTCCTCCATGATTTGCTCTGAAACATCCTCAGCAGGTTCCTGTGCTTCTGGTGGATCAGTTGACTCCTCTCTTGCGCCTTCGGTGGCCGCACCCGGTTCCGGTTCGCCAGTTTCGGCTTCGTCCTCAGCAACAGGTTCCTGTGGAGTGAGTGCCGGTTCAGAAATGTCGGTTTCTGCTTCCACCCCCGGTTCTTCACCTGGACTATCTGCTTCAGGTTGGGCACCTGCAACTGAATTGACTCCAGCCTCGGAAGCCTCCTGTTCTACAGTTTCCATCTCAGTTTCTAGTGCCGCAGTTTCTTGTTTTGGTTCTTCCTGGTCTGCTGGACCATTCACTAGCACTTTCTCGTCTGTAAATTCGCTCATTCTCTCAATAACCCCCTCGATTGCCAGTCCAGAGCAAAGGCTTCCCTCGTACACCAGAACCATAAGCGTAACCGACTGCCCCTACCTCGGACAACTTCCACTACGTTTTCTTTTTATTTCAACCTCCGGCTGCCCATCACTGAATAATGACAGACTGTTGACAAGGCTGCCCGGGTTAAAACACAAAACAAACTTACACTGCTTTTAGTATGTCATCTTTCCCGGAATATTTTCTTAACCGGGAATCATTTCCCTGTTTCAATTCTCGCTTAATAGCTAAATTCCTGCCGATTGAGAACAGTAAATTGTGCTAAGATCTGATCATTTACGCGGGCCAGTTCTTCTTTAGACACCCTTTTTCCTGCCTCTGGCCTAATCGGCCGGCCGATCAACACCTCGAGGCCGGGGCGGAGACGATATCTTTTGCTTCTCCGAATCACAATTGGAATGATCGGCGCCTGCGCCCGGCTTGCGAGCAGTGCTGCCCCGCTGTGCAGCGGCAAGAACTCATCTCCCTTATTACGAGTGCCTTCGGGAAAGATGCCCAACAACTGTCCGGAGCCCAATACTGCGAGGGCAGATCGGATGGCTGCACGATCAAACTCTCCCCGTTTGACGGGAAAAGCATGCAGTTTCCGGAAAAACCAGCTGGAGATTGGGTTCTTGAACAGCTCAACCTTGGCCATGAAATGAATAGGCCGCGGCACCGCCACCCCCAAAGGCACCGGATCAAACACGCTGGCATGGTTGGATACTAACACAGCTGCCCCATCCGGAATGTTCTCAAGGCCAACCACCTTGAAACGAAAACACAGCTTAATAAGGATAACTGCAAACACTCTAAGGACCTTGTACACCATTTTCCCTCCGTACTACCAAAGCAAGTACCCGTTCCACCACTTGCTCAATACTAAGATCGGTAGTGTCGATCTCCACGGCATCATCAGCCTTGCACAGTGATGATACTTCCCGTGTCGAATCAATATGGTCACGCTGCTTAAGCTCAGCGATTACCGCGTCCAATGTCAGCCCATGCCCTTTTTGCATAAACTCTGCCAATCGGCGCCGGGCCCGCTCCTCAACAGACGCAGAAAGAAAGATCTTTAGATCTGCTTTTGGCAGCACTGTTGTTCCAATATCCCGCCCATCCATTACCACATTGCGGCCTGAAGCCAGTTTTTGCTGCAACGCCACCATCTCCCGGCGGACCTTGCCGTGGCGTGATACAATTGAAACCAGCTTGCCCACATCAGGGTGACGGATTTTTTCCGTGACATCTACACCATCAACCAAAACTCGGCATGCAGTTGTACCGGTTCCAGGTTCCAACTGCAAGTCCATTGCTTGTTGAATTCGGAAAACACCCTCCTCATCGTGGGGATCTGCTCCCTTTTGCAGGACAAGGTAGGTCAAGGCACGATACATGGCTCCAGTATCAATATAGATAAACCCCAGCCTTTCCGCTGCCAACTTTGCAATCGTACTCTTTCCTGCACCGGCAGGGCCGTCAATTGCGATCTGCATACAAAACCTCCCTTAAGGCATGGATAAATCTGCGATTCTGTTCCATGGCCCCAATTGTAACCCGAATACAGCTCGGCAATCCAAAGGCATCCATTGGGCGGACGATGATACCTCTGATCATCAGCTCATAGTATACTTGCCTGGCGTCGCGCTCCAAATCCACCAGGACAAAGTTTGTTTCGGTAGGCACAGCTCTCAGATTAAGCATCTCAAACTGTTGGAACAAATACTGCTTGCCCTCTTCATTCACGGCTATGCTTCTGCGCAAGTGCTCATGGTCGTCCAAACTTGCGCAGGCAGCAGCTTGAGCCAGCCGGTTAACATTAAAGGGCTCCTTGACCCGCTCCATAACATTGATAATTTCCGGTCCGGCAACGCCATAACCTATCCGTAAACCTGCCAGGCCGTAAATCTTAGAAAACGTGCGGGTGATCATCAAGTTAGGGTGGTGTTTCAAAAGTTCCAATGTCTGCGGGTATGATGGATTGGCAACATACTCGTAATATGCCTCATCGACCACTACTAGAATATGCTCCGGAATCTGGCCGAGGAACCACTCAAGCTCGGTACTGTCCACAATCGTCCCGGTTGGATTGTTTGGATTGCAGACAAAAACAATCTTCGTCCTGCTGTCAATCTGTGCCGCCATGGCCTTCAGGTCGTGGCGGTAATCAGTTAGGGGCACAAAGAGTTTTTCTGCCCCCATCAGATCAGCGACAAAACTATACTCCAAAAATGTTGGATCAGCAATGATCACATTGTGTAGTTCGGTCAAAAAAGTTTGGGCTATCATCTTGAGAACCTCATCAGATCCGTTGCCAACGATGATCTGCTCCTTCGTCACCCCCAGGTACCCAGCGAGCTTCTCCCTAAGCACCGTGCAGTGCCCGTCGGGGTAGAGATGCGTGTATGCGGCACTGGCTGTGATTGCTTCTGCTGCCAATCTGCCCATACCCAGTGGGTTCTCGTTGGAAGCCAGCTTGATCACATCAGTGATCCCGAGTTCCTGCTTGACCTGGTCAATATGTTTTCCCGGCACATAAGGCTTGATCCGGTCCAGCTGTATTCGATGTTCAATCACTGCTATCACCTCTTACAAGATCCGGGCGCAAACTGACTGCTTTGCCAAGATATACGTGCTGGACTTTGGCTTTGGCCAATTCAGTATGACAATGGATCATCACCCTGATACAGCGGGGCAGGCTGCCGGGAACGGCAATCTCGGTAGCACACATCAACGGCGTACCGGTCAACCCCATCTCCCGGGCTGCACGGGCAGGAAACGCCTGATCAAGATCAGCTGTGACTGTAAAAAACACGCTGATCAGATCGTCCTCACTAAGCTTGTTCCGCCGCATGAGCTCATCCAGCAGCACTTTGCAAGCCGCAATGATCTCGTCCGCATCATTGTTGGCAACAGTGACCGCTCCACGAACCGCTCTGACCAAAGCAATCGCCACCCTCTCATCTATTCAATTACCCTCAACTGCGGAAAATCCTGCTAAACGCCCGGTGGAAACTGCCGCTTGAAGGTTAAAACCTCCAGTAACCCCATCGACATCGATCACTTCCCCGGCAAAATACAAACCCTTAACCAGGCGTGACTGCATTGTCTTCGAGTCAATCTCTCTAACACAGACGCCGCCGGCTGTAATGATTGCCGCAGACAGAGGTAACGTACCGACGATACCCAGCTTCAATTCTTTAAACAACTTCGCAAGGTTCTGCCGCTCACCCCGGGTTATCTGATGGACCGGCTTTTCCGGATCGATGTTGGACAAAGCAACAATTACCGGAATCAAGCTTTTCGGCAGCAGCTGATTGAGACTGTTCTTAAACTGTCTGCGTTTGACTTGTTCGAAATCACGCTGAATCCGGCGGTCAAGCTGAGTTTCACTCAAGGCCGGCTTCAGATCAATGCTTAAGGTAACACTGCTGCCTTCTCGCAGCCACAGGGAAACTTGACGAGACAATGTCAGGATTATCGGCCCGGTTACGCCAAAATGAGCAAACTGCATCTCTCCAAATTCACGGATACCACCTTTGGTATCGTTTCCCTGTATGATTGTGGCAGCTACATTTTTCAGGGTTAGCCCGGAAACCAGGGACACCCAGGCCTCTTTTACCCTTAAAGGCACCAACGCCGGAAAAGGAGTTATGATCGTATGCCCAACAGCTGCAGCCAATTCGTACCCGTCCCCGGTAGAGCCTGTCCCGGGATAACTTGCCCCGCCCGTGGCAATAATCACCTTGTTTGCCTTATAAAACCCTGTATTTGTCTTTACGCCCTCAATTCTTCCCTGGGATACGCAAAGCTTTACGGCTTTGGTATTGGTTCTAAATTCGACACCGTGCTCTTTGGCATAGCTGATCAAGGCTTCAGCAACCTGATGGGCATTATCCGATTCTGGAAACACGCGCTGCCCCCGTTCAATTTTAACGGAAACTCCATATCGGGCCACAAACTCGATCAGATCCTGATTGGTAAATCTGGCCAACGCACTGTAGAGGAACTTGCCATTGCCGGGATAGCATGCAATAAATTCGGCAATGGGCATGGCATTGGTGAGATTACAGCGGCCTTTGCCTGAGATGCGCAGCTTCTTGGCCAAGATATCATTTTTCTCCAGCAGCTCCACCTCGGCACCGAGTTCAGCTGCAGTCCCCGCAGCCAACAATCCCGCAGCCCCGCCTCCTATCACGATAACCTTATCTGCCATGGCGGCCCACCGCCTGCTTTAGTTCCCGCACTTCCCCGCCTGTCAGGCGGCGGCAGGCTCCAGGTGCAAGGCTGCCCAACTTGATGGGGCCGATTTGTGTACGGATCAACCGCTTGACTGGAAAACCAAGTGCCTGGCACATCCGGCGGATTTGCCGGTTGCGGCCTTCCCTGATCCCAACTCTGAGAAGACTGCCGGTTGGTTCGCTTGACAGCAGTTGAACATATGCGGGACTGGTTGGGCCGTCCTCAAGTTCCACACCTTTGCGCAGCTTCTCCAGATCAGAAGCCGTAACTTGCCCGGCAACCTTCACCATATAAAACTTGGGCACCTGATAGCGGGGGTGCATCAACCTGTTGGCCAACCTGCCGTCATTTGTCAGGATCAGCAGCCCCTCAGAATCATAGTCCAATCTTCCCACGGGATAGACGCGCTCCGATACCGCTTGTAAAAACTCCATCACCGTTCTGCGGCCTCTGTCATCCCTGACAGTTGTTAGAACCCCCCGGGGTTTATGCAATATGTAGTAGGCATGCTGCTCCGGCCCATGGATCAGCCGGCCGTCGACCGCTACCAGATCCGATGCTGGATCAACTTTGATGCCCAGCTCCCGTACCACTTCCCCATTGACAGCAACCCTTCCTGCCAAAATTAGTTCTTCAGAAGCTCGCCGCGATGCGACGCCCGCCCGGGCCATCAACTTATGCAGTCTTTCTTTCATCAACAACTGCCTCCTCATACACCTGATCATACCTGAGGTCATCTATTTTTACAAGAAAAAAAGAGGGGGATTCCCCTCTTAGTTATCACTTTTCAAGTTTCACAGGTTAAATCTCATATGCTGTCTGATTCGAAATCGTCTGAGCAGCGTTGCGTTTTCCGCTTCGGATCTGATCAATCACCTTTGGTACCATGTCCAGCAGCCGGTCATAAATCGCACTGTTGTCTACAGGCAGCAGGCGCACCTGGTTGTTTCCCACTACTAAAAATGCTACTGGATTCAACGATATCCCTCCGCCGCTGCCTCCGCCAAAGGGCAATTCACCATCGGATTTGTCTTCGCTTTTACTCTCGAATTCTGTTCCGCCTGCAGCAAAACCAAAACTTACTCTGCTTACGGGAACAATGATGTGGCCATCGGGAGTTTCCACCGGGTCACCCAATATCGTATTAACATCCACCATTGCTTTGAGGCTTTCCATCGCCGTTTCCATTAGAGCTTCGATTGGATGGTTTTCTCCCAAATAACTAGCCTCCTTTCCCCGGGCTGAGTTGCTGTTTGATCCTCTTAGTCATAATGTGACCTAGTCGAATCCGAAATATACAGTGAAGATAGAGTTCAAACACCCTCTGGCCAAAAACAGGTACGACTCGAATCTGCGGTTTTTTCAGAAAAACAAATCGTTGATTTAAGAACGCCACAGCCGTGGACAAAACCCACCATGCTGCTCCAGCCGCGATTCCAGTCACCGATGCCTCCCCGGTACTGTACCTTAACTTGATTTCCAGTCTCTCAATTTCTTCCAAGAAAAACAGCGCTGCCTTGGCAAAGGCTCTCAGCCAGCGCGGCAGTGGAGTTTGCATGGACTGGAATACCTGCTTTAATGAAACCGTTGGCTTAATTTCAGCGTCTGCCTGCGATGCCTTAAGGTTTGCCCGCATATAGATGTACTCGCCCAGTTTCTCAAGATAACCAATCCTGAAATGCAGAGGCAGTTTCCAAATCCAAAGTACAATCTTTGCCTCGCTATCCCTTTGCACACGGTTGTACTGCAGTTCCAACGAATAAGGAAGCAGCAAAAGCACCGCCAAAACCAACAAAATAAGACCGAGCAACATGGCTTCACGCTCCATATCTCGATCTTAATGTTTCATGATCTTACCCTGGCTATTCACTCTTCTCTCTCACCTGCCAATCTCGGAAATTCGCTGCGGTGAGGCAGGTCCTCAAGAGATTTGAGATTGAACTCCAACAGGAACTTGTCAGTGGTGCCAAACAAAATGGGCCGCCCAGGCCCGTCTTTCCGCCCCAACTCCATTATCAACTCCCGTTCGAGCAGTGTATTGATGGCACTGTCGGCCCGTACACCCCGGATTTGTTCGATTTCGCTCCGGGTAACCGGCTGCTGGTAAGCAACTATGGCCAAAGTCTCCAATGCGGGGACCGAAAGGGGAGTGCTCACTATTTTCCGGCCCAGTTTTTCGATCCAATCTTTCAATGCGGGATGGGTCACGAATTGATATCCTCCGGCAACGAAGCGCAGCATAAAACCACGGTTTTCATATTTGGCAGCAATATCCTCAATCAATCTTTGGACGATTTTTTCATCAATCTCGGTGATCTCACTGATTTCTTTGACGGTTAAAGGATAGGGAGCAGCAAAGATTAAGCCTTCAATGATTCTGTATGACTCCTCCAACGTCACTTCCTTACCTCCTCACCAACTGGATATCGCCAAAGAGCCTTTCCTGGACTGCATAGATCTCCCGAAGCCTGATCAGTTCCAAAACAGCCAGGAAGGTATAGACAATGAAAACCCGGTCATTGTTCACCAACAGTTCGGAAAACCTGACAGTCCGCTGCTTCACAAGCGTCAAACGAAGATTGGCCACCGCTTCTGCAAGGCTCATGTCCCGTTTGATATAGGTGACCTTCTTGCTCTCCTCCAGAGCCGCCAATACTTGAGCAAACAAACCCGCCAAAGTCTTCGCATCCGCATCGCCAACACGGTTTAGATACACGGGGGTCTGTTCACCAACAGCTTCGAAGTATGCCCTGGGGAAGACTGCAACCTCGTCGGCCTGTTCTTTGAGAATCTGGGCAACCTGCTTGTAAAACTTGTATTCCAGAAGCCTTCTTACCAATTCTTCTCTGGGGTCGGCCTCTTCCTCACCTACAGCATCCGGAGCCAGGGGAGGTTTCTTGGGCAGCAGCATTTGGGCTTTAATCTGCAGCAGAGTCGCAGCCATGACCAAGAATTCCCCGCTGACCACCAAGTCCAGTTCCTGCATTTTTCTAATGTAGTCGAGATAATCTTCGGTAATCCGGGCAATGGGGATATCCATGATATCGATTTCTGCTTTGTCGATGAGGCTGAGCAGCAAATCGAAAGGGCCTTCAAAGATCTCCAGCTTTACCAAGTAACCCATGTTTTTTCACCCATACTTTTCACGGTCTATATTGAAAACCCGTTCACAATCCACCCCAAGAATGAAACAATCGGATTTATCGCATAGCGCAGCAAACCGGTCCAGATTCCTAAAATCAGGATCAGCGGAGCATACGGTGCGATCCTTTCATAGGCAATTCGGATCTTCAGCGGGAGCAGGTTGGCTATAATCCGTGAGCCATCCAGCGGCGGCAGCGGGATCAGGTTGAAAGCTGCCAGAATGATGTTGATGTTAATGTTGATGGCCATCACATACGCAAGCGCATTCAGAAACTGCACATGGAAAGGCAGGTAGTAGAGGAAATTGCCGAGAAAGCTGATTATGCAGGCCACTGTCAAATTGGCAAACGGGCCGGCCAGAGCAACCAGTATTACATCACGGCGGCGGTCTTTGAAATAAAGCGGGTTGATTTGTACTGGCTTGGCCCAACCCACCTTGAACAATACCAGCATGATCACGCCAATCGGATCAAGATGCTTAAGAGGATTCAGGGTCAACCTGCCTAGAGCTCTGGGCGTTGGATCCCCCAGCCGATCAGCTACTGCTCCATGGGCCAGTTCATGAATGGAGATAGCAAACAGCGCAGCTACAATTGAGTAAACCAGCTCTTCCAAACTCATGCCTTACCCTCCCTCCACTCCATCTTTCAGCCAACGATCGGGAATCCGGTGCAGCCGAATTAGGTCCTGGTACGTCTCCCGCTCCACCACCAAATCAGACTGGCCGCGGTAAACTGTGACTATCGGCATGCGGGGTACAGCATTGAAGTTACTGGCCATGGCATAATTATATGCGCCGGTGCAGAATACTGCCAGTAGATCTCCCGGTTCCAGCTGGGGCAGTTCGATGCTGTTGATCAATACATCACTCGATTCACAAAACTGGCCCACGATGGTGTAAGTATGTTCGGGTGCCTGATCCATTTTGTTGGCCACTACGGCGCGGTATTTCGCCTGATAAAGCGCCACGCGAGGGTTGTCCGCCATACCCCCATTCACTGCGGCATAGGTGCGGCTGCCCTTGTTTTCTTTGATCGAACCGATGCGGTAAACAGTGGTGCCGGCGGCACCAACCAGTGACCGTCCCGGTTCCACCATGATCTTCGGCAGTCTCAGGTTGTACTTGGCTGCAGCGCTCTTGAGCGCTCCTGTCAAATATGCTCCGAAGTCTCGGATGGACGCCGGCTGATCACCATCAATATACTTTATGCCCAATCCGCCGCCGAGATTCAGTTCTGTCAGTTCAATGCCTAGAGCTTCAGCCTCAGCTATGAGGGACATCATCACATCGATCGTCTTGGCGTAACTGGCAAGCTCGAAGATCTGCGACCCAATGTGGCAGTGGACTCCGCGAAGCCTGAGCCCCGGCAGGCTGCAGGCAAGCTTGACGGCATCAATGGCTTGGTTGTGGGCAACGCTGATGCCAAATTTGGAATCCAACTGCCCTGTCTGGATATAACTGTGGGTGTGCGCTTCCACTCCCGGCATGATTCTGAGGAGGATGTCCGCTGTCCGCTTCTTTTTCTGCGCTAGATCTGAGAGCAGTTCCAATTCATAAAGATTGTCCACTACGATGCGGCCCACACCCAGATCTAGAGCTGTCCCCAAGTCGGCTGCGGTTTTGTTGTTGCCGTGGAAGAAAATCCTCTGCGCTGGAACACCGGCCGTTAAGGCAATATACAGCTCGCCCCCGCTGACCACATCGAGCGACAGGCCCAGATTGGTCATGAACCGGGCAATTCCCACCGTCAAAAGCGCCTTGCCGGCAAAAATGATCTCATATTCCGGCAGGCTGCTGAGGGCTTCCCGATACATACGGGCGTTGTTCGCTGCCAACTCTTCATCAAAAACACTCAGCGGTGTGCCCCACTGCATGGCCAATTCCACAACATCACATCCGCCGATTACCAGATGCCCTGCATTATTCTGCATTTCTCTGTTTTCCATGCTGGTTCCTCCCCAAACGCGAAACACATAAACCCCCGCTTAAGCGGGGGATCGATCAAACACCATTATTTTAACACAACAGGCACAAGATAGCAAGACAGAAGGCTTAACACGGCCTTTCTAGACGATGACATCCAGCAATTCCAGCTCCCGGTTTAA
>JAAYNP010000047.1 GCA_012520795.1 Bacillota bacterium
CCAGCGATAGTTTGATCGATGACTCTCAGTTTCTTCATTTCCTGTGGAGTCATGTTGAATATCTCCTCTCTCATAGGTGACATTTTACCAGAATTAATCCAACATGACATTATCACAGAATAACTACCATCATCGGTTTGTCGCTGTTGACAATTCCCTTTTTCTACGGTATCATAAAAGCACTTTAAACGTGTCAAGCATAATCCAAGCAAAGGCAATGACCGGGAGGAGTAGCCAAGTACCGCTTTTCAGAGAGGGAAGCAACAGGTGTAAGTTTCCCAGGTGTGGGGCTGGCGAAGGTCGCCCGGGAGCTGTTGGGATGAAACGGGAGCTGTTTTCATGAGTAGTTCCAACCGTCTGGCGCGTTAAGCCAATCAAGAGCTCGGCAGCATTCGAGTTGTGCTTTTGCTATGCTGTTTGAGAACAAAGGTGGTACCGCGGAAGCCTTTTCGTCCTTTAGATGAAAAGGCTTTATTTTTTTGGAGGAGTGAAGAGAGATGCAGCAGACGAAGACACTTGCCAAGACTTACGATCCCAAACAAGTGGAGGACAAATGGTATCAGTATTGGGAGGAAAACGGCTACTTCCACGCGGAGGTCGACAAAGGCAGAGAACCCTTCTGCATCGTGATCCCGCCGCCGAATGTCACCGGGGAACTGCATATGGGCCATGCCCTGGATGAAACGTACCAGGACATCCTGATCCGATGGAAGCGGATGCAGGGCTACAATGCCGTCTGGATTCCAGGAACGGACCATGCAGGTATTGCCACACAGGCCCGGGTTGAAGAGCATATCCGCAAGACCGAAGGCCTAACCCGCCATGACCTGGGGCGGGAGGAGTTCCTGAAACGGGTTTGGCAGTGGAAAGAAAAATACGGGGATACGATTATCAAGCAGTTGAAAAAGCTTGGTTCGTCCTGCGACTGGAATCGTGAACGGTTCACAATGGATGAGGGTTGTTCACGGGCGGTCCGCGAGGTGTTTGTCCGCCTTTACGAAAAGGGTTTGATTTACCAGGGAAATTACAGTGTCAACTGGTGCCCCCACTGCAGTACGACCATCTCCGATATTGAAGTTGACCATGAGGAAGTTGACGGCAAACTGTACTACATCAATTATCCTTGTGCCGACGGCAGCGGCCATATTCAGATTGCCACAACCAGGCCTGAAACCATGCTGGGCGACACTGCAGTCGCCGTCAATCCGGATGATCCCAGGTTTCAGCACTTGATCGGTAAAAAAGTAATAGTGCCCTTGGTGGATCGCGAGGTCCCGATTATTGCCGATGATTATGTCGATCCGGCCTTTGGGACCGGCATGGTGAAGATCACCCCTGCCCATGACCCTAACGATTTCGAGATCGGCCTGCGCCACAACTTGGAACAGGTAACTGTGATCGGTTTGGATGCCCATATGACCAAGGAGGCAGGGAAGTACAGCGGCTTAGAGCGCTATGCCTGCCGCAAGCTTGTCATCCAGGATCTGGAGAAACTCGGCCTGCTGGCTCAAGTCAAAGGGCATATCCACGCGGTGGGTGAATGCTACCGCTGCGGTACTGTTGTGGAGCCAATGGTTTCGAAGCAGTGGTTTGTGAAGATGAAGCCCCTTGCCGAACCGGCCATTGCCGCAGTCAAGGAGGGCAGGATCAGGTTCATACCTGAACGGTTCAGCAAAAATTACCTGCATTGGATGGAGAATATCAGGGACTGGTGCATCTCCCGGCAGCTTTGGTGGGGCCACCGAATTCCGGTTTGGTATTGCCAGGACTGCGGAGAGGTGTTCGCCGCTGCCGACGATCCGTCGGAATGCCGCAAATGCCGTTCAAGCAGGATTGAACAGGATCCGGATGTTTTGGATACTTGGTTTTCTTCAGCCCTCTGGCCCTTTTCCACTCTTGGTTGGCCGGAGCAGACCCCCGAATTGGAGCATTTTTATCCGACTAGTGTATTAGTGACGGGATTTGACATCATTCCGTTCTGGGTGGCCCGGATGATTTTCATGGGCTTGGAATTCATGGGGGAAAGGCCTTTTGATGATGTCTTGATCCACGGCTTGGTCCGGGATGGGCTGGGCCGCAAAATGAGCAAATCATTGGGCAACGGCGTCGACCCCCTTGAGGTGATTGAGGAGTACGGCGCTGATGCCCTGCGGTTCAATTTGGTGATTGGCGTTGCTCCAGGGAATGACCTCCGGTTTATTCCGGAGAAAGTCGAAGCCTACCGGAATTTTGCCAACAAAATCTGGAATGCAGCCAGGTTTGCCTTGATGAACCTTGCAGATTTTGATCCGGGCCAAGGCAAGCCCGATCAGGATTTTTCGGTTGTCGACCGCTGGATTTTGAGCCGCTACCAGCACGCAGCCGGCGAAGTTACCCGCCATCTCAGCCGCTATGATGTTGGCGAGGGTGCCCGGGTGCTGTACGATTTCATCTGGAGTGAACTGTGCGACTGGTATATTGAGCTGGTAAAACCAAGGCTGTACGGGCATCACGGCGACAAAGCCCGCCGGGCCTCGCAGTATGCCTTGTGGTACTTCATTAGAAACACGATGCAGCTTCTGCACCCGTATATGCCGTTTATCACGGAGGAAATCTGGCAGCAGCTGCCCTTGGCCGGCGAAACGATCATGCTTGCTCCCTGGCCGGTTGAGGTGGAATTGCGTGACGAAGCAGCAGAAGAAGTGATGGAGCTGTTGATGGCCGTGATTACCAGCATTCGGACCATCCGCAGCGAGAAGCAAGTCCCTCCGGGCAGGAAGATTACCGCTATCCTTAAAGCCGATCCTGAACTGCGAGAGATCTTGGAAGCGAACAGCCACTATCTGCAAGCCCTGGCCGGATTGGCTTCAGTCTCCATTGACGCCCCGGGAGATACAGTGGAGCGGAGCGTTGCCGCGGTAACCAAAGGTGTGGAGATTTACCTGCCCTTGGCTGATCTGGTTGATCTGGAGGCGGAGGCCAAGCGGATTGCCAATGAATTGGCCAAGGCGGAAACGGAATTGGAGCGGGTCAAGGGCAAACTTGCCAATCCCGGTTTTGTCACAAAAGCCCCTGAGGCGGTAGTGGCCAAAGAACGGGAAAAACTGGAGCTTTTGACTGACACCGTTGCCAAACTGACTGCTTTGTATCAGGAGATCGTTCGTGAATAAAGCGCATCCTTTTAGTAATCGGAAGCGGTTTACAAGTCATCTTGGGTTGGAACGGTTTGCCGGGCTTTGTGCAAGGCTCGGCAATCCGCAGGCCCAATTCCGGGCCATTCATATTGCCGGGACTAATGGCAAGGGTTCCACGGCGGCCTTGATTGCCGGCGTACTCCAGGCCCACGGATTCCGGGTGGGGCTGTTTACTTCTCCTCATCTGATCGATTACCGGGAGCGCTTTCAGATTAACGGGCAAAAGATTCCCGAAGAAGATTTGGGCCGGATAAGCGCTCTGGTCAAAGAGCAAATGCTTGGCCTGGAGGCCGAATACCCCGAGGGTGGAGCCTTTACCCAGTTTGAAGCTGCAGCAGCTGTTGGCTTCACCTATTTCGCACGGGAACAGGTTGACTACGGCGTGATCGAGGTGGGCCTGGGCGGCCGCCTGGATGCCACCAATGTTTTGACGCCTGAAATCAGTGTGATCACCCCAGTTGGCCATGATCATCTGGAACGCCTGGGGCCTACGATTGAGGATGTTGCCCGGGAGAAGGCAGGGATCATCAAAGCTGGTGTCCCGGTGGTTGCCGCACCACAGCTTTCTGCAGTGGATCAGGTGCTTAGAACGGCAGCTGCCAAGCTGGGGGCTCCCTACCACAGCCTCGATCAGACCAGATGGCAGCCGCTGGAGTGGGATCTGGAAGGCGGGGCCCTCGTTTACCCAATTCTGGGTAGGACCCCCTTTAGGATCCAACTGCCGGGGAAGCATCAGCTGGACAATGCCGCAACAGCGCTGTTGGCTCTCAAAGTGCTGCAGGAGAGGGGTTTTCCGCTGCAGCCGCACCGGGCCCGTGAAGGGATGGCCGGCTGTCGATGGCCGGGGCGATTGCAGATCACTTCCCGGAATCCATTGGTGATATTTGACGGAGCCCATAACCGGGAAGGGTTTCTGGTTTTGGCCGATTCCCTTAGACATTTGAGTGAGGAGAAGTTCACCTTTGTTATAGGCTTGTCCGCCGGTAAGGATCCGGCGGTGATCGATTCACTGCTGCCTTTGGCCAAGAGGGTTTTCGCTACCGAGTCTCGAAACAGCCGGATTGGAGCAGTGCCAGCTTCAGAATTGACAGACTATGTGAGGAGCCGGGGGATTTCGGCAGACTGTGTTGATTTCTACCGGCTGCCGCCGGTACTTAAGATGGATGATCCAGTCTGTGTCTGCGGTTCATTGTATCTGATCGGTGATTTGCAGGCATTAATTGTCAGGAATCATGAAGGATATCTACCAACAAAAACCTAAATATACCGATAGTGTTGTTAGCGGCAAGGAGGCAAGTAGACGTGGGCGAACGGGGTGTAAAAAGAAAGCGCAGGCTATTTGGTGGAGGCGTTTCTTTTGTGATTTCACTGATTTCTGTCAGTGCGGTCTGCATCTTCATTGGCTATCTCTTAGGCCAGTATGCGCTGCAGTGGTTGAACAATCCGTTTTCAGGCGTGAACCAAGCACAGATGGATGCGCTTAACAGTTCCATTGATCAGCAGTTGGCAAGCATGAGCCAGCCGAGTTCACCAACCGATACCTCCCAACCAGTCGTTGATGCCTCTCAATCTCCGGAGGGGGCTTCTGCCGCTGAATTGTACCGGGTCCAAGCAGGCGTCTTTTCTCAGCTCAGCAATGCTCAGGCCATGGTCAGCCTCCTTAGGGAGAAAGGGTTTGAGGCAGTGGTCAGCACCGGGCCGCCTTACCGGGTGCAGACAGGTGCCTTTTCCAGCCTGGAAAACGCTCAGAGCTATGCGGAGCAGCTGCGGGAAAAAGGGTTCGAAGCAGTCGTGGTTCAGCCTTGACAGCTACCGGGAGTGATAGATTTAACAAGGAATTGGGGAGGGGGGAGCAAGCAGATGGCTCATGTGATTAGTGAGGAATGTATCAAATGCGCCGCATGTGAAGCCGAATGTCCGGTGAACGCCATCAGTGAAGGCGATAATCAATATGTGATTGATCCGGATACTTGCATCGATTGTGCAGCTTGTACAGATGTCTGCCCGGTTGGTGCCATCAGTGAGGCTTAATTTTAGCTGCATACTGCTTTACTTAACGAGAAAAAGCCGGTCACCGGCTTTTCTTTTTATTTGCAGGAGTCTGTGTTATGTTCATGGAAGTCTTCATAAATGAGAACTTAGGGGGAGGGTGTGATGAAGAAAAAGCATCTATTGATTGGATTGGTAATGCTGGTCTGCCTTGTCGCTGCCGGGGGTGCAGCCGAGGCAGGAGCAACTGCCGATGCCAGCCTTAAGGTTTGGTATACATTTGATCTGGCCGACGGCAGCACCATCGTTGATCAGTCGGGCAGCGGCCATGATGGCGTGCTTTACGGGACGGCCAGCCTGGAGCCGGGGTACCACGGGAGTGCCCTTGCGTTTAACGGCATCGACAATTACATCTTGATGGGAAACCATTCCCAACTGCAGCCTGCTGATCTGACGGTTGCCTTCTGGTTCAAAAAGGTAAGCAGCCTGGCCGGGCAGGAGGGCATTATTGTCTGGGCAAAGCCCGACGGGCGCTGGGACGGCAATGGATGGTACCTGACAATCAAAGATCAGTTTCATGAGACAAACCGGCCTGTACTGCTGATGGTTGACGGCAATACGGCTGCATATGTCCACGACGATGTTGACCTGTTTTATCCTCTCGGCGAGTGGGTCCATGTGGCAGTCACTCTCGATTCCCAATCCGGGGAGGTGGCCGTCTACCGCAACGGTGCAGCCCAGCAGGTTCATCTGACGGGGGTACCCAGAATTACGGCAACCGCCGATCCCAAGTGGTTAGGTTTCAACTCCCCTGCATACAACGGTGGTTATCTGAGGGGAGTAGTCGACGATTTCCGTATCTATGACACTGCCTTGTCTCCGGAAGCTATTCGTGAACTCGCGGGGAGAGGAGAGAGTATCGAAGATACAAGCCACACCACGGCGCGATATCTTGTGCCTGCGGAAACGTTTCCGGAGGCACTGCCAGAAGGAGGGATCGCTCTGAACTGCAAACCATTTGCTTTGTCACAAGTAAGGCTGTTGGACGGGGTTTACAAGGATCTGATGGAACTCAATGCCCAGTACCTGCGTGATCTGGATTCGGATCGCCTGCTGCATATGTTTCGGGTTACTGCGGGGCTGCCGTCAAAAGCTGTCCCGCTCGGCGGTTGGGAAGCCCCCCATATGGAGATTCGGGGCCACACCATGGGCCACTACCTTTCAGCTTGCGCACTGCTCTATGCCAGTACAGGAGACTTGGAGATCAAAGCCAAAGCCGACGCTCTCATTGATGAATTGAAGAAATGTCAGGATGCCCACGGAAACGGCTATCTTTCTGCTTTTCCGGAAACACATTTTGACCGCCTGGAAGCCGGGCAAAATGTGTGGGTGCCCTGGTACACCATGCACAAGATTTTTGCCGGGCTTTATGATCAGTACATCCATACCGGCAGTGAAACAGCCCTGGACATGCTCCTGAAGCTGACAGACTGGGCAGGGGAAAGGACAGGCAAACTTACCGATGGCCAGATGGCGGCACTGCTCAATGTGGAATTTGGCGGAATGAATGAAGTCTTATACAATGTATACGCCATTACCGGTGATCCCAAGCATCTGGAACTTGCCCATCGTTTTGACCACCGGGCAATCCTCGATCCTCTGGCCAGCGGGCGGGACCTCCTGGCGGGGCTGCATGCCAACACCCAAATCCCGAAAGTGGTTGGAGCCGCCCGCCGCTATGAACTGACCGGTGATCCGTGGGCGCATGCCGCTGCCAAGAACTTTTGGGACTTGGTGGTGCTAACGCGCAGCTATGCAACGGGAGGCAACAGTGCCAACGAGCATTTCGGACCCGCAAATCAATTGGCTTTTACTTTGGGCAATACCAACCATGAGACCTGCAACACATACAACATGCTGCGTCTGACCCGCCACCTGTTCCAATGGACCGGATGCATAACCTATGCGGATTACTACGAACGGGCTCTGCTTAACGGCATTTTGTCCACGATCAATCCGGAAACCGGGATGAAGATGTATTTTGTACCTATGGGCACAGGCTATTTCAAAGTGTTCCACACCCACGACAATTCGTTTTACTGCTGTACCGGGACAGGAATGGAATCCTTTGCCAAGCTGGGTGACAGCATTTACTTCCATCAAGATCGGGCTTTGTATGTGAACCTGTTTGTGCCCTCACTGCTGGATTGGCCCGAGCTGGAGGTGCGCATTGAACAGCAAACCCGGTTCCCTGTTGAAGCCGGGACAACCTTGGTGATCCATTGTCAAGAGCCGGTGGAGTTTGCCCTCAACATCCGGATCCCTTCCTGGGCTGTCAACGGTGTAACAGTGAAGTACAACGGGCACGAGCTTGAGTGCGATGCCCAACCTGGGTCCTATTTGCAGATTGAGCACACGTGGCACAGCCAGGACACACTTGAGGTCCAGATGCCCATGTCACTGCACCTCGCTCCACTGCCGGACAAACCAGACCGGGTTGCCTTGATGTACGGGCCTCTGGTCTTGTGCGGCTTGTTGGGCAGGGATAACATGCGGATTGCGACTACCGGTGTCAATGTCACGATTCCCAACCCCGGCGCCGAACGCCGTTCGTACCTTGGCATACCTGAGCATGAGCAGGATCAGGTTGATCAATGGCTTGTGCCTGTGCCGGGTGAAGAACTGACATTCAGGCTTCGCCCGGATCTTGGCGAGCTTGTGTTCAAACCATTTTACCAGGTTTATCAGGAACGCTACGGCATCTATTGGGACTTGGGAACACCTGATGAAACCGTAATTGCAGAACCGCAGCAGGATCCAGTATTGTGGTATCGGTTTGATCAGCCCTCAGAGGGCCGGCTGGTGCTTGATCAATCCGGCAGCGGCCTGCATGGAGAATTGGTTGGGGGAGCAGCGGTTAAAGCCGCAGGGCCGGGCTTGGGTTATCTGGAGCTCGATGGCGTAAGCGGCTGCCTGCGTTTGCCTGACGGGATCGTCAGCAATCTGGAACAGGCAACTATCAGCACCTGGGTCTATCTCCATGCGGACCGGGCTTGGGCCAGGGTGTTTGATTTCGGTACAGGGACTCAGGTGAACATGTTTTTGACACCTTTGGCAGCCGGAACTCCGGAACTGCGCTTTGCCATCACCACCTCCGGTGCAGCCGGTGAAAGCCTGTTTGGACGCCCGGCCAGGCCGGCCACCAATCAGTGGGTCCATCTGGCTGTTACCATAGACAAATCCAAAGCCGTCCTCTATGTCGATGGCGGGCAAGCTGCGGTTTCCAACCAAATCCACACTTATCTCTGGGAGTTGGGCAAGACTACGCAGAACTACCTGGGCCGGTCCCAATACCCAGCGGATCCCTACCTGGATGGGCTGATTGCCGACTTCCGGATTTACAGCAGGGTTTTGAGCTCAGATGAAATCAAAGCCATCAATCAAGAGTTTACGCTCAATCGTGCCGAGGGTGGAAAATGATCATGGAGGAGAGGTTGATGAACAGATTATGTCTGTGGGCGGCAATTCTTTTTCTAGGATTAGGAATGGGGTGTGATTCTGTGAGTACAGAAACCAGTGCGGGAACCGGCATATTGCAGATCCATGCGGACAAACAAGGAGCTGCCATTAGCGATATTCTCTACGGTGTCTTTTTCGAAGATATCAATCACGGCGCCGACGGCGGTTTGCATGCGGAAATGGTGCGAAACCGTTCGTTCGAATTCAGCAGGGCGGACGGGGCCGGCATGCACGGTTTGACAGCCTGGAGCCTTGTCCAGCGCGGCGGCGGGCGTGCTTCCATCAGAGTAGGCAATCAAGAGCCGCTCAACAATGGGAACAGAAACTATCTTGTAATTGAGCTTGCAGCTGAGGAAGGTCTGGCCGGTGTGCGCAATTCCGGGTACAACTTGGGCCTGCATCTGGAAGCGGGCAAGAGTTATCTGTTCTCGTTTTATGCCCGGCGGACCGAGGATTTTGACAAGCCGTTCAAGATCACCTTGGAAAACCCGGCGGGAACTGTCTATGCGGATGCGTCGATTATCGTTGATTCCACCGGATGGAAGAAATACACAGCCCGGCTAACCGCCAGCGGCAGCACGGTAACGGGCCGCCTGGTAGTCGTGACATCCGGGACCGATACGGTTAATCTCGACATGGTTTCTCTCTATCCGGAGGATACCTTTATGGGTTTGCCCATACGGGCTGATATTGCCCGGATGATCGCTGATCTCAAACCTGCCTTTTTCCGGTTCCCGGGCGGCTGTATTGTTCATGCCGGTTCTTACAGGGAAGATGCACCTTACAGGGTTTACCGCTGGAAGGATACCATTGGGGACCCGGCTCAAAGGCCGGAGAGCGCCAGCATGTGGGCGGCAAACCATCAATCCTTCGGCCTGGGCTTCTATGAGTACTTCCTCTTTGCGGAAGCGATTGGCGCAACTCCCATTCCCCACGTAACCGCCGGTATCGATCCTCACGAGGTCCCCGGCGAGAGGGGAGCTTGGTATGTCGTACCACTGCGTCAGATGCAGGAGTGGATCGACAATGCCCTGGATCTGATTGAATTCGCCAATGGGGATGTGACTACGAAATGGGGCGCCATCAGGGCTGAATTGGGGCATCCGGAACCGTTCAACCTGAAATACATCGGCATAGGCAATGAAGACATCGGCAGCGATTATTCCCAGCGGTTCGTCCTGTTCCAAAAGGCGATCAAGGAGAAATACCCGGATATCCAAGTCATATCGTCCAGCGGCCCTTGGTCTCAGGGCTGGGAGTTTGACTACGGCTGGCAGTTTTCCAAAGAAGCAGGCGCCGATGTCGTCGATGAGCATTTTTATAATGATCCCAACTGGTTTTTGGAAAACTGGCGCCGCTATGACAGCTATGACCGGAGCGGCCCCAAAGTGTTCATCGGTGAATACGCATCCAAAGGCAACACATTCTACAACGCCTTGGCGGAAGCAGCATTCATGACCGGCATTGAACGCAACGGAGATGTTGTGGCCATGGCGTCATACGCACCGCTGCTGGCCAATGTGGATTATCTCAACTGGACACCGGACTTGATTTGGTTCAACAACCACCAGGTCTACGGCACACCCAACTACTACGTACAGCAGATGTTTTCCCACAACAAGGGGGACGTGGTTATTCCCAGCACTTTCACCGGGACTGTTGGGGAGCTTGCAGAACCGGAACCAATCAGGGGTGCCATCGGCCTGTCCACATGGAACACCCAGGCGAAATTCACTGATGTGAAGGTAATCGACAATGAAACCGGAGCTGTATTGTTCAGCGACGATTTCGCCGATGCATCCCAGTGGCAGGCCAAAGGCGGGAATTGGTGCATCGCCGACGGTTGGTATGTCCAAAAGGGCAGCGGGACTGATCTGCGGGCCTACGTCGGTGATGAGGACTGGTCCAACTACACCCTGACATTGAAGGCCGCCAAACTGAGCGGCGCTGAGGGGTTCCTGATCATGTTCGGGCGCAGGGATGACCACAACTACTATTGGTGGAATATCGGCGGCTGGAACAATACCCAGCATGCCATTGAAAAAGCCGTCAACAGTTCCCGGGGACCGGTGATCAGCAGGGGTGACACTCCCATTCAGATCGGCCGCGAATACGACATCAAGATTGTGATGGAAGGACGCAGGATCCGCTGCTATCTTGACGGGCGCTTGGTTCATGATTATTATGACGGGCCCAAACAGGTGGAGCCGCTCTATTATGTAACATCCAAAGACCTGGAAACAGGCGACTTGATCCTTAAGGCGGTCAACACTTTAGGCAGCCCCATGGAAACCCGGATAGTGGTTGACGGTGTTGAACAGGTTGAACCTGAGGCTGCCGTGATTTGCCTTACAGCCGACAAACTCGATGCGGTCAATTCATTCCAGAAACCGGACAATGTAACAACGGCCACCAAACAGATCACAGGGGTGAGTACAGATTTTGCTTATACATTCCCTTCCTATTCTGTTACCATCATGCGCTTAAAGGCGAAATAAAGGCAGGCAGGCCGCTTGGTGGCAGTTGAGGCAAGGCCGGGCAACCGGCCTTTTCTTAATGCTTTTTATGGGCATAACCACCCATCCTCTTCTCATATTTATGGGAAGTAGGGTGGTGCTCACATGAGGCGCAGAATAAGGCGGAAGCGGCTTGTCCTTTTCAAATGGATCACTGCCATTGCCTTGATCCTGTTGGGGATTCCATTGCTTTTTATATATGGGGTGAGAATACCCTGGAAGGCAAGGCATGTACCTATGATCAATCTTTGGGATGTTGAAACCTCCCGGCTGCTCACCATGACCCTGGATGAATATGTCAAAGGGGTCGTGGCTGCCGAGATGCCTGCCCATTTTCACCTGGAAGCCCTCAAGGCCCAGGCGGTGGTAGCCCGCACCTATGCTTACCAAAGGATTGTCAACAATATCCGGGTTTCCGATCATCCCGAAGCCCATTTGTCCACCGACTATACCACCGGCCAGGCCTGGGTTTCCACTGAAGAGCTGAAATCCCGGTGGGGCTTGGTGGATTATTTGATCAATTGGAGGAAAATCAATCAGGCTGTGGCCCAAACGCAAGGGATCATCGCCACTTACCAGGGCAAACCAATCCTGGCGGTGTATCATTCCACCAGCGGCGGCAGGACTGAGAACTCTGAACATTACTGGTCAGAGGCTCTCCCGTATCTGCGGAGCGTGGCTGATCCTTACGGCAATCATTCGCCGTATTATTATACAACTGCCGTTTTCAGTGCCCCGGAGTTCATGCAGCTGATGGAAGTGAGTTCAGTGGGCAGGGTTCAAGTGCTTGAACGCTATCCGTCAGGAAGAGTAAAGACCATGGAATCGGGGAACAAGTGGTTCAGCGGCAGGGATGTGAGACAGCGCCTGGGGCTGCGGTCCACATGGTTTACAGTCAGTGTGTCCGGAGATAAAATCCAGTTTGCAGTATGGGGTTATGGGCATGGTGTGGGCATGAGCCAGTACGGTGCAGACGGAATGGCTCGAGCCGGGTATGATTACCGCCAAATCCTCCAATACTACTATCAGGGTATCTCGTTGGATAAGCTGTATTGAGGGTGGAGGAGGTATACTGTTGCCTTACAAAGATTACGATTACGAACTGTACAGACATGAACTGGAAGATCAACTTAATTCCGGCTTGGAGTGGGATGAGAGCCCTGAACATTATGAAAGGTGGCAGGATTGGGACAGGAAGGCTATCCACAGGCCAAATCTGGAGCTGGCAAAGGAACTCACCATGATTTCTGTTCCCCACAAAACGAGGCGGTTTAGAAAACCTTGACAGCTGTCAGTCAAGAAACCTACAATAGCCTCAAGGAGGGAGACGAATGCGAACGGTGAACAGTATTCTGGATTTGGTAGGGCAGACTCCCTTGGTCAGGCTTAACCGGATCATCAAACCGGGTTCAGCGCAAATCTGGGCGAAACTGGAATCGTACAACCCTGCCGGCAGTGTCAAGGACAGAATTGCTTTAAGCATGATTCGAGCTGCGCTGAAGGATGGGCGGCTTACGAGCGGGGGTGTCGTGGTAGAGCCGACGAGCGGCAATACAGGGATTGGCCTGGCGATGGTCTGTGCCGCCCTGGGCTTCAAACTGATCATATGCATGCCTGATACGATGTCTGTTGAACGGCGCAAGCTTTTACAGGCCTATGGAGCCGAACTGGTCCTGACGCCCGGCAGCGAAGGCATGAGGGGAGCGATCCGCCGCGCCATGGAGATTGCTGCGGATACTCCAGGTGCCTTTATGCCGCAGCAGTTTGAAAACCCGGCCAATCCGGAGATCCACCGCCAAACCACCGCTGTTGAAATCCTGCAGCAGACTGAAGGAAAGCTGGATGCAGTCGTAGCGGGAATTGGCACAGGAGGGACCGTTACCGGGGTAGGTGAGGTGGTTAAGCGGCAGCTGCCCCATGTAAAGGTGATTGCGGTAGAACCTGACAACTCACCTGTCTTGTCCGGAGGCCAGCCAGGGCCCCACCGGATCCAGGGCATTGGCGCCGGATTCGTTCCCAAGGTGTTGAACACGGCAGTGTACGATCGAGTGATCCGGGTTCAGGACAGCGATGCGATCACAACTGCGGGACGGCTGGCCAAAGAGGAAGGGATTCTGGCCGGCATCTCCTCAGGGGCTGCCGCTTATGCGGCGCTGCAGACAGCAGAAATACTGGGCCCCGACAAGAAGGTTGTTGTCATCCTTCCTGACACAGGAGAACGGTACTTGAGTATACCGGATATGTTCAGCTAGGCGAGAGAGGGCAGGTTCGCGAGGGGACACGTTCATGAAAGAACAGGTTCCCTCTTTTTTGTGATCATTTCTTGGAGGAAAATCTGTGCTGATCCGGAAATCTAACAAGAGATTGCGAAGTCGAGGGGCCGTGAAACCATGAAGATTATTTTGGCGTCCAAATCGCAGCGGAGAATTGACCTACTCAAACAGTTCGGCCTTGAGTTTCAAGCCCACGCAGCCAATATTCCTGAATCATCAGCGCAGACACCTGAGGAGACTGTGGCACACAATGCATACTTGAAGACCAAGGCTGTACTGGCCCAATTTCCCGGCAGTCTGGTAATCGGGGCGGACACGGTTGTTGCCTTGTATGATCAGATTCTGGGCAAGCCCCGCAGCCAACAGGAAGCCCATGCCATTCTGCGCCTTTTGAGCGGCAGGAAACACCGGGTCTTAACCGGTGTATCCCTGCTTTCGGCTAACCGGGAACGAAGCTTCTATGTATCCACAGATGTTTACATCCGCAAGCTCGAAGATTACGAAATCCGCACATATGTTGAGACGCAGGAACCATTTGATAAAGCGGGTGGATATGCCATTCAAGGAATTGGCGGCGCTTTTGTCGAAAACATATCAGGATGTTTTTATAACGTGGTCGGATTGCCGATGCCGAGATTATTGTTGGAACTGCGCACTTTTGGAATCGACGTCTTTGCCCGGGGGGACGGCAAGGAGGAATAGCGTGAGTTACACTGTCATGATCAAAGACTTGCCCCTTCAGGAACGGCCGCGGGAAAGACTGATGCAATATGGCCCGGAGTATCTGTCAAACCGGGAGCTGTTGGCTATTTTGCTGCAGACAGGGACCCAGAACCAGTCCGTGTTCGGTTTGGTGGATCAGCTAATTGCTCATTTCGGCTCGCTGCGGGATCTGGCCTGTGCCACCTGTGAGGAAATGGCTGCCATCAAGGGGATCGGCCTAGCAAAAGCCGCACAGGTGCTGGCCGCTTTTGAACTGGCCAAGCGGCTGAGCAACGCGAGCCTGGAAGTGCGAGAAGTGATCCACAGCCCACAGGATGCTGCGTCAATCGTGATCAATGAAATGAGTCTGCTCGATCGAGAGCATTTTGTGATCTTAATGCTCAATACAAAGCACGCGGTTATTGCCAGGAAGGTGGTTTCCATCGGCCACCTCAACGCTTCCCTGGTGCATCCACGGGAGCTGTTTAAAGATGTGATCAAAAAAAGCAGTGCGGCAGTGATTTTGGTTCATAACCACCCCAGTGGGGATCCAACCCCCAGCGACGAAGATATCACTGTAACAAAACGGTTGTGCGAAGCCGGAGAGTTGTTGGGGATTAGAGTCCTGGATCACATAATTGTCGCAGGTAAACGTTACTTGAGTTTTCGCGAGCAGGGTTTAATCTAAGTACAATAGGGACAAGCTGAAAGGAGATACAAACATGTTTGGTCGCTTAGGAAGAGACATTGGGATTGATTTGGGAACAGCAAACACATTGGTCTATGTACGGGGCCGCGGGATTGTGATTGATGAGCCGTCAGTGCTGGCCCGGGATCAGGAAACCAAAGAAATCCTGGCTGTTGGGAACAAAGCGAAAGAAATGGTGGGCCGGACACCGGGCAATATTGTCGCAATCAGGCCCTTGCGCGATGGAGTGATCGCCGATTTTGACACAACCGAGCGGATGCTCCGGGACTTCTTGATCAAAGCCAACAGAAGGATGGGTTGGATACGGCCGCGTGTAGTGATTGCTGTCCCTTCCGGCGTTACCGAAGTGGAAAAACGGGCGGTCATTGATTCGGCGATCTTCGCAGGAGCCAAAGATGCACGGGTGATTGAGGAGCCCATGGCCGCAGCCATTGGTGTCGGGCTGCCGGTACAGGAGCCCACGGGCAATATGATTGTAGATATCGGCGGCGGCACCACCGAAGTGGCTGTGATCTCCCTGGGAGGCATTGTGGCTCACCGTTCCATCAGAATCGGGGGCGATGAAATGGATGATGCAATCATCCAACATATTCGCCGCCACTACAATCTTTTGATTGGCGAGCGGACGGCGGAGACAATCAAAAAGACGATCGGTACAGCTTGTCCCCAAGAAATGGAGAGTTCATTGGAGGTGCGGGGCCGCGATCTGGTGACCGGGCTGCCGAAGACCATCACCATCACATCAGAAGAAGTGCGGGAAGCATTGGCGGAACCGGTAGCCAGTATTGTGGAGGGCGTCAAGGTGACACTGGAGCAGACCCCGCCGGAACTGGCGGCAGATATCATGGACCGGGGTATTGTGATGGCCGGGGGCGGAGCCCTCTTGACAGGCCTCGATCAGTTGATTGCCAGTGAAACGGGGATGCCGGTCCATGTGACTGAAGAACCGTTACAAGCTGTGGTGGAAGGTACCGGGCTGGTGCTTGAACACTACGATTTGCTGCAGCGGATCATGCTTGGGCCGAAACGGTAAGCAGAGAAGATGGTTGAGGAGGTGAAGTGGTATTGTCCCGAAAGACCAGGCGCGCCAGGGTGATCGTACTCCTAATCATGATCGTTGCCATCGCCGGGAGTATCCACTTTACCTCTCGCTCCCGTTCCCAGATAACCGTCGTCGAGCAGGCGGTCCGTGATCTTTTAGCACCGCTGCAGACGCTTTTTATGCGCTTGTCCCGTACAGTCCATTCTTTTGTGGCCTTATTGGGGCAGATCAGCAGTTTGCAGCAGGAAAATGCCCAGCTGAAAGCTGAGATCTCCGATCTTCAGCGGCAGCTGTCGCAGATGGCCGACTATAAACGGGAAAATGAATGGCTGCGGGAAGCGTTGGAATTCAAAAAAGAAGAATCGTATCAGATGCTGGTGTGCGAAGTAATCGGCCGATCGCCCACAAATCTGTTCAATACGATCACCATCAACCGCGGCAGCAAAGACGGAGTTACCCAAGGCATGGCAGTCATGTCCGGCAACGGTGTTGTCGGTACTGTGCAGAGTGTCACTCTCACTACAGCCACAGTGATCTTGGCCACCGACGCCCGCAGTGCGATAGGGGGCATGGTTCAGCATTTAGGGGATTTGATTCTGATCGAAGGCGATCCCGAGTATTCCGGAATGCTGTTGGCCAAACCCCTGTCCAAGGATGTACAGCTTCAGGTTGGCGATATCCTTGTCACATCGGGGCTGTCGCAGTATTTCCCCAAAGGGCTGCCCATAGGCAAAGTGGTGGAAATTGTCCCCAGCCGCTATCAGTTGTCCTTTACAGCCTATATCCAGCCTGTCGTGGATTTTGCCAGGCTGGAGTATGTTTTCCTGCTGCTCGGGGATCCAAAGTAGGTGCAAACAGATGGCAGTTTTAATCTATACGGCTATCATTGTCGTGGCTTTAGTGGTCCAGACAACTGTTTTTACCACATGGCCGTTTTTTGTTGTCATTCCTGATTTAATACTGGTGCTGGTTGTCTTGTTCAGCTTGATCAACGGGCCTGGTTTCGGCGCCAAATCTGGCTTCCTGGCCGGCTTGGGTTTCGATCTGTTTGTCGGTGAGCTGATCGGGCTCCATGCCCTGACAAAGATGGTGATCGGCTTTACGGTCGGCCTTTTGGCGCTGCGGTTCTATAAGGAAAACTATGTTGTCCCCCTGGTGAGCGTCTTAATCGCCACCGTCGCTGACCAGTTGTTGTACGGGCTGGGGATGGCCTTTTTTGGTGTGACAGTACCGTTGAAATACCTTGGAGAGCAGGTTTTACTGCCACTGCTGCTGTACAATGGGGTCTTATGCCTGCTTTTGTATGTGCGCTTGTATTATTTCAACAAGAAGATCTTCTATTGGGATGAGATTTTCAGGCGATCGAGGTGAGCACAAAATCTTGGAGGACAAGAAACTCGAACAGCGCCTGCGGGCGTTTTGGGCGGTGATCATCGTCATTATTCTGATTGTCTGCGGCCGATTGTGGGAGCTTCAGATTCGCCGGGGAACCCATTACGCGAACATGGCGGAAGGTAACAGGATGCGCCGGATCAGGGTCATGCCCACCAGAGGCGTGATCTACAGCCGTGACGGCAGGGAACTTGTCCGCAGCCGGCCGGCCTTTACAGTGGCGCTGGTACCGGGGGGGATTCCCCGGAACGCCGAGGGTGTATTGGAGTACTTAAGCGAAATATTGAACCTCACCAGTGATGAACTGCAGGAGGCAATCGACAAAGGGCGCCAGAATCTCTATGAGCCTGTCCGGATTGCCCGCGATGTTGATTTGAGCACAGTTGTGGCTATTGAAGAAAACCGGCTGCGGTTGCCGGGCGTGTTTATCGAGGAGGAATGGGTGCGGGACTACCTTTATCCCAGCTTTGCCAGTCACTTGATTGGCTATCTCGGTATTATCAATGAACAGGAACTGAAACGCTTTGGAACCGGGTACGCAAGCTCTGATTTGGTAGGCAAAACCGGATTGGAAGCGATTTACGAACAAGAACTCCGGGGTGTTCTGGGATCAGTAATGGTTGAAGTGAATGCCCTCAGCCGGCCGGTGCAAACCGTCAGCTATGTGGAACCAATCCCCGGCCACAATTTGATCCTTACAATTGACAAGGAGCTGCAGGAGGCAGCCCGGGAGGCGTTTCTTGCCCATACCAGCACTCTGCAGGAAGAGGGCGCGTCTCAGTTTAAAGGGGCAGTGGTTGCGCTCGATCCGAAAACAGGTGAAATCCTGGCCATGGTCAGCCTGCCGGACTATGATCCGGCGAAACTGCTTGATGCCAGGGAGCGGAACAGCTATTATGCAAGCCTGGTTGCGAACACTGATCAGCCCCTCTTTAACCGGGCGGTGCAAGGGAAGTACGGCCCCGGTTCGGCATTCAAGCCGCTTATTGCCGTGGCCATGCTGGAAGAGAAGGTGGTTACTCCCAGCCAAGTGTTCAACGCCACCGGTACCAGCGAATCCGGTATCAGGGATTGGGTGATCACCCAGGGCTCGGCACCTTTCGGCGAGATCAAGTTTGTTGACGCCCTGGCCATGTCCAGCAACCACTATTTTGCCGAGTTTGGCAAACAGGTGGGCATTGATCGGCTTTCGGTCTGGCTGAGAGAATTCGGGTTTGGTGCTCCTACCGGCATGATTGGGGCTGCTCAGGAGGAATCAGGCCTGGTACCGGATCGGGATTGGAAGCGGCAGCGCTACTTCGGGTACCCCACCTATGAGCAAGCCTGGTATCCGGCAGATACGGAACAGGTGTCTATAGGGCAGGGCCCTGTCGAAGTAACGCCGATTCAGTTGACTGTTGCCTACAGTGCCATTGCCAACCGCGGGGTGATTTATCAACCGACGGTGGTCAAAAAGATCATTGATCCGGAAGGTGAAATCGTTTACGAGCACAGCCCCACGGTAAAGGCCGCATTGGCGGTGGCCGAAAGCACCTGGGATGCCGTGACTGAGGGGATGGAGGCGGTGATTACTCATCCCCGGGGCACAGCCCGGCGCGTTTTTGAAGACTTCCCAATCCCAATCGCCGGTAAAACTGGCAGTGTGGAAATCACCAACCGACCTTCCCACGGTTGGTTTGCCGCCTTTGCCCCAACCGATGACCCGGAACTGGTGGTGGTGGTGATTGTGGAGCATGGGACCGGGGGCGCCACCAGCGCGGCACCGATTGCACGCATGGTGTTTGATGCCTATTTTGGCTTGGGCATGCAGGAATAAAAACGGGGAAGGCGAAACTGTAGAATTGAGGAATGAAAGCCATTGAGGAGAGACTCATAATGAGCAAGGAAGCTTGTATCATCAAAGGTACAAAGCATGGACTATCCATTTTGATTCCCAGTGAATTAGCTTTTTCCGAAGTATTGGCACAATTGCGGGCACGGCTGGCTTCAGCTCAAGAGTTTTTTGCAGGTGCAACAGTATACGTGTCAACAACCGATCGGGAGTTGAAACCGGAGGAAAAGCAGCAGTTAGCGCAAACAGTGGAAGCATTTGGGATGGTGATTAGTGAAAGGGAAGTTCCGGAGCAGTCAGCTTCTGCAGCCGAGCACAAAGCCGGCACAATGGGTGAGGCGAATGAACCAGCTGAGGATACACTGCTGGTGCGCCGTACAATCCGCTCCGGCCAACGAATATGGTATAACGGCAACGTAGTTGTCCTGGGCGATGTGAACCCAGGAGCTGAGATTGTCTGCACCGGTGACATCCTGGTTCTCGGATGCCTTCGGGGAGTCGCCCATGCCGGGTGCAACGGCAATGTCAATGCCTCTGTGTTTGCTTTCCGATTAGAGCCAACCCAATTGCGGATTGCCAGCTACATATCTCGCTCCCCTGATGAGAAACTGCCTAGACCGCTGGAACCGGAAATCGCGCGCATTTGTGAAAATGTGATTCAGATTAGTGCTTATCAGAGCAGTTAGAGTTCATGTAAGTAGGGGAGGTGTTCATGTGGGAAAATCGATTGTAGTAACAAGCGGCAAAGGTGGGGTTGGCAAGACTACTGCGGCAGCCAATATTGGGACCGGGTTGGCTCAAATTGGGAGAAGAGTCTGTTTGGTGGATGCAGACATCGGACTGCGCAACCTCGATGTGGTAATGGGTTTGGAAAACCGTATTGTCTATGATCTGATTGATGTGGTGGAAGGGAATTGCCGGATCCGTTCAGCTTTAATCAAGGATAAGCGCCTGGAAAACCTGTTCCTGCTTCCAGCGGCACAAACCAGGGAAAAGGATGCGGTCAGTCCAGAACAGATGCAGGTGCTGATTGAGGATTTGAAGAAAGAGTTCGATTACGTGCTGGTAGATTGCCCAGCCGGAATAGAACAGGGGTTTAAAAATGCTATCGCCGGTGCAGATGTGGCCATCATTGTCACCACACCGGAGGTATCGGCTGTCAGGGACGCTGATCGGATTGTGGGCCTGCTGGAGGCGAGTGAGTTATATGATCCGCAGCTGATCATCAACCGGATTCGTCCCGACATGGTTCGTAAGGGCGATATGATGACCACTGAGGATATCATCGATATCCTGGCGATTAAGCTCTTGGGCATTGTTCCCGATGATGAGAGTATTATCGTTTCGACCAACCGGGGGGAACCGTCTGTCCTGGACAAAAAATCCTTGTCGGGGCAGGCGTTCCGCAATATCGTTCGCAGACTGGAAGGGGCATCTGTTCCATTCTTGCCTATAGAAGAAAGATCCGTGGTCAAACGGTTACTGCGCATGTTCAATAATGTCAGCGGCAGAAGTTAGGAGGGACGGCCGTGTTAGAATGGTTATCAAGATTGTTTGGCGCCACCGAACAGAGTAAAGACAAGGCCAAGGAACGGTTGCGCCTGGTTCTGGTTCATGATCGGGCGGTTCTCTCCCCAGGTTTATTGGATGCCTTAAGAGAAGAAATGATTCATGTCCTGTCGAAATACATGGAGATCGATGAAAAAGGCTTGGAGGTCAATCTCAACCGCAGCGACGAATCGGTGGCACTGGTTGCCAATATTCCCGTCCGCAGAGTGAAACGGAAGCTGTAGGCCTTTGCCTGGCAAGGAGAGTATTTTGGTTATTAACTGCTCCCAAGGCTAATATATTTAAGTAACAGCCGTGGGAGGTGAAGAGAATGGGCCGTTCGTCAAACAGTTTAATCACAGCGGTACTGCTCTTTGTGGTTATTGGCCTGGTCTCTGAAAGTCAGATCCCGTTTGGGTCGGAGATTACCGAATACCTAAGATTTGTCTTGACTACCGATTTTGACCTGAACTTTGTCAAAAAGCCGATCGAACGATTACGGCAGGCTTTCACAGACTTCGACCTTGCGGCTCTGACTCAGGGGTTGCCCCGTGTAGTCACGGGATGGTGAGTCTATGAAAGCCGGCACGTTTTTGGGGATTGTATTCAAAGTCAATCCCTTTTTTTTGCTGCTGATGGCGTTAGCCTTTGGCTTGGGGCAGCTTTTGCCGGCACTAGTCCTGTTTGTCATTGTCCTTTTCCATGAGCTGGCCCATGCCCTTGCCGCTTCCGCCTATGGGCTGCGGGTTGCAGAAGTGGAACTGCTTCCCTTTGGCGGAGCAGCCCGCATCGATCATGTGCTGGAGTTTGACCCAAAGATCGAAATCGGAGTTGCCCTGGCCGGGCCTTTGAGCAATCTATTGTTCGCCGCTGTGCTGTGGTTATGGCAAACGGCATACTCGCCGCTTGATCACAATTGGTTTCTATTTCTTACCCGGGCAAACCTTAGTATGGCCGCCCTTAACCTGCTGCCGGGACTGCCCCTTGATGGTGGCCGGGTGCTGAGAAGTGTTTTGATTTACAGCCGGGGGCTGCGGCGGGCGACGGAAACAGCGGCCGGCCTTGGCAAAGCTTTGGCAGTAGGGCTGATTGCCTTTGGATTGATCGGCAGCCTGGTTTTCAATTATCCAAGCGCACTGATGGCGGGGGTTGTCGGAGTGTTTCTGTTTGGGGCGGCCAAAAGAGAGTCGGATCAGGCTGTGTATGTGTTTCTCCGCTATCTGATGCAAAAGCAGCTCCATGTGGGGCAGAGGAGGGTAATGCCCGTCAGAGGGCTGGTGGCTGCGGGTGAAACCTCCCTCGGGGACGTATCGGATTACCTCATACCTGCATTTTACCACCTGTTCTGGATTGTGGACAGGCAGGGGAAGCCGCTCGGAATCTTGACCGAACTGGAATTGATCAACGGCTTGCTTGAAAAAGGGATTCATGGTACACTTTATGAATTGGTGGAACAACGTTCCCGCCACTAACCGTGTTGGCAGTTTGCAAAGAGGTGTCAAAAATGAAACAGAAGCTGATACAGGTTTTGCCGGAAGTATCCAAGCCGGCTCGCTATACAGATGGAGAACTCCATGCTTACCATAAGGATTGGCGGCAAACAACAGTAAAAATGGCGTTAGCCTTTCCCGATACCTATGAGATCGGGATGGGCAATCTAGGCTTCCAGATCCTCTATCATATCATCAACCAACGGCAAGATTCCCTGGCGGAAAGAGTATACATGCCCTGGGTGGACATGCAGGAGAAAATGAAGGAGGCAGGCTTGCCATTAACAGCCCTGGAGTCGGGGCAGCCCCTTGCCGATTTTGATATTGTCGGCTTTACACTCCAGTATGAGCTTAGTTTCAGCAACATCGTCAAGATGCTGGATCTGGCCGGGATTCCCCGCTTGAGTGCCCAAAGGGACAGCCGCCACCCATTGGTTATCGCCGGCGGCCCTTGTGCCTTCAATCCCGAACCGTTGGCTGATTTCCTCGACTGCGCAGTCCTTGGTGACGGCGAAGAGGTAATCCACGAACTGCTGGATGCTGTCACAAGCTGCAAAGAGCAGCAGCTGTCCCGCGGGGATACACTGCTGAAACTGGCCTGGATCCCAGGGGTTTATGTGCCGCAGTTCTATGAAATAAAGTATACAAATCAGGGAAAAATCAAAACGATCCGCACAACCGAAGCTGCGGTTCCCAGCACAATCGTTAAACGAGTGGTGGCTGATCTGGATCAAGCTCCCTTTCCCGATCGGATTGTTGTGCCGTACATTCAGACGGTGCATGATCGGGCCATAGTCGAAGTGATGCGGGGATGCACCCGGGGCTGCCGATTCTGCCAGGCCGGCATGATCTACAGGCCTGTCCGGGAACGGAGTGTGGAGACGGTGAAAAGACAGGCACGGCAGCTTTTGGACAGCACCGGGTATGAACAGGTTTCCCTAACTTCGCTCTCCACAGGTGACTACAGCAAGGTGGAACAGTTGGTAACGGAACTGGCCGCCGAATGCCGCCGGCGGGGAGTGTCTGTGTCCCTGCCTTCGCTGCGGGTTGACTCTTTTTCAGTAAAGCAGGCTGTGGAGATCGAGAAGTTTAAGAAGACTGGGCTCACATTTGCCCCTGAGGCGGGCACCCAGCGCCTGCGTGACGTGATCAACAAGAACGTGCGGGAAGAGGATCTCTATGAAGCAGTGGATGCCGCTTTTGCCTCAGGCTGGTTCCAGATCAAACTGTACTTTATGATTGGGCTGCCGACAGAAACCTGGGCAGACCTGGACGGGATCGCCGCCTTGGCCGGGAATGTACTGGAAATAGGCCGGCGCCGTATCCCCAAAGGCGGCAGGAAGCCCATCGTTAATGTGAGTGTTGCCTCTTTTGTGCCCAAGCCCGGCACACCTTTTCAATGGGAAGCGTTCAACGATCAAGAAGTACTGTTGGCCAAGTACAATTACCTGCGGAAACAGCTGCGGCACGGGGGAATCAATTTCAGCGCCCATGATGTGCGGGCAAGTTACCTGGAAGCAGTGTTTGCCCGGGGGGACCGCCGCTTGGGAAGAGTTTTGGCCCGGGCAGTGGATTTGGGCTGCCAGTTTGACGGATGGAAGGAACATTTCCGCTATGATCTTTGGATGGAGGCATTCAGGGATGAATACATCGACAGCGAATTCTATGCCTACCGCAAGCGCCAGGCCGATGAGGTTTTCCCTTGGGAGCACCTCTCAAGCGGAGTGAGCCGCAAGTTTCTCTGGTTGGAGCGGGAACGGGCTTATCAGGGTGTTACCACCGGCGATTGCCGCTTCGCCAAGTGTACAGGCTGCTGTGTTTGCCAGGATCTCGGTGTGGCCAATATGCTTAAAGGCGGTGATGGGGATCAGTAGCAGTGTCCGTCTGCGGTTCAGTGTCGGTGAAACCGGCAGGTACATTTCTCATCTGGACATCCTCCGCCTCATGGGCCGGGCTGTCCGCCGGGCGCAGCTGCCCATTGCCTATTCCCAGGGCTTCAGCCCCACTCCCAAACTGGCCTTTGCCTCGACACTTCCGGTCGGGCTGACCAGCGAGGCGGAATATGTTGATCTGCAGTTGAGAACCGGTATAGATTGCCAGACCGTACAAGCAAGGCTGAATTCAGTGCTTCCTGAAGGTTTTCGGTTCCTGGCAGGAGCCGACCTGCCCGAGCGGTACCCGGCCTTGATGTCGCTGATTACGACTGCCTGTTATCAGATCAGGGTTTTGGGGGATGCCCCTGAGCTTGCGCAGAGGATTGTCGGCCTGATGGCCCAGGATCAGCTGATGATTGTGGTAAAGCGCAAGCATAAAGAAAAGCAGGTAAATATCAGGGCCTTGATTGATTCATTAGTTTACGATGCGCCGCTGCGGCAAATCGAGCTGCAGTGCGCCAGCGGTGTCAAATCAAACTTGCGGCCCATGGATCTCTTGCCCTTGCTGGGTTTGGGGCTTGGAGATGTCTTAATCCACAGGTCCGCCCTGTTGATCAAGACTGATGCAGGTGAGTTTCTGACGCCGTTTGATGTCTTAAAGGAGTAAAGAATAATATGCTGAGGAAGGTTGTTATTTCTTCGTTTTTAAACCAGGTGCTGGTCGGTATTGTCGAGAATGGAAGGCTGGCGGAGTTTTTTCGTGAGAAGGACCAAACCAGCCGCATTGTTGGCAATATCTACAAAGGCAGGATAGAAAATGTGCTGCCGGGAATGGCCGCTGCATTTGTTGACTTGGGGTTGGAGCGAAATGGGTTTTTATACGTGGACGATCTGATCAGGGATGATCAACGGCCCATTAATGAACTGGTAAAAAAGGGACAGGAGATTGTTGTCCAGGTGGCAAAAGAACCGGAAGGTTCCAAGGGAGCCCGGGTGGCCGCCCGCATTTCACTGCCGGGGCGGTTTTTGGTCCTGATGCCCCAAGATGATCATGTGGGTGTGTCCCGCCAGATTCCCAATCCAAAAGAGCGGGCCCGGCTGAGGGAATTGGCAGGCCAGCTTAAGCCTGCGGGAATGGGTTTAATTGTGCGGACCGCGGCTTACGGCCGTTCTGATCAAGAGCTGAGGAAAGAACGGGATCAGCTGTTCAAGCTGTGGCGGAAAATTGATCGGCAAAGCCGGAAATGCTCAGCGCCGGCTTTGCTCTACCGGGATCACGACCTGATTTACCGGATCATGCGGGATGTGGTGACCGACACCACAGAGGCGATTATTGTCGATCAACCTTGGATCTATGACCGGATCATCGATATCCGCGCCAAACTGCACATCTCACCCGCCACCAAGATTGAGCTGTACAGCGGTGAAGTTGCTCTCTTTGACCAGCTGGGGCTATCCCGGGATTTGGAGAAGGCTACTCACAAGCGTGTTTGGTTGAACAGCGGCGGTTATTTGATCATCGATCAAACTGAAGCTTTGGTGAGCATTGATGTCAATACCGGCAAGTATACCGGCAGAAAGAACCTTGCGGAAACAGTGCTCCGCACGAATCTGGAAGCAGCCCGGGAAATTGCCAAACAGCTGCGGCTGCGCAATATTGGCGGTATTATCATCATCGATTTTATTGACATGCACAGCGCTCATGACCGTCAGTTGGTCCTGGAGGCATTGACCGCAGCTTTGGCCGCCGATAAAACCAAGAGCCATGTGTTGGGATTCACCCAGCTGGGCTTGGTGGAGATGACCAGGAAAAAGGCGAAAACAAGATTGAGCCATATTTTGGAAACCGACTGCCACCACTGCGGGGGTACCGGGAGCATACTGTCCCAGGATATGATTGCCATCAATACAGCCCAGAGGATTTATACCCTCGCCCGGGAACCGGATGTAAAATCGATCACAGTGTCCTGCCACCCGTTGGTGGCGGCAGCCCTGGCCGGGGACAACCAGGAGAACATCAAATTGATGCGGAAGCAGACGAGAAAACAGATAACCATCTGCGGCTGCGATCAGTTTGAGCTTGATTACACCGAAATCAGCTGCCAGCGTTGACAAGTGCAGCCGCGGGTGTTAAAATTATTGGAGCGGGTTTGGTTGTGTTGTGAAACCGCATGGCACAGGCTTTAAAAACACTGCGGTGTGCCTGGGGCCAGCGAGTCCGAGCAAGGAGGTGGGAGTAATGTACGCTGTTGTCGAAACAGGCGGTAAGCAGTACAAAGTTGCCGAAGGTGATGTCATCTATATTGAGAAGTTGGCCGCACCCGTTGGTGAACAGGTAGTGCTCGATCGAGTGCTTCTGGTGAGCAAGGATGGTGAGGTAGAGGTTGGTACGCCGACAGTGGCAAATGCCAGAGTAACGGCCAAGGTCGAGGATCACGGCAAAGGTAAGAAAGTGATCGTGTTCAAGTACAAACCCAAGAAAAACTACCGCAAAAAGACCGGTCACCGCCAGCCGTTTACCAAGCTGGTAATCGAAAAGATTGAGGCCTAATGACCAGAATAGAGATTTTTACAGCTGGAAAGGATATTGTGGGCTTTGCTGCTGCAGGCCACAGCGGGTTTGCCCAGTATGGCGAAGATATTGTCTGCGCAGCCGTATCAGTGCTCACGCAAACGGCAGTCATTGGTTTGCAGGAAGTATTGGGGGCCGGCGCTGCAGTGGAAATCAGCGAAGGATTGCTGAAATGCACTTTGCCGCCGGGACTGCCTGAGGTTGTTTGGCAGCAGAGCCAGTTGATCCTGAAAGTAATGTACGCAGGCTTAAAAGCCGTGTTCCAGGAATATGGGGCAGAATACCTGGAGATTGAGGAGGTGGAACAATGAGAATAAATCTGCAGCTTTTTGCAACGAAAAAGGGTGGAGGCAGCACCAAGAACGGTCGCGATTCCATTTCCAAACGTTTGGGTGTGAAACGCTACGATGGTCAGTATGTCAATGCCGGCAGTATCCTGGTGAGGCAGCGCGGCACCAAGGTCAAGCCGGGCAGCAATGTCGGTATTGGCAGGGATGATACACTATTTGCCAAGATTGATGGATATGTAGCGTTTGAACGCTGCGGCAAGAATGGCAAGCGCGTGAGTGTTCAAGCCGAAAGGGAAGTTGTTACAGCATAAACTGAAAGGTCAAACCCTTTTGTACAGAAGTGCAAGAGGGTTTTTTCATGATTAGTGACAGTATTCGTTCACAGTGGGAAGCGAGGGTAACCAGTGTTTATTGATCAAGCACGGATCTATATTAAGGCAGGCGACGGCGGCAGCGGATGTGTCAGTTTCCGCCGGGAGAAATATGTCCCCGCCGGCGGCCCTGACGGCGGGGACGGCGGGCGGGGAGGCAGTGTGGTTTTGATTGCCGATCAAAACCTGACAACACTGATCGATTTTCAGTACCGCAGACATTTCAAAGCCGAGAACGGACAGCCCGGGCGGGGCAAAAACCAATTTGGGCGAGGCGGCGAGGATCTGGTGATCCGGGTCCCGCCGGGAACTGTGGTCACCCATGGCGAGACCGGTGAGCTGATAGCCGATCTGACCCAACCAGGGCAGAAACTGATTGCAGCTGTCGGCGGGCGAGGAGGCAGAGGCAACGCCCGTTTCACAACTCCTACAAGGCAGGCGCCGTCCTTTGCCGAACGGGGCGAAAAGGGTGGCGAACTATGGATCAATCTTGAGCTGAAATTGATTGCCGACGTAGCTTTGGTCGGTTACCCCAATGCAGGGAAATCAACCCTGATTTCTGCGGTCTCTGCCGCAAAGCCAAAGATTGCTGACTATCCGTTCACCACTTTGGTGCCAAATCTCGGTGTCGTATCCTTGGGCGAAGGCGAATCATTCGTGGTTGCGGATGTCCCTGGGCTGATTGAGGGTGCGCACCGGGGCGTCGGCTTGGGCCATGATTTCTTGCGTCATATTGAAAGGACCCGGGTAATCATCCATGTAGTGGATGCGGCGGGTGTGGACGGGCGCTGCCCTCGGGAAGACTATTATCAGATCAATAAGGAACTGGAGATGTACAACCCTGGATTGGCACAGCTGCCCCAGATTGTTGCCGTCAATAAAATGGATCTTCCTGATGCCTGGAAGAATTTTGACAAGCTCCGGGAAGCAGCGGCCAAGGATGGGCGGGCCGTATTTCCGATCTCTGCCGCAACGGGGCAGGGTACACAGGAGCTCATGGAACACACAGGCAGGATGGTGGCGGAGATCAAAGTCCGGGAACCGGTTGAAGCGTTCAGCGAAGATGTCATTGTCTATCAGCCCAGAGCCCAAGCGGCCCCGGTGGAGGAATATATCATCCGCAGAGAAAACGAAGATTATGTTGTTGAAGGAGAGGGCTTGCGCCGCTTGATGGAGCGGCTTGACCTGGACAACGAAGAAACTGTCGAGTACCTGCAGCGGCTCTTTGACAAAATTGGCTTATACCGGAAACTTCGGGAAATGCAGGTTCCCGACGGCGCAACAGTGCGAGTGGAAGGCTTGGAGTTTCAGTATCAGGAATAGGGATTGGGCGGAAGCTGAGGATCTCGCCGCGGCGGTTACAGCCAATCTACAGCCGAGCAAGCGAGGATATCTTCTTCCGCAAGGCCGTGGGCTGCGGCTTTATCCACGGCTGAAACCGCTGCCAGGCAGCCGTATTTGCGCGCGATGGGAACAATAGCGGCGAGTGTATCCGAGCCCGTTCCTTCCAGGTTGATGATGGGCCGTCCGTTATAGATGCGGGCGGCTGCTTCGATCACTTCCGGATCGGCACTGCTGATTATCAACGGGAGCCTGACCACCCCTTGGATCTCTTTGAGCGCTTTGACCATCATATCCTTTTCATCGATGCCGGGCATGCCCACGTTCACATCCAGGATGTCGGCGCCTTCATCCTGCTGGTTGAGGGCTTGCTGAACCAAAAAGTCCAGATCGGCGCAGAGCAGGGTGTTCGCCAGCTGCCCGCCGGTGCCGGGATTGATCCGGCCGCCAACGATCCTGACCTCGCCCCCTAATATCACGGTTGTCCTGCCGGAACTGGCCGCCTTCAGCCGAGGTGCTTTTACCGGCGCCGGTTTTGTATCAGCCAACGCGTCTTTCAGCGCTTTGATATGGGCAGGGGTTGTACCGCAGCAGCCGCCAAGGATCCGGGCACCAACGGCTGCCATCTCCCGCCCATAGGCTGCAAAATCGGCAGGTGTGATCCGGTACAATGCTTCTTCTTCCACCAACTGAGGCAAACCTGCGTTTGGCTGGGCTATGACTGGGATTTGAGCAAATTTCACGATTTCCTCAAGCACCGGTAGAATCTCCCTGGGTCCGAGGGAACAGTTGATACCCAAAGCGGCAACCCCGAGGCTCTGCAGCACATTGACCACTGTCAGCGGATCGGCTCCCGTCAGGGTACGGCCGTTTTCCTGAAAGGTCATGGTGCAGAATACGGGCAGAGCTGAATTCTCCCGGGCCGCAAGGACGGCTGCCTTTGCTTCGTAGAGATCGGACATGGTTTCAATCAGAATTAGATCGGCACCTGCTTCAGCCCCTATGCGGATCTGTTCGGCAAAGGCTGCGTACGCCTCATCAAAGCTCAAAGTGCCGTAGGGCTCCATCAGCTGGCCCAAAGGGCCGATGTCCAGGGCCACCAGGCCGTCTTTTGCCGCCTGCCGGGCTGTCTCCACAGCCGCGCGGATAACAGCGGCCTGATCCAGCCCAGCCCTGGCCAGTTTAAACCTGTTGGCGCTGAATGTATTGGTGGTCACAACCTGGGAGCCCGCTGCGATATATGCGCGGTGGATTTCGGCAACGGTTTCCGCCTGTTCCAGGTTGGATCTTTCAGCGAGTTCCCCAGTTTGCAGGCCGCAGCTTTGGAGCATGGTCCCCATGGCACCGTCAAAAACCAAGAATTGGTCAAAATCAAGCATGCGCTTCATCGTCACCCCTGCCCTTCCTGCATTGAAAATTTCAGTATCATTTTGATCTGAAATTATAGTACACGTTTATCGGCGCAAAAGCAAGAATTTCCGGAAGAATACCAGAATGCGCCGGCAGGAAATTGTCCTTCCCGTCCAGAACAAATACAGCAAGATAAATCAAACCAAGGAAGGAGAGTACATAATGAATGAGATATTCAAGGGAGTAGACCATATTAAATACGAGGGCCCCGATTCCAAAAACCTTATGGCCTTTAAGCACTATAATGCCGATGAGCTGGTTGGAGAACGCACTATGGCCGATCATTTGCGGTTCTCGATTGCCTATTGGCACACTTTTACCGGCAAGGGTGTTGATCCCTTTGGCTCAGCCACTATGTTCCGTCCCTGGGATCAGCCCGGCGATCCGCTGGATCAAGCCAAAGAGCGGATGATTGCCGCCTTCGAGTTCATGAGCAAACTGGGTGTCAAGTATTTCTGCTTTCACGACCGGGACATTGCCCCTGAGGGAGCCACACTGCGGGAGACAAACAAGAACCTGGATGTGATGGTGGATTTAGCCAAGCAGCTGATGAAGGATACCGGTATCAAACTGCTGTGGGGCACCGCCAATTTGTTCAACCACCCCCGCTTTGTTCACGGAGCGGCCACCTCGTGCAATGCCGACGTTTTCGCCTATGCGGCAGCACAGGTGAAAAAGGCCCTGGAAGTCACCAAGGAACTCGGCGGCGAAAACTATGTGTTTTGGGGCGGGCGGGAAGGCTATGAGACTCTGCTCAACACCAACATGCAGCTGGAACTGGACAATTTTGCCCGTTTCCTGCACATGGCTGTGGACTATGCGAAGGAAATCGGGTTTACGGGGCAGTTCTTGATTGAGCCGAAGCCCAAAGAGCCAACGAAGCACCAGTATGACTTTGATGCGGCTTCGGTCCATGCGTTCCTGCTCAAATATGGGCTGGAGAAGCATTTCAAGCTGAATATCGAGGCAAACCATGCAACGCTTGCTGCCCACACTTTCGAACATGAACTGCATTATGCCCGGATCAACGGATTGCTGGGAAGTGTCGATGCCAATCAGGGCGACCTGCTGTTGGGTTGGGACACGGATCAAATGCCCACGGATATTTACACAACCACATTGGCCATGTATGAAATCCTAAAAAACGGCGGGCTTCAGCCCGGCGGGTTGAATTTTGACTGCAAGGTCCGGAGAGGCTCGTTTGAGTTGGATGACCTGTTCATCGGCCATATTGTCGGGTTTGATGCTTTTGCCTACGGCCTGAAGGTTGCCTACAAGCTTCTGCAGTCCGAGGAACTGGAGCAGTTTGTCGAAGAGCGCTATGCCAGCTATGCTTCGGGCATCGGTAAACAGATTGTTGATGGAAAGGCCGACTTCAAACAGTTGGAAGCCTATGCTCTGGAAATGCCTGAGATTACCAACCGCTCCGGGCGCCAGGAAGTGCTTGAATCGATCATCAACCGCTATCTGGTTAAAGGCTGACAAGAGCCGCCAAGCCCACCAAGCCTGGGTTCTTGGTGGGCCCACACTTATTAGAACGGAGATGCAATGGTTACGAAATTTAAGCCTTGGAAAATTGGGATTATGGGCGGTACGTTTGACCCGATCCACTATGGGCACCTGGTGACAGCCGAAATCGTGCGCGGTGAGTTTAGCATCGACCGTGTGCTGTTTGTACCCTCTGGTTTGCCGCCCCACAAAGATCCTCGCCTGGTCAGCCATATGGAACACCGGTATTTGATGACAGTGTTTGCCACGCTGACCAATCCATACTTTGAGGTATCGCGGGTTGACATTGATCGGGGAAGGGAAACCTATACCATTGATACGCTGCGGGATCTGCGGATGCTGTATGGCGAACAGGTTGATCTGTACTTCATTACAGGCGCGGACGCCATTGCCGGGATCATGGGTTGGAAGGATGCGGCAGAGCTTGTGCAGCTGGCGGAGTTTGTGGCTGCCACCCGTCCCGGTTACCGGTTTGAGTGTGCAGTAACGGAATGGTTTGAACAGCATGGGAAAAAACTGCATCTGCTGCAGGTCCCGGCAATGGCCATTTCATCCACGGACATCCGCAGGCGTGTCCAAGGACAGAAGTCAATCCGCTATTTGGTGCCCGAAGCTGTTGAGCATTATATACACAAGAACGGCCTGTACCTTCAGCAATACACCCACAGCATGAAGGCGGAAGACGAAGATTCTAATAGCAGGTAAGGGCAAATGTGCTAGTTGCTGCGAAGTTTCAAGTAGCACTAGCTCTTTTTGTAGGGGGGTTGTATAGGTGCTTAGTCCCGAAGAAATCACCAGAAAGCAGCAAGAACTGTCCCAAAAGCGGGCCTGGAAAAGGATGCGCAGGCGAAGGCGGCTGATCTCAGGGGTCTTCTTGTGCCTGTTTGGTCTGCTGTTGCTTACCGCTTCCGCATATGTCAGTTATCAGATTGGCCTGGCCAAACGAGGAGTCCCTCCTGCTCCAGGTACGTTTTCCCAGGAGCCTCTGGAACTCCAATGCACTCATATCTTGTTTTTAGGGACAGACAGTACGGAAGGCGCTCCTTCCCGGACCGACACTATTCTCCTTGCGGTCCTTGACCCCGATACAGGCCATGGGGGGATCATTTCCATTCCCAGAGACACCCGTGTCTATGTCCCCGAGCGGGATCGGTGGGATCGGATTAACGCTGTGCATGTATATGGCGGGCCGGAATTGACTGTGAAGACGGTGTCGGAGTTCTTGGGCGTCAGAATTGATTATTATATCGAGACCGATTTTGCCGGGTTCAGCAAGATAATTGACACCCTTGGCGGAGTAGAAATTAACGTGGAAAAAGACATGCAGTACACCGATGTTGCCGGAGGTTTATATATCGACATCAAAGCTGGGCCCCAAGTGCTTGACGGAAAAACGGCTTTGGAATACGTCCGCTACCGCGACTATCTTGGCGATGTGGCTCTGGTCGATCCCAACTATGAAATATACGGCGGCAGGGTTGAAAGGCAGCGCAAATTCATCTTGGCTGTAATCAAAGAGGTTTTGCAGCCCAAGACCCTTCTCAAGCTGCCCCGTCTGTTAAGGCAGATTTGGGATGCGGTGGATACGAATGCTCCGTGGACGACTGCGTTGAAGCTGGCCTTTGCAGCGGATCGGTTTACGTTGGACAGGATTGAGACGGCGATTGTACCCGGCACTTCAGAACAGATCAACGGCGCCTGGTATTGGATTGCCGACAGTGAACGGACCAAACAGGTGGTGGACTGGATTATCCACGGAGTACCCTTGCCGTTGACCGCTGAAGTACTGAACGGTACCGGGGTCCAGGGTATCGCCGCTGCCGCGGCCGAAATTGTGCGTGAACACAACCTGGATGTCAAACGGGTCGGCAATGCCAATCACTTCAATTACCCGGTGTCGCAGATTATTGTTGGATCGCAGGCTGCAGCCGACCGCGTCGAGGAACTGGCCGATTATCTTCAGGCGGAAGTGATGATTGATCCATCCAGAGAGCAGATCGTGGATGTGACAATTATCGTTGGCAAGAACTTCAGCAAATAGGGGGCGATTGTTTGAACAACCTGTCTGGAATAGACATAGCCATAGCAGCAGCCCGGGCAATGGATGACAAGAAGGCTGACGATGTGCAGATCCTGCGCATGAGCCGAATGATGGTGGAAACCGATTACTTTGTGATCTGCAGCTGTATGTCTTTTCCGCAGATGCAGTCCATTACCCAAGCGGTCCGGGAGGCAATGGAACAGCTAAACGTGAAATTAAGACGGCAGGAGGGGCGCAGCAACAACCAATGGATCCTGCTGGATTATGGCGAAGTTGTGGCCCACATCTTCTTGGCATCGGAACGGCAGTATTATAATTTGGAAAAACTGTGGGCCGATGCAGAAAGGATACCGTTTAAAAAATGAGTAGTGCTGATGCAGCCTATACCCACTTGGCACAGTACTATGACCGGTTGATGGACGTGGACTACAGGGAGTGGGCGGGCTATCTCCGCCAGATCTGGGCCGGGTTGGGCCTTAAGCCAAGACGGATTCTGGAGTTGGGGTGCGGTACCGGTGGTGTCACCATCCCCCTGGCACAGATGGGGTATGAAATTTTGGCCGCTGATCGTTCGCCGGCAATGCTGGCAGTTGCCCGGGAAAAGGCGGCAAACGCCGGTGTTGCTGTTCGTTTTGTGATCGAAGCCATGGAAAGCATTGATTTGGGGCAGGAATTCGACCTGGTTATAAGCTGCTGCGATGCCGTCAATTATCTTACGACAAATGAACAGCTGGCCCGGTTTATGCGCCAGGCTTATCTTCATACCAAACCAGGCGGCCTGCTGCTGTTTGACTTGAATTCCGAGTTTAAACTGCGGGAGATCTACGGCAGCAATTCCTATGCCGAGCTTTTCGATGATTTCGGGTACTTCTGGGACAACTGGTTTGATGAGAACGAAGAAATCTGTACAATGAAGCTTACATTCATGATTAAGGAAGCAAACGGTTTATACCGCCGCGCCAGCGAGGTGCATCAGGAAAAGCTGTGGCGCCCCGGGCAGGTCTTTCAGTCCCTGGATGAGCATAACTGGCAGATCAGAGGCTGCTATGAGTTTCCCACCCTTGCTGAACCAACCGATGAAGCGGAGCGGTGGCAGTTTGTAGCCCAAAGGCCGCCGGGTTAAGGCAAGCAAAATGACGCCGGGAGTTTCGGCGTCATTTTTCAGTTTGAACTATCGGCAGCAGCCCCGTTTGCCGCATCCTCTCATGGCGAAGTATTGAGCCGCTTTGGCTGCTGAAGTTGTCATCGACAGCTGCTGGCTGACCGGGGAAAGGGCTTTTTGCGTGTGAGGTTGATATCCCGGTATCTGCTGCCGCAGCTGGGCTGATGCTTGTTGGATCCATCTTTTATGAATTCGCTGATATGCCAATGATCCATCACCTCCGTGATCTCCTTAGTATTAGGATATGTAGGAACGGAGAAGGCGGTGAAGAATCCTTGGCTGGAGTTTACTGCTGGCGGAACGGATTGTTCAACGCAGTCGCTTGATTGGCCAGGGCCTGTTCTGCCGAAGCAATCATTTTTCTTACCATATGCCCTCCGACAGCACCGCATTCCCTGGAAGTGATGTTACCCCAGTAACCGGTTTTGTACTCCGGGTTTATATTCAACTCTTGAGCAACTTCATATTTAAATTGATTCAATGCGTTGATTGCCTGCGGTACCAGCTTCTGATTTGATGAACCGGAACCTTGTGCCATTGGTTAACACCCCTTTTTGATAATAAATTGGTTTGCGCTTATATATTGCCCGCAAATCGAGTTTTATATCAATGTTTGTATTGGTAAATCCGGCAATTTCTTGGATCGGGCAGGAATACCAAACAGAGGTTGCCTCAAATGGGCACGTGCAAATCTGATGCAGGAAAAGGAGTGGATGTGTTGAACTAAATAACGGGTGTTTGACACAGGTTTTATTGGTAAAAGGATTGTGAAAGGATTCTTAATACAAACCAAATTCGTGGCTGCAAGAAAGGGTGTGTAAAGTTGGGTAACAAGACATTTCCCCGTGGTGGTGGTCATATTCCGCATCGTAAAGATGCGACAAAAAATAAACCGGTTATGGCCATGCCTGCCCCGCAGCAGGCAGTAATCCCTTTAAGCCAGCACGCCGGGGCTCCCTGCCGGCCAGTCGTCAAGGTTGGCGGTCGTGTCAAACTGGGGCAGAAGATTGGCGAAGCTGAGCAGTATGTTTCCGCGCCGGTTCACGCCAGTGTGTCGGGAGAGGTTGTGGAAATCACCGAAAGGCCGCTGCTTGATGGCACCAAATCAATGTGCGTGATAATTGAAAACGACGGCCTTGATGAGGCGGAGCCCCTGGTTGCACAGGACTATTCACGGCTGTCGGTAAGCCAGATCGCCGAACTGATCCGGGAGGCGGGCGTTGTCGGTTTGGGAGGGGCAGGGTTTCCCACCCATGTCAAGGTCGAACCGCCAAAGCCTGTTGACACGGTGCTGATCAATGGGGCGGAGTGTGAGCCGTACTTGACATGTGACCACCGCCTGATGCTCGAGCAACCGCATAAACTGATCGAAGGCTTGAAGATCTTGATGCAAGCCGTGGGTGCGCGTCAAGGGATTATCGGTGTTGAGGTGAACAAGCCTGAGGTGATCCGGGTATTGGAGCAGGCCTGTGCCGAACAATCCTATGTCCGTGTCGCGGGCTTGAAGGTCAAGTACCCGCAGGGTGCGGAAAAACAGCTGATCAAAGCGATCCTCGGCCGGGAAGTGCCTTCCGGAGGCTTGCCGGCTGATGTAGGGTGCATTGTCCAAAATGTGCAAACTGCTGTTGCCGTTACCGATGCAGTCGTTCACGGCGTTGGGCTTTACCAGCGAGTAATCACTGTTGCGGGAGCGGCTGTGTACGATCCCCGTAATGTCCTGGTCCGGATCGGCACGCCGATTCGGGATGTGATTGACTTCTGCGGCGGAATGGGAAACCCGGCGGCCATCATTGCCGGCGGCCCCATGACCGGGCAGCTTGTCCAGGACTTGACGGCACCGGTGGTTAAACCACTGTCCGGGATTTTGGTGCTGTCCAAAGACGAAATCAGTTATGAGTTGAACCAGCCGTGCATCCGGTGCGCCCGCTGCATAGATCACTGCCCCATGGGTTTGCAGCCGAATTTCCTGGCTGACTGGAGCAACAAGGGGTTGTATGATCAGGCCGAGAGGAATCATATCATGGACTGCATCGAATGCAGCCTATGTTCATATGTATGCCCGGCGAAACGAGGTTTGTGCAGGTCGATTCAAGCAGGCAAGCAGGTAGTAAGAGCTGGAAAAACAGCAGTTTGACGGAGGTGAGTCACATGAATGCAAAACAGGAATTGTGGGCGCCGGTAATCAGAACAAAAGACAGCATACCACAGATCATGTTCGATGTTTTTTTGGCTCTAATACCTTGTTGGCTGGCAGGTTTGATCTTTTTTGGCTTGCCTGCCTTGTGGATTGTGCTGCTCAGTACGGCAACCGCAGTGTTGGTTGAGGCATTGTTTATGCGTTATCCTTTGAGTCTGAAAGGCATATTCGGTGACGGCAGCAGCCTCGTTACAGGGGTGTTGGTCGGCTTGATCTTGCCTCCGACGGTGCCGTGGTGGATTCCCATCGTCGGTTCCGCGCTGGCGATTACCATAGGCAAGCTGGTGTTCGGCGGCCTCGGCAACAACATCTTCAACCCGGCATTGATTGGACGGGCAGTGCTGCTTCTAGCCTTTACAGCTCCGATGGTCAAGTATGTCAGCCCTTTTGACGCGGTTACTGAAGCCACACCTTTACTTGCCATGCGTTCTTTTGACTGGGCTTTGGTCTGGGGTAATGTCAGCGGCAGTATTGGTGAAACATCGGTAATAGCCATTCTCATAGGGGCAGCGTACTTGGTTTTCCGAAAGCTGATTGACTGGCGGATCCCCGTTGGTTATGCAGGCACCGCGTTTGCCGTGGCCTATATCTGGGGGCTTGATCCGTGGCTGGCTGTCACCGGCGGCGGCCTGCTTTTTGCCGCTGTGTTCATGGCTACAGACATGGTCACATCTCCCGTCAACCCAATGGGCCGGTTGCTGTTTGGGTGCGGCTGCGGCCTTTTGACAATCCTGCTGAGGAAGTACACTTCTTTTCCGGAAGGGGTCACGTTCGCCATCCTCACCATGAATGCCCTGGTGCCTCTGTTGGACATGCTGACTGTCCCCGTTATTTTCGGGGCGCGGCGCAGCAGGGAACAGCGTTTTGCCACCACAATCGCGGTGGCTGTAGTGATCTGCCTGGCCTGGGGCGTTTTGGCTGTGATCAACCGGACGGTCCCCGAAGAGGTGCCGGCGACAGCTGACGGAGTCTATTTGCCGCTGGTGGAAACTCTCGGCACTGACGCCTACGCGACGGCAGCCATCAATGACAAGGTCTATTACTTCACCGGCGCCCAGGAAGCACCGGAGAAGGTGGCACTGGTTGGTTCGGAACAGGGGTATCATGGCCCGGTGTATTTCTACCTGGTTTTGGACGGTTCAGGCCGGATAGAGCACATTCAAATCCTTACCCACAGCGATGATCCTGGATTGGGCAGCCTGATCACCCGGCGTTCCTTCCTCGATCAGTTTATTGGTCTTGATGGCACAGAACTGGTCGCGGACGTCGATATCCAAGGCATTACAGGAGCAACCATTTCATCGCGGGCAGTGATCCGGGGTGTTGCCAATGAACTGGAGCGGTTTCAGGAAGCCTTCTACGGCAGTGCCGGGGACGATGCTGCCGCAGGTTATGTTGATGGATCTTATCTGGCAGAAGCTTCCGGCTTTGGCGGCCCCGTCAAAGTGGAAGTCACCATTGTTAATGGCCGGATTGCTGCTGTGAAGGTGTTGGAGCATCAAGAGACTCTTGGGATTTCCGACGAGGCGGTTAAAGTCATGCCGCAGCGGATTGCGGAAGCCAACAGCCCCGATGTGGATCTGGTAAGCGGCGCAACCGTCACCAGCAAAGCAATCGCCGTTGCTGTGCAAAAGGCCTTGGATCAGGCTGAAGTGAAAGAGCCCGGCGGGTCCCAAGGCCTTGCCGCAAATGTCCCCGATGGTGTCTACCGGGGCAAAGGCGCCGGTTTCAACGGCGATGTGGTTGTTGATGTGACTGTTGCCGGCGGCCGGATTACGGCGCTTGAGGTGGTGGAGCATGCGGATACTCCCTTGTATGCCCAGGGAGCCTTTACCCAGCTGATCCCAGCGATCATCGAAGCGCAGGAGCTGGTGGATGCCCGCGCTGGAGCTACATTCAGCAGCAGGGGATTGCTGGCGGCAGTGGAGGCTGCTGTCAGTGGTGCGGCAGTACCAAGCGGAGGCGGCCTGGCAGGTGATTTGCCCGATGGTGTCTATCGGGGCAGAGGCACAGGTTTTGGCGGAGAAATGGTTGTCGATGTCACCGTTTCCGGCGGCCGGATTATGGCAATTGAGGTTGTGGAGCATGCGGATACAGCCCTCTATGCGCAGGGAGCCTTTACCCAGCTGATTCCGGAGATCATCGCAAGGCAGGAATTTGTGGATGCCCGCGCTGGAGCCACCTTCAGCAGTAAAGGGCTGTTAGAAGCAGTGGAAACTGCCCTGACAGGAAAGGAGGCGCAGTAAATGTCACTGGGAAGGACCTTTTTCAAAGGAATCTGGCGTGAAAACCCTGTTTTGCGGTTGGCGGTCGGGCTGGTACCGGTTCTCGGGATCGCCCATTTGGCAATCAACGGTGTTTACCTCGGCCTGGCGACTGCAGTGGTGCTTTTGGCGGCCGTTTTGGTGAAGATTCTTTTTGCCAATCTGGTTTCGAAAGAAGTGGGTATTTTTGTTGATTTTGCCTCCTTGACCATATTCACCACCCTGCTGTACCGGTTGACGGGAGTCTATCAGCCTGAGCTCCTGGTCCAGCTGGGAATCTATCTCCCTTTGGTTGCGGTGAATGGATTTGTACTGCAAAGGCTGTCTGTGGATCAGCCCCCTGCAGCCCGGATCGCCGATGCCTTGGGCATGGGCCTGGGCTATACCGCAGTCTTGACATTGGTGGGCATGATTCGGGAGTTTGTCGGTTTGGGGCAGTTCTTCGGCAGGGCAGTCCTCAACGGTTCTTTGACACCGTTTTCCCTAGCGGCTACTGTCCCTGGGGGGTTTGTGATTGTAGGTCTACTGATAGCTCTTTACAATGCATTGAGTGGAACGGGAGGGGAAATCAATGAATGACGGGCTGAAACTTCTGGCTGAGGGTGTAATCACCCACAACCTGGCCCTGTTTCAAGGCCTGGGCATTTATGCCCTGCTGCGGTATACCAAGTCGATCTGCAGTGCGTCTAAAGCCGCCCTGGTAATGCTCGCCACCACCCTTACATCTTGTGCTTTGGTGTGGGGGGCCAGCCCGCTGATGCCGGCAAATTACAGCATGCGCCTGCCGTTCTATCTGATGGTTGCCTTGGCAGCCGGGCTCTTCTGGCGCAAGCTTTTGGCGCAGATGCTTGGCAAAGAGCTGTCCCTGGATTTACCAGCAGTTTTTGTTAATTCAGCCCTGGTGGGTGTGCTGCTGACAGTGCCTGAGGGGCTCGCAGAAGGGCCGGGGATTGTCAGTTACGGCCTTGCCTATGCAGTGGGCTATGGATTGGTGTTGATCGTTATGGCGGGCATACGGGCCCGGTTGGAGCTGGTGGATGTGCCAAAGCCCTTCCGGGGAGTGCCGATTCTGCTGATCTCCGCTGCTTTGCTGGCCTTGGCTTTGATGGGATATCGATTGTAAGCTGCAGATGAACTGTGATCATAAATTGTGGGGATTATCCCCACAATTTTGGCGGAACAAATATCAGAAAATATAAAATAGGCAGGAAATAAATCTGCAGCAGCGAATCAATATGGTACAAGGGAGACGGGAGAAAGGAGCCTTTTGCATGAATGCACGGCAAAGAGTGGTGACCTTGACTCTGCTTTCCCTTGTTTTGGCCGGCAACTGCCTAAATCTGTTCACCGCCCGTCAAAACGCCATTAGGATAGCTGCCGCCGCCTCTGAAGCAGCGGACAGCGAAGCCAACACCGGGCTTGAGCCTGACGCAGGTGAGATCACTGTAACAAAAGCTTGCAACCCTGACGGCACAGAACACGATCTTGAGCAGTGCGAGCGCCTGCACATCAATTGGGCCTCGGAGAAAGAACTGCAGCAAAGATTGCCGGGAATCGGCCCGGTGCTGGCCAAAAGGATTATTGAAAAGCGGAAAGAGCGGTTTTTTATTGAGGCCAAAGACCTTTTGGCAGTGCCAGGGATCGGCCAGAAAAGGCTTGCCCAGATTGAACCGTTGATCTGTTTTGCGCTTCCCGATGCTGCAGACTAAAACCCGTCCGCTGCTGCCCGTTTTCTTTCTGCTGGCACTGGGGATCTACCTCAGCAGTTTTGCCGTCAGTGTGGCAGCGGCAGCCTGGGTGAGTATCGGCTTGGCCGTGCTGTGGCTGTACCTGGAATACAGGGGCTCCGGTTCAGCCCGCTGCTTGTTTTGGTTGTTGGTGGTTCTGGCAGGATTTTTTCTGGCAGTCACGGATCGGGGCTATCTTCCCGATTGCGATGATCCGCTGGCCCTGACCGGCCGGGTCTTGGATGTGCGGGAGCTGAGCCGTAATCAACGTGTGATTGTCTATGTGCCGGAGTTCAAATCCAGGCTGGCACTGCACCTGCCCGCCGGTACCCCGCTTAACCCCGGGGATTGGCTTTGGTTCAGCGGCGTGCTTCAGAAGCCTGAGCGGGCCCGCAATCCGGGTGAATTTGACTACCGAGACTATTTGCGGAGTCAATCGATCTACGCCGTCATGGAACCGGCTGAATTCCAGGTCCTGGACAAGAAGGCGTGGTTTACCTGTTTGCTTGCATCGCTCCAGGATTATGTCAGGTCAAACTGCTGCCGCCATATGCGCAATCCAGGCCTGGCCGCGGCGCTGATCCTTGGTGACCGCAATGCATTGGGCAAGGAGCAGCAGGACTTGTGGGAAAAGCTCGGGATCACCCATCTTTTGGCTGTTTCCGGGACACATATCGGGCTTCTCGCGGCCATCCTGTGGTTTGGATGCCGGCCTGTACCAGTTTCCCGCAGGCTAAAGGCCATCGTAATCAGTTTGATTCTGCTGCTCTATGTCCTGTTGAGCGGCGGCAAACCTTCGGCGTGGCGTGCCTGGCTGGCAGCGGTGATCGTCATGGGCAGAGCAGGGCACCTGGACGGGCTCCATGTCTGGAGCTTGGCGGGTGTGATTATGCTTACGGCCAATCCAGGGTATCTGTGGCAGATCGGCTTTCAGCTGTCGTTTGCAGCCAGTGGCGGGATCATTTTGTGGAGCCCGGCGATCAGGAAACTGACGGCCCGGTTCGCCCATGGGATCGCCGGCAGATTGCTGGGCAAAACCTGTACATCCATCGCTGTTTCGCTGATAGCCCAGTTGAGCCTCATACCCTTGCTGTTGAAACACTTCGGGCAGATTGCCCTCTTGGCTCCCATTGCCACTATGATGCTGCTGCCCTTTGTGGCAGTTCTGGTGGGCGGGGGGATTTTTCTTGGCTTATGCGGTTCTCTGGCGGCACCTCTTGGCAGACTGCTGGATATAGTGACTGAGACTGCCTGCCGGCTCTGTGCTGTGCTGGCTAAGGCCGATTGTCTGATTACAGCCCCATCCATGCCCAGCCTCTGGGCTTTCGCCTGGTACCTGGCCTTTACCGGGCTCGGCGGCATTGCCCGGAAACAGTATCTTCGCCTTGGCAGGCCTACCTGGTGTCGGTGGGCTAACCTGGCCCTGGCAGTCCTGCTGATTGTCAGTATGCCATATCACTGCAGCCGCCCGCTGGAGATCACCTTTCTTGATGTGGGCCAGGGAGACTGCATCTTGATCCGCACCCCATTCAGGCAGCATATTCTCATTGACGGCGGTGGGGATTCAGTCTATTGGCAGCAGCGGGGCAGAAATGTCGGTTTGACGACGGTTGTCCCCTATCTAAGGCACCGGGGCATTGATCATCTCGACCTGGTGATCTTAAGCCACCCCCATGAAGACCACTTGTACGGCCTTTTGGCGGTTCTGGAGCACGTTTCCATTGGGATGGCGGCGGACAGCGGGCAGCCCCATGACACACCGACTTACAGACGGTATTTGGAACTGATTGAGGAAAAGCAGATTCCCTATATCAGTCTGGCAGCGGGGGACCGGCTGGTGCTGCGGGGAGGGGTGCAGTTGACCGTTCTCCATCCCCGCCGATTCTTAACAGGGACCAGCTCTGATCTGAACAACAACAGCTTGGTGATCAACTTAAGGTATCAAGGACGGAATGTGTTGCTTACCGGGGATCTTGATTTGGAAGGCATGGAGGTACTGCTGGGGCGGGGAGACCTTTTTCCGGTCGACTTAGTCAAAGTACCGCATCACGGCAGCAGGGCGGCACTGTTCCCCGAGTTCTACCAGGCAATCCAGCCGCAGTACGCTGTGATCAGTGTGGGCGGCAACTCGTTCGGCCATCCCCATCCAGAGGTGCTGGCTTACCTTGAGCAGGCTGGTATCTCTGCGTCCTGCACCGACCAGGAGGGCGCTGTTTCCTTTTACATCTGGAATGGCTTGTGCGGCAGGTATTCAAGGCCGCGGTAGAGAAAAAATGTTAAGGGTGGGAATTCCCGGACCATGGAGAAAATGAGGGAGACAGGATGATCAAGTTCAAGCAGGCCATACTCAATGAACCTCTGGAGCGCCTCTACCTGGTTTACGGCGAGGACCAATACCTCCAGAACGAGCTTTTCCGCGCTTTTTGGCAAAGAGCAGAACAAAGCGGAATGCCGGATTGGAACTGGATCAACCTCACCGCGGAACCGGACCTTAAGGCTGCAGATCTGATTGACGCACTTAAAACATCTCCTTGGGGCACCGGCCCCAGAATCATTGTGCTTATGGATGCGCATCAGCTCAGTGCCGATCTCTTGAAAACGATTGCCGCACAAATGGAGAAAGTGCCTGAGACAAACACTCTGGCCATGTTTTTTGCCCGGATCGACCGAAGGCTGAAGGCCGTGCAGCAGCTGCTGGAAATCGGTGTTGCCATCGAATGTGAGAGCCCCAAGGGTGAACACCTGGTGCGGTGGGTTCAGGACTATCTCAGCCTCCGCCAGAAGAAGATGACTCCCGCGGCTGTCCGGCCTTTTTTGGCCAAAGCAGGCACCGATCTGCACCTGATCAGCAGCGAGCTGGAGAAATTGATCATGTGTACCGGTGAAAAAGCCGTGATTACCGAGGCGGATGTGGCGGCCGTCACCTCATTGGCCCCCGGCCAGCTGGAACACGGCGGTATCTTTGAACTGGTGAACGCCATTGCGGCCAAGGATTTAAAACAGGCACTGGCTGTCCTTGCCCAACTGCTTGATGCCAAAGAACCGCCCTTGAGGATTCTGCCCTTGATTGAACGGCAGCTGTACCTGCTGATCGCCGCCAAGACCAAAGGAAAGGCCGGTACTAAAGCTGTTGCCGCGGCCATCAATGAGAAGTCTGATTACCCGCTGCGGCAGGCGGAGAAATACGCCCATAACTACACCCTCGACAAGCTCTATTATGGGTTCGAACAGATCTTGATCGCCGATGGCGAGCTTAAGCTCGGAGCTGAACCGGAGCAGATCATGGAGCAGCTGATCATCAACATCTGCACTTGATATACAAAAATCTTGATATGCAAAAAAAGCGCCCTGCACTGCAATGAGCGGGCGATTTTTTATGTGGTTTGCTGTAAACCCTGCTAGCCTTGGCCGGCAGCAGCTCTTTTTATCATCCGTGATTTGGTGCGTGCTGCTGTATTTTTATGAATCAAGCCTTTCGCGGCAGCCTTATCCAGCGATTTAATCATCTTCTGCATGTGTGCTCCGAGATTGGGATCGTTTTCCGCTATTGCTTGATCAACACGCTTGACTGCTGTTCTCAGCGCTGATATCTGGGCGCGGTTCATTGCTCTTTTCTTCGTGCTTGTCCGAACCCGCTTCTCTGCAGACTTGATATTGGCCACTGAATTCACCTCCGTTTGATTAATCACCGTCCGTTATTATATCATTATCTGTTCAGGATTTCAATACATGATTCCCAGCTTTCCCGGATATTCTATTCACAGAATGTCCGCGAAAGGAGGAGCGGCAGATGGAGAAGATGCTCGATGCTTACCAGCAGGAGTTTCACAGCAAATACGGAGTGCGGACCGATTTGGCGGTTGAAGCCCATGAAGTCATTGTGGAACGGGAAGGCCCTCCGGAGATACCCGGTGTAATCATCGACAAAGAGCAGACAGAACATGCAAGTATTTGCCGGGTGTCCATTGAGAGCGAAGTAGGTGCCAGAATGATGGGGAAGGAGCCGGGGCGTTACTCCACTATCGAAGCCCCTGCTCTGCGTCAACACAACCGCGAAATTCACGAGGAGCTTGGCGGGCTTGTGGCCAAGGAAGTCAAGTGGTTCATTGAGCAAAGCCAACTGGGGCCGGAGGCAGTGATCCTGGTTGTGGGGCTGGGCAACTGGAATGCAACTCCCGATGCCCTCGGCCCCAAAGTGGTGGGGGAATTGATGGTGACCAGGCATTTAATCCAGCTATCACCTCCTGAATTGAGAGAAGGGCTGCGCCCGGTAGCTGCCATAGCCCCGGGAGTTCTTGGGCTTACAGGTATTGAGACCGGTGAAATCATCAGGGGGATTGTCGGCCAAGTCCAGGCAGATGCCGTAATCTGTATTGATGCCCTGGCAAGCCGCAGTGTGAGCCGGCTCGGCAGTACGATTCAGATATCGGATACGGGGATTAACCCCGGATCCGGTGTGGGGAACAAGAGAATGGCGATCAATCAGGAGAGCCTGGGCATCCCGGTTTTGGCCATTGGAGTCCCCACAGTCGTCCATGCCTCAACAATCGTTTCTGATGCCATGGATGTTATCGGCGGTGATGACCCAGATCAAAAACAGATGGCGGAGGAATTGCCGCAGAAAACCAGCTTTAATGTGGACCCAAAGGCAATCATGGGTACGGCACCGCCTGCAGAACCCCAGGCTGAAACACCTCAGGCGCTGTCCAGGGAACAAAGGCGCCAGATGATCAATCAGGTGCTTGAACCGTACATGGGCAGCCTGATAGTGACTCCCAAGGAAGTTGATGAGCTGATTAACGATGTGGCAAATGTGATCGCCGGAGGGCTGAACAGCGCCTTCCACGAAGGAATCGATTACAGCGAGATCTTTCAGTACTTGAGTTAAAGCGGCGAGACAGGGAAAACTCCCTGTCTCGTTTTCTTTAGGGCAGGTGGTACTCGATGAGGACGTGGCCTGCTATGCTTTCAACCCGTTCTCCTTCCATCAGTATCTCAATCCGCTCAATCTCGGGAAACTGGATCAAGGTCGAGACGATAGCCTGGACAAGGTGCCCTTCCAGCTGGCTGCCGCCGACAAAATTCGCCTGCAGCTCCCGGGAAAAATTGGCCTTGGCCAACCCGTTGGTTACGGTCAACCCCAACAGCTTGGTGCCGGCAGAGATTGACGGTATCAGCTGCCGTTCGCTTTCCTCGGCAGTAGGTCCCGCCAGCAGCAGCTCCATTGCCTTTTCCGGGGTGGCCGGAGTAGGGCAGGATCGGATCACAGGCACCAGCAAGAAATTCGTTGGAGTGTTCCTGACCAAAAACACCACCAGTTGATCAGTCTGCTCCACCATGCGCAGCTGATGATCCAGATACCCCGCCAAAACCAGGCTGGCTGCCAACAACAGTATAAGTATGCGCCGCATATTACCCCTACTTTCCCAGTACTCTTGATTATAGCTTAACATATTTTTGCTGTTGGACAAATATAATGTGCTATAGCCTGCAAAAGAGGGTGGTACAATGCCAAGGCACCGCAAGCGCCACCTTGCGATCCCCATACTGCCGTGGCTGTTCGTCTTGGGCCTTTGTTTGTTAATCGGATATTTCAGCTATCATCTCCTTTTTGACTATATCAGCATCGATCACTCTCTGCTGCGGAGTGTGATTAGTTTGGGGATACCGGTCGCCGGCGAGCGGGAGCAGTACAGCCCGGGATGGGAATACACGCTCCGTTCTTTACTCTACCTGATCACCGATTACGACCTGGGCAACCCTGATACCCTGCTGAAAAACACAATCCCCTTTCTTGGGCTGGCGGATCAAACGCAGGGGTGGCGGGAAAGGGCTTTTGTTTTTATTCCTGAGCTTTCATTTGGACCGGATCCGATCCAACCGTCCGGTGCCGGAAGCCAGATGCAAGGCCGGAGTTTGGTCTCGAGCCTTACCCCGTTGGTGCTGATCTACCACACCCATTCTTCCGAGATGTATCTTGGGTCCGCTGCCAAACGGGGCAATTTCCAAAATGCCCACTATGTATTCAGCTCCAGCAGCGACAAGAAAATCACAGGGATTATGGAGGTGGGCCATCATCTTGCTGAAGCCCTCCGCAGCCAGGGGATCGGAGTTCTTCATTCCACAGCCATCCATGACTGGCCTACCTTGAGCAGTTCATATGTGAACTCCGAGCGGACTGCCAAGGCCATCCTGTCCCAACACCCCAGCATCCGCTTTGTCTTTGATGTGCACCGGGATGCCAATGTACCGGACGGAACAGTGATCATCGACGGCAGACGGGTGGCCAGGGTGCTGTTGGTAGTCGCCACAGCCCAGGATATTCCCCAGTCTCATCCTCACTGGGAGAAGAACTATCAGTTTGCCTTGGAATTCTACCGCACAGCTGAACGAATGTACCCAGGACTGATGCGGCCGCTGCAGATCCGCCGTAATGCTCGCTACAACCAGCATTTGCACGAAAACAGCATCGTCATAGAGATTGGATCGGTGGAAAATACTACAGAAGAAGCACTGCTGGCGGCGGAACTGGTTGCCACTGTGATAACAGAAATGCTATAATGAAAACTAGACTTGTTTGAAGGAGCAAGGGACATGCATGATGGATCCAGTTCTACTCAGCGGGTGGCCCGGGCTGCCGGAATTGTGATGTTTGCCATCTTCCTCAGCCGTGTGCTGGGATTTGTCAGGGAACGGGCAATTGCCACGGTCTTCGGCAGGACTGGTGTGACAGATGTTTTCTTTGCCGCCTTTGCCATTCCCGATTTGATGTACCAGCTGTTGGTGGGAGGGGTGATCAGCTCCGCCTTTATTCCTGTCTTTACTCAGTATCTGGCCCGGGATGATGAAAAGCAGGCCTGGTATGTGGCCAGCTCCTTTATTAACCTGGTAGGGATTTTGCTGATCAGCTTCACACTGTTGGGGATTGTTTTTGCACCTTCAGCGGCTCCTTTGGTGGGGATTGGCTTTGTGGGGGAACAGCGGGATTTGCTGGTAAGCCTGATGCGGATTACCTTTCCAGCGGTGTTCTTCACGGCGCTGTCCGGGATTGCCATGGGTGTCCTGAATTCCTACCAAAAGTTTACCCTGCCCGCTGTGGGCCCATTGGTTTACAACTCGGCTCAAATTATCAGTGCATATCTCCTGGGGCCCCTGTTGGGTATTGTGGGGATGGCATATGGGACAGTTGCAGGCGCTTTCGGCAGTTTCTTCATACAGTTTCCCATGGTTGCGCGCCTGGGGCGGGAGTATTACCATAGGTTCATCGACCTCAAGCACCCGGGTATCAGGAAGATCATCACCCTGATGATCCCTGCGATCATCGGCTTATCCATTGCGCAAATTAATATGATAGTCGGCCAGAATTTGGCGTCACTGCTGGAGGACGGCTCCATCGTGGCCTTGAGGCTTGCCAACCGGCTGATCAACTTTCCGTTGGGGATTTTTGCCATGGGGCTCTCAACGGCGATTTTCCCCACTCTGGCCACTCACGCCGCCCGCAGGGAGATGGCGGAACTTAAGCATACCTTTGCCTTCGGGTTGAGAGTGGTGTTTTACATCACCCTGCCGTCCGCAGTGGGGATGGCCGTATTAAGAGAGCCCATCGTCAGGCTGCTGTTTGAGACCGGAGAGTTCACCAGCCAGGATACGCAAGTGACGGCCTATGCTTTGCTGTTCTATTCCGCCGGCCTGTTCGCCCAGTCGGGGCTACAGATTATCACCAGGGTGTTTTATTCGCTTCAGGATACCATAACCCCGGTCAAAGTGGGTTTTGCAGCCGTTCTGGTCAATTTGGCCATCAGCCTTGCCTTGCTAAAGTGGACAAGTCTCGATATCGGCGGGCTGGCCTTGGCCTTCTCCTTGGCAAGCCTGGTCCAGATGATGATCTTGATCGGGGCGCTGCGCCTGAAGATTGGGGCCATCGGCGGGCGCCGGATTCTGGACACTGTTGCCCGGGCGGCAGCTGCCTGTGCGGTGATGGCTCCCTGCACCCACTATACAGCTGCGCTGGCAGCGAAATATGTGGATCTGTCGGGCGGGACAGGGCGGTTGGTGCAGACTTTCAGTGCCATCGCTGTCGGAATTGTGGTGTACCTGGCCTTGAGCCTGATTTTGAAAATGGAAGAACCTGTATTCGTAGTGAACGTGGTTAAAGAACGGTTGAGGGCGAAAAGAAAGGCCGCAGGCCGGGCCAATTGATGAGTGCCCGGTGGTTGTGCTGAAACTTTGGTGGTAGAAGGACATGATGTGGATATGAATCAAAAGCGAATCCGCAATTTTTGCATCATTGCCCATATTGATCACGGCAAGTCGACACTGGCAGACCGTTTGCTTGAAGCAACCGGTACAGTGACTGAGCGGGAAATTGCCGAGCAGATGCTGGATTCCATGGATCTGGAAAGAGAACGGGGTATTACCATCAAGCTGACGGCAGTCCGCTTGAATTACAGGGCTTCCGACGGAGAAGAGTATGTGCTCAACCTGATTGATACTCCAGGCCATGTGGATTTTTCTTACGAGGTTTCCCGGAGCCTTGCCGCCTGCGAAGGGGCATTGCTGGTGATCGATGCCACTCAGGGCGTTGAAGCTCAGACCCTGGCCAACCTGTACCTGGCTTTGGAACATGATTTGGAGATTATTCCGGTGATCAACAAGATTGATCTGCCGAGTGCCGATCCTGAACGGGTGAAGCGGGAAATCGAGGAAACGATCGGCATTGACAGCAGCGAAGCGATCCTGGCCAGCGCCAAGACGGGCGAAGGAATCGACCGGATTCTGGAGGCAATAGTCACCCGGATCCCTTGTCCCAAGGGCGATCCAGAAGCCCGCCTCCAGGCATTGATTTTTGATTCCCATTACGATTCCTATCGGGGCGCCGTGGCGTATGTGCGGGTTTTCAACGGCACGCTCCAAGTAGGCGATCAGATTCAGATGATGAGCAGCGTGAGCCAATACGAGGTTACGGAACTGGCAGTGCTGCGGCCGGCCATGACACCTGTGGGCAGGCTCTTGCCTGGTGAAGTGGGCTGTGTGATGGCGAGTATGAAGAATGTCAAAGACACAAGGGTGGGGGATACGATCACCCATGCCCAAAGGCCGGCTCCAGAACCGCTGCCCGGCTACCATCCCGCTAAACCTATGGTATACTGCGGGCTTTACCCGGTGGATAACGAACAGTACGTGGAACTGCGGGAAGCCCTGGAGAAACTGCAGTTAAACGACGCCGCCCTTACATTTGAAGCCGAAACTTCCGCAGCATTGGGGTTTGGTTTCAGGTGCGGGTTTTTGGGCCTGCTGCACATGGAGATTGTCCAGGAGCGGATTGAACGGGAATTCGGCTTGAATATTATTGCCACGGCCCCCAGCGTAGTCTATCGGATTACCCAGACCGATCAGGCCGAGATCCTGATTGATAATCCGGCGCTGTTCCCTCCGGTGGCCAAGATCGGCAAAATTGCCGAACCATATGTCACGGCCACAATCATGCTGCCGGAACAGTATGTAGGCCCTGTCATGGAGCTGTGCCAGGAACGGAGCGGGGATTTCAGCAACATGGAGTATATCACACCGGAACGGGTCCGGCTTGAGTACGAGATGCCCCTCAGCGAAATCCTGATGGATTTCTTTGACAAGCTCAAGTCCCGGACCAAAGGTTATGCATCCCTTGATTATGAATTCAGCGATTACCGGGAGTCAGACCTGGTGAGACTGGATATCCTCTTGAACGGCAAACCTGTGGACGCCCTTTCATGCATTGTCCACAGCGACAAGGCAGCCGAGCGAGGCCGCAGCCTTGCCCGCAAGCTCAGGGAGCTGATTCCCAGGCAGCAGTTTGAGGTTCCCATCCAAGCGGCCATTGGCACGAGAGTTGTCGCCAGGGAGACAGTGCGGGCGCTGCGGAAGGATGTCCTGGCCAAGTGTTACGGAGGGGATGTTTCCCGGAAGCGGAAGCTTTTGGAAAAGCAAAAGGAAGGCAAGAAGCGGATGAAAAGCCTGGGCAGCGTGGATGTGCCGCAGGAAGCCTTCATGGCCATCCTGAAGGTGGAGTAGCTCATGCTTGGTGTTTATGTCCATATCCCATTCTGCCTTCGCAAGTGCGGCTATTGCGATTTCCACTCAACTGCCGCCGCACCCCCGGTGATCGAGGCGTACCTGCAGGCTTTGGCCAATGAGATTGAGTTTTGGGCACGGCAAACAGCCGGCGAACTCTGTTCCACTCTCTACATCGGAGGGGGGACACCCACCATTCTTACCCCCGGCCAGCTTGACCGCATCTTAACCAAGCTGGCTGCGGCCTTTAACTTTGAACCTGGGTTTGAGTTCACAGTGGAAGCCAATCCCGGCACCCTCACACCGGAAAAGGCTCAAGCCCTGGCCCAGGCAGGGGCAAACCGGATCAGCCTTGGCGCCCAGGCCTTTGATGACGGGCTTCTGCAGAAGATAGGCAGGGCCCACACGGTTGGCCAGATTCACGAAAGCGTTGGTTTAATCAGAAAAGCAGGCATTGACAACATCAACCTTGACCTGATTGAGGGCTTGCCGGGCCAGAGTTTGGATCAATGGCAGGCCGCTTTGGCCCAAGCAGTGCAGCTGAAACCATCCCACTTTTCCTGCTATTCCCTGATCCTTGAGGAAAACACGCCGTTTTACCAGGCGTACCAAGAGGGGGAACTCACCCTGCCCCCAGAAGAGGAAACCGCGGCCATGTTCGCCTATACCCAGGAGTACCTGCCGCAGCAGGGCTACTGCCAGTATGAAATCTCCAACTATGCCAAACCCGGGCGGGAAGCGCGGCATAACCTAATCTACTGGCAGACATATTCGTATCTTGGGCTGGGCAGCGGCGCCCACGGTTACTACAGGCAGATCCGCTACAGCAGCACCGAAGATTTGGGCCGCTATATCCGCAGCTGGCGGAAACACGAGCCGGCCTATGCTTCCTGGGAGCCGGTCACCGCGGATCAGGCCATGGATGAAATGATGTTTCTCGGTTTGCGCCTTGTGAAAGGTGTCAATCTCAACAGTTTTTACCAGCGCTTTCAATGCTCCGTGCACGAAGTCTACGGAGCGGAGGTTGATCGGCTGGCTGCGCGGGGCCTGATTGAGGAGAGGGAAGGGTTTTTGAGGCTTACCAAGCTCGGCAGATCCCTTGGAAACCTGGTTTTTTCAGCATTTGTCCGACCTCCTTTGCGATCTTGACAAACAAGTGCCATAGTGATAATTTATGAATGATAGGTGTTAGCACTCTGGCTTGACGAGTGCTAAAGGGCCGAAAAGAGGCGAGTACGGATGCTGAATGAGAGAAAAATCATGGTGCTGCAGGCTATTATCGATGATTATATTCGTTCTGCTGAACCGGTTGGTTCCCGGACTATTGCTCGCCGCTATAATCTGGGCGTTTCTCCCGCCACCATTCGCAATGAGATGGCAGATTTGGAAGAAATCGGATATATTATCCAGCCGCATATTTCAGCAGGTCGGATACCATCAGATAAAGGGTACCGCTTTTATGTCGATGTGTTGATGGAGCCATCCGAGATTCCGGAAGGCAAACGCAGTGAGATCCAGCGCCGTGTTGGGGCAATCAGCCATGAAGTGGAGCAGCTTGTGCAAGAAGCGTCAAAGCTGCTGTCGGTATTGACCAACTATGTTGCGGTTGTCCTGGCTCCGCAGATGAACAAATGCGTCATCGAACGGATCCAGCTGCTGGCACTGGATGAATACCGGATCCTGTTGGTTTTGGTGCTCTATCCAGGGCTGGTGCAGAACAGGATTGTTCGGATGCCGGGAACATACGACCCCGACGCACTGCCGCAGATTTCCCGGGAGTTGACAGAGAGGCTCCAGGGTGTTGCCTACCGCGATCTCCTATCCAGTTTGATCAAAGAAATCAAAAGGGAATACGGCGATCTGGGCGCGGCGCTTCTGGATGTGATCGCCGGCGAGCTGGTGGATTCAAAGCAGGAAAAGGTCTTCCTCAGCGGCGCCATCAGCATTTTTGAGCAGCCGGAGTTTAAAGATCTTGAGCGGGCCAAAGGCCTGTTAGGTTTGTTGGAGCAGAAAGACGCTCTTTCCGGCTTGATCAGCACTCTCAGCAGGTATTCGGGGGTACAGGTCACTATTGGCCGGGAAAACCCCATGGAGGAAATCCACGAATGCAGCGTGGTCACCTCCACATATTCAGTGGGCAGTAAGGTGATGGGGGCGATTGGTGTAATTGGCCCGACCAGGATGGAATATGCTAATGTATATTCCGTTGTCGAACTTCTGGCCAATTCACTCAGCGAAGTCCTAACCGATCTTATTAAATAGGTGGAACTGAGGAGGTAGAGACTTGAACGAAAAACAGCTTCAGCACGGACAAGATACGGGCCAGGTCCGGGAAGGGGCCAACTCCGAGGAAGCCAAGCCCGATACAACCAAGGCTGAACCCAACGGCGGGCCTGGGGATCTGGAACGGGAAACCGGCTCAGAAACTGCACAATGTGGAAAGGCGGAAGCCGAAGGTGATGCCTGCCGCTGCAGGGAAGAGGCTGAGCGGTTCGAGCATCTGCAGCAGCAGTGGGAGCAGGAACGGGCTGATCTGGTGAATCGGATGCTGAGGTTGAAGGCCGATTTTGACAATTACAAACGGCGCAGCGAGGCACAGGTCGAAACAATCCGCGCTGCAGCCAACCAGAATCTCCTGGTTGAACTGCTGCCGGTTATCGATAATTTCGAACGGGCGATTGCCGCCGCCGAAGATGATTCACCTTATCTCGCCGGCGTAAAGATGATCTTTGATCAGCTGATGAACTGCCTGTACAAGGAAGGGTTAACTCCTATCGATGCCGTGGGGAAACCTTTTGATCCAAACATCCATGAAGCAGTCAGCATAGAAGGGGATCCGGGACAGGATTTGGTCGTCATCGGTGAAATACAAAAGGGCTACTTATATAAAGACAGATTGCTGCGGGCAAGCATGGTCAAGGTTGCCCCTGAACAGCAACATGAGGAGGAATAGCTAATGGGTAAAGTAATAGGCATTGATTTAGGGACAACAAATTCTGTTGTAGCAGTATTGGAAGGTGGGGAACCGATCGTTATCCCGAATGCGGAAGGGAGCCGCACCACCCCTTCGGTGGTGGCTTTCACCAAAGAAGGGGAACGGCTGGTGGGCCAAGTGGCCAAAAGGCAGGCCATTACCAATCCTGACCGTACCGTTATGTCCATCAAACGCCAAATGGGCACGGATTATTCCGTTACCATTGATGGCAAGAAATATTCTCCCCAGGAGATTTCAGCCATGATCCTGCGCAAGCTTAAGGAAGAGGCTGAGAACTACTTGGGCGAACCTGTCACTCAGGCTGTAATTACAGTCCCGGCCTATTTTACCGATTCACAGCGCCAGGCTACCAAGGATGCGGGCATAATTGCCGGTTTGGAAGTGCTGCGGATTATCAACGAGCCGACAGCCGCTTCCCTTGCCTATGGCCTGGATAAAGAGCAGGAGCAGACGGTGGTGGTTTATGACCTGGGCGGCGGGACTTTTGATGTGTCCATCCTGGAACTGGAGGAAGGTTATATCGGCGTGAAAGCTACCAGCGGCAACAACCGCCTGGGCGGCGATGATTTTGACGAACGCCTGGCCCGTTATCTGATTGATGAGTTCAAAAAAGAAACCGGTGTGGATTTGTCCAAAGACAAAATGGCGATGCAGCGCCTAAGGGATGCGGCGGAAAAGGCCAAGATCGAACTGTCCGGCTTGCCGCAGACCAATGTCAATTTGCCGTTTATCAGTGCCAGCGATGCAGGGCCCCTGCATATGGACATCACCGTCACCAGGGCCAAGTTCAATGAGCTGACTGCCGATTTGGTAGAGGCGACAATGGGCCCGCTGCGCCGGGCAATGGAAGACGCGGGGCTGCAGCCGGGGGATATTGACCGCGTGATTCTGGTGGGTGGATCGACCAGGATTCCTGCCGTGCAGGAAGCGATCAAGAATGTCATGGGCAAAGAACCGTACAAAGGGATCAATCCCGATGAATGCGTAGCCATGGGTGCCGCCATTCAAGCCGGGGTCTTGTCCGGGGAGTTCGAAAAAGGGCAGGGCCTGGTCCTGGTGGACGTAACACCGCTGTCGCTGGGGATTGAGACTTTGGGCGGCGTGATGACCACATTAATCAAGCGCAATACTGCCATCCCCTGCCGGGAGGCGAAGGTCTTCACCACTGCCGCCGACAACCAGCCGGCGGTGGACATCCATGTCCTGCAGGGCGAACGCCCCATGGCCAAGGACAATGTCACCTTGGGCAGGTTTCAGCTGACAGGCATTCCGCCTGCGCCCAGGGGAGTGCCGCAGATCGAGGTTACCTTCGATATCGACCGCAACGGTATCGTCAATGTGTCAGCTAAAGACCTGGGTACAGGCAAAGAGCAGAAAATCACCGTTACTTCCGCCAGCGGGCTGACCAAGGAAGATATCGATAAAATGGTCCAGGAAGCGGAAGCGCATGCAGAGGAAGACAAGAAGCGCCGCGAATTGATTGAGCTGAAAAACCAGGCAGATACAGCCATTTATAATATCGATCGTACTCTAAAGGACTTGGGGGATAAAGTCAGCGAATCGGAAAAGCAGGAGATTGAGGCTGCGAAAGAGGAATTGCAGAAAGCACTGGAAAGCGATAATATTGAAGAGATCAAAGCCAAGATCAAAGCTTTTGATGAGGTGATGCACAAGCTGTCCCAGAAGATTTATCAACAGACGCAAGCCGGCCAGCAGACGGGCGATACCTCTTCCACCCAGGACAAAGCTGAAGAAGATGTAGTAGATGCAGAGTTCACTGAAGAAGATGGACAGAAATAACCGAAGGTGGTGGATCGATGGCCAAACAAGATTACTATGAGATCTTGGGTGTGCCAAGAGATGCTTCTCAAGAGGAAATTAAAAAAGCATACCGGCGTTTGGCCCGGCAGTACCATCCGGATGTAAACAAGGAACCGGGAGCGGAAGAACGGTTCAAGGATATAAATGAAGCCTACCGGGTGTTGGGGGATCCAGAAACCCGCAGCCAGTACGATCAGTTTGGCCATGCCGCCTTTGAGAACGGCGGGTTTGGCCAAGGCTTCGGCGGGTTTGGCGATTTTGGCTTTGGGTTTGAAGATCTTGGCGATATTTTTGCCGACATGTTTTTTGGAGGGAGTACAGCCCGCCGCCAAAGGCGCCCACGGAAAGGGGCAGATATCCGGGTCAGCCTGACGATTGAGTTTGATGAAGCTGCCTTTGGGGTTGAAAAACATGTGGAGGTTTCCCGGACAGAGATCTGTGCCCACTGTCACGGCAATCAAGCCGAACCGGGGACTCCGCTGAAGACCTGCCCTGACTGCGGCGGATCCGGGCAAGTCCGGTCGGTACAGCGCACTGTGTTCGGCCAGATCCAGACCAGCCGCACTTGCTCCCGCTGCGGGGGCGAGGGCAAGGTGTTTGAAATGCCCTGCAAAGTGTGCCAGGGCAGAGGCACGGTGCAGGCAGCCAAGAAGATCAGTGTTAAGATTCCGGCCGGAATTGACGACGGCCAGGTGGTCCGGGTAGGGGGCCAGGGTGAAGCGGGAAGCTACGGAGGGCCTTACGGCGATTTATTGGCCGTTGTGCATGTCAAACCCCACGAGTTCTTTGCCCGCCGGGGCAACGACATCGTCTGTGAGGTGCCGATTTCATTTGTGCAGGCCGCTTTGGGCGATGAAATAGACGTCCCCACTCTGGAGGGGGATGTCAAGATGCGGATCCCCGAGGGGACGCAGAGCGGCAGAGTTTTTCGTCTGCGCGGCAAGGGAATCACGGATGTCCGAGGCTTCGGCCGGGGGGATCAATTGGTCCAGGTAAATGTCGTCACACCTACAAAGCTTACTCCGAGACAGAAGCAGATCTTGAGGGAATTTGCTAAAGCCAGTGACGAATCACTGCCGAATGAAACCAAGAGTTTCTTCGGCAAAGTCAAGGATGCATTCAGATAAGGCAGTGGCGGGTAATACCGCCACTTTTAATCATTATGATTTTGGACAAGGGCGTGGCAGTATGGGTAAACAGTGGCAGGAGGTAGCGGCCTTAACCCATCAGGAAGCAGCGGAAGCCGCGGGTGAAATCATGCTCAGATATGGGGCCCAAGGCGTGGCCTTTGAAAGTGATGCCCTGATCCGGGAAGCCATGGCAAACCAATGGGGCGATTATTTCCCGGAGCTGTCCGGCGATCAACGGGTGATGATCAAGGCCTATTTTCATGTGCCGAAAAACGCTGCCCAGCTGAACCAGATCCAAAGGGAAATCGAGGCCTTGTCCGGATTTGGGCTGCAGGTAGGCCAGGTGGAACTGACAGCCCGGATCATATCTGAAGCTGATTGGGCTGATGCCTGGAAGCAGTACTACCATCCTGTCAGAATCGGCCGTGTGGTGATTGAGCCCAGCTGGGAGCCGATGGCCAATCCCCAGGCTGATGCAGTAGTTGTTGTACTGGACCCGGGCATGGCCTTTGGAACCGGCACACACCCCACCACTGCCATGTGCATCGAGGCCCTTCAGGATCATTCGCTGCAGGGCCGGACAGTGTGGGATATCGGCACCGGTTCGGGCATTTTGGCGATCACCGCCGCCAAACTGGGAGCCGGAGAAGTAAGAGCTGTGGATACTGACCCGGTTGCGGTGGAAGTGTGCCGGGAAAACGCCGCCAGGAATGGGGTTGAGATCAGCTGCGGCCGAGGCTCGCTCCCCGGATTGCCGGGGAAGGCGGATCTGATTGTGGCCAATATTATCGCCGATGTGATCATTGAGCTAATGCCGGCGGCAGCTGCAAAGCTTACAAGCCGGGGTGTGTTTCTGGCGTCAGGCGTTATTCACAGCAGGGCTGCGGATGTGGCCAACGCCGCTTCAGAAAACGGTTTTACAGTAACCCGCCGGATGGAGCAGGGCGAATGGGTTTGTTTTGAACTGCAGCAGAGGAGGACCGGCTGATGGTTAAGGTTTTCGTGCCTTCCGGGCAAGTCAGCCAGGGCAAGGTAACAGTTACCGGTGGAGATGCACACCATTTGCGGTCAGTATTGCGCAAAAAACCGGGCGATCAGGTTTTGATCGGTGTAATCGGCGGCGCAGGAAGCCGGGCTTATGAAGGTGTGATTGTGGCGGTTGATTCCTCCAAGGTTATCTGTGAGCTGTTGAGCCCGGTAAAGGTCCAAACAGAGCCGCAGCTCAAAGCCTGCCTGTGCCAGGCGGTGGCCAAAGGCGGTAAAATGGACTTGGTTATCCAGAAGAGTGTGGAACTGGGAGTTACGGAGATTGTCCCGTTTTTTTCCCAGTATACCGTAGTCAGGCTGGACGGGGAAAAAAGCCGGCAGAGGCAGGAGCGCTGGCAGAAAATTGCCGAGGCAGCCGCCAAACAGTGCCGGCGCGATACGATCCCCCAAGTACATCTGCCTGTAAGTTTTGACCAGCTGGCTGCGGCGCTGGCCCACCGCGACGAGGATCACCTGCTGTTGATGCCCTATGAACAGGAACAGAACCGGGGGTTGGCCCATATTCAAGGGCATTTGCCAAAACAGCCCCGGCAGGTTAGTATTGTGATTGGGCCCGAAGGCGGTTTCTGCCCAGAGGAAGTGGAAAGAATCAAAACCATTAACGGAGAAATCATAACGCTTGGTCCCAGAATCCTGCGGACCGAAACAGCTGCTGTTGCCGTATTGGCGTTGGTGCAGTTTTTATGGGGTGATTTGGGTTGAACAAACGGGTAGCTGTGCATACCCTTGGCTGCAAAGTCAATCAATACGATTCGGAAGCAATCGCAGCCCAGTTTAAGGCTCATGGATATGAAGTGGTGGACTTCAACCAGGCCGGGGCTGATGTCTATATCATCAATACCTGCACGGTAACGAACATCAGCGATCATAAGTCGAGACAGATGATCCGCCGGGCCCACCGGAACAATCCCCAGGCAAAGATTGTGGTGGTGGGGTGCCTGGCTCAGACAAATCCGGAGCAGGTCAAGGCTCTTCCCGGAGTCAATCTGATTGTGGGGACGGACAAGCGCAGCCGGATTGTGGAGTTGGTGGAACAAATCGGCCGCCATGGGCAGGGTGTCATGGTGGAAGACATTCTGCAGGTGCGCCAGTTTGAAGAACTAAACGCCGCCGCCTTTGAAGGCAGAACCCGGGCTTACCTGAAGATTCAGGATGGCTGCAATCAGTACTGTGCCTACTGCAAGGTGCCCTATGCCCGGGGGCCGTCCCGGAGCCGGCCTGCTACCAGTGTGATTGAGCAGGCGGCCCATATCGCCAAACAAGGGTACCGGGAAATTGTGCTCACCGGGATCCACTTGGGCGGCTACGGGCAGGATTTAAAGCCGGCCACTTCCCTTTCGGAGATTGTGGAACAAGTAGCCGATGTGCCCAATCTGCAGCGGGTGCGCATCAGTTCGGTCGATCCCAATGAGATAGACGCAAAACTGATCGATCTGGTGGCAAACCACCCCAAGGTCTGCCGGCACCTGCACATCCCTTTGCAGAGCGGTTCGGATCAAATTCTCAAGCGGATGCGGCGCCGCTGTCAAACCGCGGATTTTCGTCGCATTGTGGAGGCCGTGCGGGCACAAGTACCGGAGGTTGCCATTACCACCGATGTAATCGTTGGTTTTCCCGGTGAAACTCCCGATCTGTTTGACCAAACTTACGCGTTCTTGGAAGATACGGCTCCCTGCAAAATCCATGTCTTCCCGTATTCAGCGCGGGAAGGGACTTTGGCTTATTCTTTCCCTGATCAAGTGCCGAAACAAGAAAAAGAACGGCGCAGCCGGGCTTTGACAGCCTTGTCTGATCAGCTGGCCTTTGCCTACCACCAAAAGTTTGTCAACCGGACGGTGGGCGTGTTGGTTGAACGGGAGCAGGAGGGGATGCTGGTGGGGCATACGGACAATTATATACAGGTGGCCCTCCCCGCAGTCAGAGAAGGTGATCTGCCGATCGGCGAGATCATTGCCGCCAGGATTGTTTCCGTGACAAACGGGCAGGTGGAAGGAATTTTGGATTCAGGTGCGAATTTTGAGGTAGGCACGGAGGGAGGTGCGTAGTGATGGACTGTATCTTTTGCAAAATCGCCAATAGAGAGCTCGGTACTGAACTGGTATATGAAAGCGATGACGTTGTGGCCTTTCCAGATATCCACCCGCAGGCGCCTGTCCACATCCTGATCATCCCCAAGAAGCATTTGGCCAACATTGGTGAGATAGGCCCGGGCGATGAGGGTTTGCTCGATCAAATCGGTGCTGCTGTGAAGGAGCTGGCTGCGAAATACCAGCTTGATGATGGTTACCGGTTGGTGACTAACTGCGGCCCGGCCGGAGGGCAGACTGTCCCACACCTTCACTTTCATCTGTTGGGAGGGCGCGAGCTGTCCTGGCCCCCAGGATAAAACAATTGACCAACTATAGTTAATAGATTATAATGGATGGGAACCGTTGTAATAATGGATGTGACGTTGCGGAGGGAGGGATAACAGGATGGCAGAGATTAGGGTTGGCAAGAACGAGTCCCTCGATAGTGCTTTACGCCGTTTTAAAAGACAGGTACGCATAACGGGTGTATTGTCGGAAGTTCGGAAAAGGGAACAGTATGAAAAACCAAGTGTGAGGCGGAAGAAAAAGTCTGAAGCGGCACGCAAACGGAATTCCAGGTTCCGATAGACAAGTATCGGCTCGATGTCATGATTGATTGATGTCGAGCTTTTTTCCATAGATGTGGATTGCTCGAAGGGAGGCGGACCATGAATCATAAGTTCTTGCGAGTATCTGTATTGACAATGATTGTCCTTGCTTTGGTGCTCAGTGGAGCCAGCTGCTTGGCCCAACAGCCGCCAACTCAAGTGCATGTGATTACTGTTGACGGCACTGTTGAGCTTGGCTTGTCCCAATATGTCCTGAGAGGGTTGAAACAGGCGCAGCGGGACCAGGCAGCGGTGCTCTTGGAAATCAACACCTTTGGGGGGCGTGTGGACGCGGCAACGGAAATCCGCGATCATATCCTGCGGATGGAGACACCGGTTATCGCCTTTGTCCGGGAGCGGGCCATATCGGCGGGAGCCTTGATTGCCATTGCGGCACCTCATATTGCCATGGCCCCCGGGAGTACCATGGGCGCAGCTGAACCCCGGCCTTTGGAGCAGAAAAATGTTTCCTATATGCGGGCTGAGTTCGCCGCCACCGCCCAGCGCCACGGCCGGGATGCCAGCATTGCCGCCGCCATGGTGGATGCGGATGTGGTGATCGACGGGTTGGTAGGGCCGGGCAAATTGCTGACCTTGACAGCACAGGATGCCGTGGAGGTAGGCTATGCAGATTTGCTGACCAATTACCGTACAGAAGTTTTGGCCCATTACCAGCTCGATCATCTTCCGGTTGTGGAGATTGAGCGCAACTGGGCCGAGCGGTTGGCCGGCTTTGTGACGGAGCCCACAGTAAGCCAAATCCTACTGATCCTAGGCTTTTTGGGGATCATCGTCGAACTACTGTCGCCGGGCCTGGGGCTGCCGGGTGTGATTGGAGTATCAGCCATGGGCCTGTTCTTTGGCGGCCGGATCCTGGCGGGATTGGCCGGCATGGAAGTGGTGGTCTTGTTTGTCCTGGGCATTCTGATGCTGATCGCCGAGATCTTCATCATTCCCGGGTTCGGCATCGTTGGACTGCTGGGCTTGATCAGCATTTTGGCCAGCATTTTCCTGTCCTTTGACAATTTCACTGCGGCACTGACCAGCCTTGCCATAACTCTAGCTGTAACCGTTGTGATCATCGTAATCCTGTGGAAGCGGTTTACCAAGTCCCGGGCCTGGAGCCGTTTTGTCCTGCTCACCCGTGAAGAGAAGTCAAAGGGGTATCAGGGAGTGAGGGATTACAGTGATCTGGTGGGCAAAACCGGAGTTACTTTGTCAGTGTTGAGGCCTGCCGGGATTGTCAAAATCGGTGACCAACGTTACGATGTTGTATCAGATGGAGACTTTATTGCCAATAATACTATGGTGAAGGTGGTCCATGTGGAAGGAAACCGGATAGTGGTGACCGAAGTCAGCTAAAAACCCCTGATTGAGATCAATTATCTGTAGAGGAGGCAGTATCGTGGAACCTTTGATGATTTTCTTGATTATCCTGATCATCTTGTTTGTGTCATTTCTGTTCTCTTTCATTCCCATCGGGCTGTGGATTTCGGCATTGGCGGCCGGAGTCCAGGTGGGAATCCTGACTCTGGTTGGAATGCGGCTGAGAAGGGTGCCGCCGGGACGGATCATTATCCCCCTGATCAAAGCCTATAAGGCGGGTCTGGATGTGACTATCGACAAGCTGGAAGCCCATTATCTGGCCGGCGGCAATGTGGACCGGGTGATTGATGCCTTGATTGCCGCCCACAGGGCAGACATCCCCCTGGAGTTTGAGCGGGCTGCTGCCATTGACCTGGCTGGGCGGAACGTACTGGAGGCTGTCCAGATGAGTGTAAATCCCCGGGTAATCGAAACACCGGTAATCTCTGCTGTGGCCAAAAACGGTATTGAGCTTAAGGCCATTGCCCGGGTTACTGTCCGTGCCAACATCGACCGTTTGGTGGGCGGGGCCGGTGAAGCGACGATTATTGCCCGGGTCGGCGAGGGTATCGTAACCACTGTGGGATCCAGCGAAAGCCATGAAGAAGTGCTGGAGAACCCGGATCAGATTTCCCGCACAGTACTGGCCAAGGGTTTGGACTCCGGCACAGCCTTTGAAATCCTCTCCATCGACATCGCCGATGTGGATGTTGGGCGCAATATCGGTGCACAGCTCCAGATCGACCAGGCTGAAGCCGACAAGAACATTGCCATGGCCAAGGCCGCCGAGCGCCGGTTTGCTGCCATCGCCCTGGAGCATGAAATGCGGGCCCGGGTTGAAGAGATGCGGGCCAGGGTTGTGGAAGCGGAGGCGGAGGTTCCCAAGGCCCTTGCCGGAGCTTTGCGCGAGGGCAAGCTGGGTGTCATGGATTACTACAACATGCGCAACATCATGGCCGATACTGACATGCGCCAGGCCATCGGAAAGTCAGGCAAACCAGAGCAGCAGAATCAGAAGCAGAAAGACAAGACTGAGTAATGCCGGGCTCTGAGGAGGAATAAAATGCAATCTTTCATGCCGATTATTGTCGTCATTTACCTGGTCGTTTCAGTGATCGGCGCAGTGCTGCAGTCGCTGAAAAAACAGCAGCCGCGCAGCGCGCCCAGAATCCCAAAGGTTCAACCGGCTCCCGAACGCCCCAAGGCCGGGATGCCGCAGGAGGCACGGCATCCGGCAGGAACGCGGCTCGAGCAGCCTCAAGCTGCGGGAACAATGCAGAGGACGCTGACAGCGCCAAGAGTGAAACCGTCACCACTGTCCAAGCCGGCACCGCCTCAAGGCACCGATTTGGATTATGGGTTTGACAGCTTTGCGGAATGGGAAGATGACGCAGATTTGGATTTGAACGCTGCATTTGAGGAGTTGGGTTCTCCGGCGCCAGGCGCGGGGCCCAGAATGCCAACTGCTCCCAAGGCTGCCGGACTGGATGTGGCTTCTCACAGCCTCGCTTCCAAGCTGTGGGAATTGGTTGTGTTCAGCGAAATTCTCAGGGAGCCCCGCTCCAGAAGGCCCTGGCCGATCAGGTAAGATTAAGATAAGATTAAGGTGTGGTTCGCCCAAGACAGACTGTGTTCAAGACAGGACTGTCTTGGGATTTTTATGCCTTAAGGCATGCTTTAACGTAGATAAGCATAGTTTTTAACAAAGCCGGAATTGCTGGAGGTGTACTCATGGACCGGGGCTTGGACAAAGTGGCCAAAAAGCTGGTAAAGATTATGGATTTGCCTGCCGATGCCATTCTGGATCTTCCCAGGATCACGATGGTTGGCAATACTGAAGTGTCTATTGAGAATCACAAGGGCATTGAAAAATATACCTCCACGGAAACCGTAATCCGGTTTCAAAGCGGGCAGATGCGCGTTTACGGACGCAGATTGGCCATCCGCTTTATTGACCGGGACGGCCTCAAGCTTGAAGGCATTATTGCCAATATTGAATTTGCCGGCCAACAGTGAGGTGGAAGTATGATTAATCGTCTTTGGGCCTGGATTACCGGGTATGTGATTATCAAAATGAAAGGCGCACAGTTGGAGGCCCTGATCAACCGCATTGCCGGCCACGGTTTCGGCATCTGGGATTTGGAGCGGGTTACGGCCAATATCATGATCGGTAAAATCCGCATCAGGCAGTTTAAGCGGCTGCGGCCTTTGCTCGGTGGGCTGAACGTCCGAGTGGGTATCGTGGGTCGGGCTGGGCTGCCCTTTTTTTTAGCCAAATTGATGAAGCGGAATGGGCTGATTGTCGGCCTGCTGTTGGTAATAGGCTGTCTCTACTATTTGACCGGCTTTGTCTGGGTGATTGAAATAACCGGTATGGAAAAGCTGAGTGCGGACCAAATTGCGGCTGTGCTTGCGGACCAGGGTATCAAGGTTGGGGCGGCAAAAGCCCAGATCAGGCCCAATTATCTGGAAAACCTGCTTTTGACTCAGTTTCCTGAACTCTCATGGGCGGGGGTGAGCCTCAAAGGTGTGCTGATGCAGGTTGCAGTTGCGGAGCAGGCCAGCCCTGATCTTGCAGAAGTGCAGTACGGCGACATGGTGGCGGCCGACAGCGGCCTGGTTACGCAGGTGGTGCCCTTTAGGGGCACTGCGCTGGTGTCTGCGGGTAGTACAGTAAAGAAAGGAGATGTCCTCATTTCCGGTGAATATTACGATCAATACGGCCGCTGGCAAAAAGGGAGCGCTGAGGGCATTGTCCGGGCCCGTGTCTGGTATGACGCCTTCGGAGAAGCGGCTTTCAGCAAGGTCACAGAAGTGGCTACCGGAAATTACCATACCGTTTATACGCTGACTCTGGGCAAATGGAAAGTGCGGCTGGGCAGGCGAGTACCCTTTACCGACCACACAAATACTGTGCAGGTTTGGCAGGTGCGGATCGGCAGCCTGAAACTGCCAATAGCTGTTGCCAGGCAAACATATGCTGAGGTGGAGTATCATACGGTGCTGGTTGCGCCTGAGCAGGCCCGCGCCCTGGCCTTGGAACGGGCCTGGCAGCAATTGGCGGCAACGGGCGTTGAGCGGGATCAGGTGATGGAAAGCCAGGTTGATGAATACATTATCGCTGATCAGCATGGGATCCGGGTTGGATTGATAGCCGAAGTGGAGCAGAACATCGCCCGCTTCGTGCCCAGGCCTTAGGTTGCATCTCAATCACTTTTTGTTATAATAATGATAGTTTTCAAGATCATTAGGGAGGTTTGTGAGTGGCTCAACGGGCAACAGAAATAGTTTTTACCTTGGCAGATATTGCCCAGGCTCAGGCCATCAGCGGTAAAGGTGATGAAAACCTCCGCTGGTTGGAGGCTCAATACAGAATCAAGGTGATTCCCCGAGGCATTGATTTAATCCTTAGTGGCGATCCGGAAAATGTGGAAAGGGTGCGGCAGATTCTGGGCAATGTGGCCGAGTTGAACCGGGATCTTACCCCCCATGATTTTCACTATGCCAGCGAGCTGATTAATGCGGGAAATGGTGTATCGCTGCGGGATCTCAATTCGGAGATCATTGTGACCACCGCCCGGGGACGGCAGATATACCCGAAAACGCAGGGCCAAAAAGAATATGTCCAGACGATTAATGCTAATGTGATCAGCGTCGGCATTGGCCCCGCCGGCACCGGTAAGACATTCTTGGCTATGGCCGTGGCAGCGGCCGCCCTGAAGCGGAAAGAAGTCAGCCGCATCATCCTGACCCGCCCCGCCGTGGAGGCGGGCGAGCATTTAGGGTTTCTCCCCGGCGATCTCCAGGACAAGGTGGACCCTTATTTGCGGCCTCTGCATGATGCCCTGTACGATATTTTGGGACAAGAACAGTACCTAAAGCTTAGGGAAAGAGGAGTGATTGAGGTTGCTCCCCTGGCCTACATGCGGGGCCGGACTCTGGATGATTCGTTTATTATCCTCGATGAAGCACAAAACACCACCAATGAGCAGATGAAGATGTTCCTGACCCGCCTGGGCTATGGATCGAAAGCTGTGGTCACCGGTGATGTGACCCAGATTGACCTGCCCCGGGGCAAGAAGTCAGGCTTGGTCATAGCCAGCAGGATCCTCAAAGATGTTAAGGGAATCGGTTTTTGCTACCTCACTGAAAGTGACGTGGTGCGGCATCCGCTGGTGCAAAGGGTGATCAAAGCGTACGCCAGGTTCGAGAATGGAGAACAAGACGAAGCTTAGCGGCCGTCGTCGAGAGGAGCTATCAACATGGGAAAGTCTAAGCCAAGGCCTTGGACAAAGGCATGGCGCAGTATAAAGGGGAAATTGGAGCAGACTACTGTCAGACAGTGGATCTTGGCAGTTTTAGTTTTTATTGGGATATTTGGCATTCTGTCCATCAACATCAGCCCGGTGGGCTATAAGCTGGAAGTTGGGGAAGTAGCTCGGCAGGACATCCGCGTTTCGCGGGACATGGAAAACCGGGCTCAGACTGAAAGGCAGCGGCAGGCGGCTGCTGCCAGGGCTGAGGCGGAGGCCAAGGCTGATCCCAATTTCTATATTGTCAATCATGCCACTGTCGTGGCGGCTGAGGAAAAACTGACAGCCATTTTTGCCATTGTTGCCGATGCCAGGCCGGAACCGGAGCCGGCAGGTGAGGAACCGGAAATTGATCAGAGCCCGTTTAAACCGGTGGATGTGCAAAAACAGCTGGCTCAACAGCTGGAAATCGTCTTGCCTCTGCAGGTTGTGGATCAGTTGGTGAGCGCCGATTCCCTGGCCTACAACACGTTTGTGGCGGAATGCCGGCGCATCATCATGGAACAGATGCAGCAGCGGATTGCCGAGGCGGAACTGGACAATACCATGGAGCGGATCAGGGTCCTGATTGCCCAAAGCGAGATCAGCGCCCAGCTGCAGGATGCTGCATTTGCGGTGGCGGCCCAGGTTGTTGAACCGAACCTGGCACTGGATCATCAGGCGGTGGAGCAAAAGCGCCTGGAAGCCATGGAAGAAGTGGAACCAGTAGTGGTCAAGGCCGGCGAAATCATTATCAGCGATGGAACCGTTGTGGAGCCTGAACATGTCCAGCTGTTGAAAGATCTGGGGCTCTACCGGGAAGGTATTGATTACTGGGCACTGTTAGGTTTGTTTGGCATTGTGACTCTGCTTTTGGTTGTTTACGGACTCGCCCTGCACAAGTACAGGCCCGAGGTGATCTTAAGCGAGAGCAGGCTGGCTTTCGTCGGCTCGGTCTTGATTTTGGTGACTCTGATCACCAAGATCATGTCGCTGGTGCCCTGGCTCTTGATTATGCACCTCACGCCGATCGCCTTGGCGGGGATGCTGGTGACAATGCTTTTGGATTACCGGACAGGGTATCTCACCGTCACTTTCCTGTCAGTAGCCAGCGGTATTATCTTTCAATCGCTGCCCGTGGTTGTGCAGGGATTGGTCGGAGGCTTGATTGCCATCCTCAGTGTATCCAAAGTGAGCCAGCGGGGAGAATTGATGCGGGCCGGGTTTATCGTTGGCGGCAGCAACTTTTTGGTGATGATCACCTTTGGGCTTCTGCTGAGAGATTCGAACCTGATTCTCCACAGCTATCTTGGTGTGATCAATGGGCTAATCTGCTCTGTGAGCACCATTGGCTCTCTACCGTATTTTGAGAGTGTTTTTTCCATAACTTCTGCCATCCGCCTGCTGGAACTGACCAACCCGAATCATCCCCTGCTGCGGCGCCTGCTCATGGAGACACCTGGAACCTATCATCACAGCATTATTGTGGGCAACCTGGCGGAAGCGGCAGCCGACGCGGTGGGCGCGGACGGGCTGCTGGCCCGCGTGGGCGCCACCTACCATGATATCGGCAAGGTGAAACGGCCCATATTCTTTGTAGAGAACCAGATTGGGAATGACAACCCTCATGACAAGATTGCGCCTTCATTGTCCACCTTGATTATCATTTCCCATGTCAAAGACGGGTTGGAACTGGCGCGGGAGCATAAACTGCCGGACGTGGTCAGCGCATTCATTGCGGAACACCACGGCACAGATCTGGTGAAGTTCTTCTATCACCGGGCACAGGAGCATAACGGCGATACTGTCGAAGAGAAAGATTTCCGCTATCCCTGGCCAAAGCCTCAGACAAAGGAGACAGCCATAGTCTCGCTGGCGGATGCAGTGGAAGCTGCGGTCCGGTCACTGTCGAAACCAAATCCGGGCAAAATCGAAGGTTTGGTCCGGAAGATCATCCGGGAAAGGCTCGATGACGGGCAGCTTGATGAAAGCAACCTGACTTTCCAGGACCTCAACAAGATCGCCGATGCATTTTCCAAAGTACTGGTGGGCATCTTCCACGGGCGCATAGAATACCCGGAGACGATTACCCGTGAAGATATTGTGGGCGTGAAAAACGAAGGGAAGGGCAAGCCCTGATGGAGTTATTCATCAATAATGAGCAGGATTCTGTTGATACCGCAGGGCTGAATTCAGTGATAAGGCAAGTACTGCAGGCCGGGTTGGAGCTTTTGGCCGTCGCAGGCCCGGTGGAGGTCGGCGTTACTCTTGTCGACAACGAGGCCATTAGAGCCCTAAACCGCCAGTACCGCCAGATCGATGCCGCAACCGATGTGCTGTCCTTTGCCCAGGAAGAAGGCGAGGCTTTTGAGCAGCCTGCGGGAGCTCCACGGCTGTTAGGCGATATTGTGATTTCCCTGGAACGGGCTCGGGAGCAAAGTGAAGCCTTCAACCACAGCCTGGCCAGGGAAGTCGGCTACCTCATCGCCCACGGCTTGCTGCACCTGTTGGGCTATGATCATCAAAATATAGAGGATAAGGAAAAAATGCGTTCTGTTGAAGAGCAAATCATGGCCAGGGTGAATCTGGCCCGGGACTAGGAGGCAGAGCGGTGCGGTCCAGGAATATTGTCGACAGCTTCAACCACGCGATTGATGGTATTGTCTATGCTGTCAAAACACAGCGGAATATTAAAGTCCATCTGATCATTGGGATGCTCGTTCTGATCCTGGCCATGATCCTCAACGTCACCAGGTTGGAGTTGTTGATTCTGCTTTTGACAATCGGGCTGGTGATCGGCGCCGAGATGGTCAATACGGCCGTTGAAGAAGTGGTTAACCTTGCCCATGAAGGGATCCACCCATTGGCCCGCATTGCCAAGAATGTGGCGGCAGGCGCTGTGCTGATTTGTTCAGTCATGGCGGCAGCTGTAGGGTATATTGTCCTGTTTGAACGCTTGATCCAAGTGGATCTGCGTTCGCTGGCGCAGGGGGTTGATCATCCCGATCTGGCTTTGCTGGCGCTGTTGATAGTAGTCGGCCTGATTATTTTGATCAAGAGTGCTACTGGCAGTTCCGACTACTTCAGGGGAGGGATGCCCAGCGGCCATACAGCCCTGGCTTTCAGCCTTGCCACAGCCATCATGTACGCCGGCAATACTTTTGTAGCCAGTTTTGGTTATACTTTGGCGTTTTTGGTAGCCCATACCAGGGTCCAAAGCAAGATTCATTCTTTACCGGAAGTGATCATCGGCGGCTTGCTCGGTTTTGTCATCACCATGATCCTGTTTAAGCTTATAGCGTGATTTCGGGAGGGATCGTCATCGAATACCGTTGGCTGATTGAACATGCCGTAAAAGCTTTGGAACATGCTTATGCACCGTATTCCAATTTCAAAGTGGGTGCCGCCCTGTTAGGGTCCAGCGGCAAGGTTTACCTTGGCTGCAATATCGAGAATGCGGCATACAGCCCCACCAATTGTGCTGAGCGGACTGCGGTTTTCAAAGCTGTTTCGGAAGGGGAAACCTCGTTTAAGGCATTGGCGGTGGTGGCCGATACCACTGCCGTGATAACTCCGTGCGGAGTCTGCCGGCAGGTACTGGCTGAGTTTTTTGACGATCAGGCAGTAATCATCCTCGCCAATCTGCACGGGCATGTGGAAGAGACGACCATAACCAAGCTGCTGCCGGGGGCGTTCACTGGTGATCGCTATGGACTATAGATTCTGTGAACTGACAGCGGCCGATCCCAAGCTGGCCGGGGAGATTATTGCAATTGAACAGGAAGCTTTCGGCATTGGCGGGATGAACGAATGGTTTTTGCCGCCGTTTATCCGCTACGGGCGTGTCTTCGTGCTGCTCGATCAGGATGCTGTCGTGGCGGCGGCAGAATACATGCGCTGCTATAGCGATCCGTTCCAGGTGTATTTGTTTGGGTTTGCAGTGCGGAAAGACTACCGCAGCCGAGGGTTGGGGAAATTAATGCTGGAGCGATCGCTGGAGTGCCTGTACCGGGACGGGTTCAGAGAGGTCAGCCTGACTGTGGATCCGGCGAACGAAGCAGCGGTGAATTTGTACACCAGCTTTGGGTTCCGGCAAAAAAGCTTCTACAGAAATGAGTATGGGCTCGGCCGTGATCGGCTGCTTTTGGTATTGGAACTGCCCCCCGAGGAGTCTTATGATGGAGGATAAATTGTTCAGATCAGGGTTTGTGGCAGTTGTGGGGCGCCCCAATGTGGGGAAATCGACTTTGCTCAACAACTTGCTCCAGCAGAAAATAGCCATTGTGTCAGACAAACCCCAGACCACCCGCAACACGATTCGGGCTGTGCTGACACTGCCCGATGCCCAAATCGTCTTTATCGATACGCCGGGTATTCACCGGCCTTTACATAAACTGGGTGAATACATGGTCCGGGCTGCCAAGGCAACCCTTGCGGAAGTGGATTTGATCTGCTTCCTGGTTGATATTTCCCAATGGAGGAAGAACGACGAGGAAATCGCCGGGCTTTTGCAGAATGTTGATACACCGGTGTTTTTAGCGGCCAACAAGGCTGATCTGGTGACGAAGGCAGAGCAGGAGCAGTTTTTAAGCCGGATCAGGAATGAGTATGCCTTTGCCGAGGTGATGGCCGTATCCGCTCAGGAAGGCACCGGGTTGGATGGGCTTGTCAAGGCCATCGTCCCCTATTTGCCTGAAGGGCCCAAGTATTATCCCGACGACTGGGTTACGGATCACCCGGAGCGCTTTGTCATGGCTGAACTGATTAGGGAACAGATCCTGCACAACACCGAAGAAGAAATCCCCCATTCTGTGGCCGTGGATGTGGAGCAGGTCGAAGCAAAGCCCGACAAAGACATGGTGCTGGTCAGGGCCAACATTTACGTGGAGCGGGATTCGCAAAAAGGGATCATCATCGGCAAACACGGTGCAATGCTTAAAAAAATCGGCACCGGGGCCAGGATGCAGATAGAAGCGTTACTGGGGACAAAAGTGTTTCTGGAACTTTGGGTGAAGGTAAAGAAAGATTGGCGCAACAAGGATGGATCTTTGGCGGAGTTTGGCTATGTTTAGCCATACCCAAGAAATTTGTCGCATTTGCGAATAGTTTATGGCAAAGGAGGATAGGTTCAATGGCCGGTTCAGCTCGTGGACAGCAACCACAGGAATTGGAGCTCTTAGTCCGTCAGGCTCAAGAAGGTGACAGTAGAGTCAGGGAGCGCTTAATCAGCGAGTACCGCCCTTTTTACCTGCGCGTGGCATCACAGGTTGCCAAGAAATACCTGGTATTGGGGCGGGATGACGAGGCCAGCATTGCCATGTCGGCATTTGATGAGGCCATCAATGCCTACAATCTTAAGGCTGGCGCATCATTCTTAAGCTTTGCGGAAATCGTAATCAAAAGACGCATGGTTGATTATTTCCGCCGCAAGGCCCGCAGCAGGGAGGAGATTCCCCTGTCGGCACTGGAGGCGGAAGATGCTGACGAAACAATTATCCGCAAGATTGAACTGCGGGAAGCCATTGGAGTCATTCAGCTGCAGCAGGAAGCTGAAGAAAGGCGTGAAGAAATCTTCCGTTTGAATCAACTGTTGAACGACTATGGTGTCCGGTTTTCTGACCTGGTCAAGGTATCGCCCAAGCATCAGGATGCCCGGGATCGGGCTCTGGAGGTAGCGCGGATTCTCGCCAATGATCCGCAATTATTGAAGTTTCTTACCAGCCGCAAGGCACTGCCGCTGAAGGAACTGGAGAAAATGGTCAAGGTCAGCCGCAAGACTCTAGAGCGGCAGCGCAAATACATAATTACTTTGACACTAATCTTGATTGGAGAATTCAACTACCTTCAGGAGTATCTTAAGCGGACGGTTTGAAGGAGGAGGTAGGCATGAAACAGGGGAAAGGGATTGTCGTTGAAGTGACGACACGGGATCACGTCACTGTGATGACTCCCCAGAGGGAATTTCTGCGTGTTCCTTTTCATAAACCAGTGCATGTGGGACAGGAAATCACCTATACCATCAAAAGGCCTCCTTTCAATTTGAAGTGGAGTGTTGCTGTTGTTTTGTTATTGGCTTTGGTTGGTTCAGCCGGGCAGCTCAAAGAGATCCCCGGAGGGACTGTCCCCGAAGTGTTTGTCACTTTGGACATCAATCCAAGCATTGAGCTGGCACTCAATTGTGAACAGCGGGTCGTTCGGGCTGAAGGCCTGAACGCAGAGGGTAAAAGCCTGGTCGGCAAGCTGAGCCTGCTTGGCAGCACTTTCAGACAGGCTGTAAAGGACATCGGGGCTCAGGCTGAAAGCGATGGTTACCTCACACCGGGCAAGAACGAAATCGTGGTTACCATATCTCAGAAGGGGATTAAGAAATGCGAACCTGTTCAGCCAAAAGGCGCGCCAGCCGGCGGCAGTAGCAGTGAACAGGAGATTGAGGCAGTGATCAATGAAACCCTTGCCGCTGCATATCAGGTCAAGATGTGGCGTGTTCCTGGAGAAATCCGGGAGAAAATCCGGGAAGCAGGATTAACCCCGGCCAAGTACATTGCTGTCCATGTTGAGCTGGAAAGCTCCACGACAGCTTCAGCGGGTGGTTCCGGTGCCGCTGTGCCGGTTTCGGCGACTGTGGAACGCAGCGGTGACCACCATTATTTCGAGTTTGAAGTCACCAGGCCTGTCTTTCCTGCCGGCATGTACATGCGCACCAGCGGCCAGGAATAAGGTGTTGAGAAGCAGCCAGTCAAGGAGCAGATGATGAAAACCTCAGAGTTTGATTACGACCTACCGCATGAACTAATAGCGCAAACCCCGGTTGAACCAAGAGACAGCTCCCGCTTGATGGTGATCGATTTGGCTTCGGAGGGGATCGAGCACCGCCACTTCTGTAATCTGCCGGAGTATCTCAAACCCGGCGATGTTCTGGTAATCAACGAGTCACGGGTGATTCCGGCGCGCCTGTTTGGGGCCCGGGAAGGGAGCGGCGGTAAAATCGAAGCGCTGCTTCTGCACCCAAAAACCGATCGGTCCTGGGAAGCGCTGGTCAAGCCGGGCAGACGATGCCCCGTCGGTGCCAAAATCCGCTTCGGCCCGGATTTGACCGCCACAGTCATGGCCAAAACGGCGACCGGGGGTAGGATTCTGGAGTTCGCATACGACGGCGACTTTAACGCTGTTTTGGAAGAGCTTGGCGAAACACCTTTGCCTTCCTATATAAAGGCCAGGCTGGAAAACAAGGAACGGTATCAGACAGTGTACGCCAAAATCAAAGGATCGGCAGCCGCACCCACGGCAGGGCTGCACTTTACCACCGGCCTGCTGGATCGCATTCGGGCGATGGGCATAGCGATTGTACCTTTGGTGCTGCACGTGGGGGTGGATACGTTCAGGCCGGTCCAAGCCGCCGATATCCGGGATCACGAAATGCACTCGGAGTATTATTGTCTGACAGAAGAACATGCAGAGGCGATCAATTTGTGCAAAGAAAACGGCGGCCGGGTGATTGCCGTGGGCACCACCGTGGTGCGCACCCTGGAAACGCTAGGCCGTTCGGGCAAAGCTGGAGCAGGATCCGGTAGGACGGATCTTTTCATTTATCCCGGTTTTCAGTTCAAGATTGTTGACGGGATCGTAACCAATTTCCATCTGCCCCAGTCCAGCTTGCTGATGCTGGTTTCAGCCTTTGCAGGGCTGGATTTGATTAAGCGGGCATATCAAGTGGCGGTGAGCCATAATTACCGCTTCTTCAGTTTTGGTGACGCCATGCTGTTAATCGGCAAGCAATAAGGAGCAAGCATGATGGCTTTGAAATTTACAGTACTGAAAACTGCATCAGATTCCGCGGCGCGCCTGGGGCTTTTGGAAACAGCGCACGGGGTGGTTGAAACCCCTGTTTTCATGCCCGTGGGCACTCAGGCAACAGTCAAGACCATGACACCGCAGGAATTGGAAGCGGTTGGCGCCGGCATGATCCTGAGCAATACCTACCATCTTTATTTACGCCCCGGCAGCGATCTGGTTAAAGAAGCCGGAGGCCTGCACCGGTTCATGGGCTGGCAGCGCAGTATTTTGACAGACAGCGGCGGGTTCCAGGTTTTCAGCCTGGGCAAGCTGAGGAAAATATCTGAAGAGGGGGTGGAGTTCCGTTCCCATCTCGATGGGTCCAAACACTTCATTTCCCCGGAAAAATCAATAGAGATTCAGATGGAGCTTGGTTCCGATATCGCTATGGCCTTTGACGAGTGCCCGCCTTGCCCTGCAGAGTACAGCTATATCAAAGAGTCAGCCGATCTGACTTACCGGTGGGCCAAGCGGTGCAAGGCCAGGCATGATCACCCGTACCAGGCTCTGTTTGGGATTGTTCAGGGAGGGGTCTTCCCTGAGCTGCGGAGGCAGAGTGCCAGTCAGCTTGGGGAACTGGATTTTCCCGGCTATGGGATCGGCGGTTTGAGTGTCGGGGAGCCGAAGCCGGTGATGTATGAGATGCTGGAAGCGCTGGATCCGGCCATGCCCCGGGACAAACCCAGGTATCTGATGGGCGTCGGCTCACCGGATTGTTTGATTGAAGCGGTGCTGCGGGGCGTTGACATGTTTGACAGCGTGCTGCCCACAAGAAATGCCCGGCATGGGACGGTTATGACCCGCCACGGCAACCTGACGGTACGAGATCGGCCCTTTGCCAGGGATTTTGCGCCGATCGAGACGGGATGCCCATGCTATACGTGCACCCACTTCAGCAGGGCCTATATCCGCCACCTGTTCAAAGCCAGAGAGGTATTGGGCTTGCGCCTGGCAACCATTCACAACCTTGCCTTCCTGATCAGGCTGATGGAGGAGATCCGGGAGGCGATTCGCCAGGACCGGTTGGGGCAATTCAGGGAGCAGTTTTTTGCAGGCTATGCAGGATAACTTTGTGTGAACGAGAAATATAACATTATTATGGAGGTGAGCCCATGTTTCTGGAAACCCAAACACCTGCTACAGGTGGTTTAGTGGCCCTGATCCTGCCTTTTGTGATCATGTTTGCCATTGTCTACTTTTTGATGATCCGTCCCCAGCAGGCACAGCAAAAGCAGCGCCAGGCCATGCTGGATGCTCTTAAGAAAGGTGACAAGGTTATCACGATCGGCGGCATCCACGGTGAGATAACTGCACTGACTGATGATACCGTCATCCTTAGCATTGCTGACAAGACAGATATTGTGATCAGTAGATCGGGAGTTGGCTCGGTGAAGAACGGTTAGACAGGAGAAACCACCTCGAGGTGGTTTTTTCATAAGCATGGGGGGAAGATTATGCGCAGTTTGAGAACGGCTATGATCCTGGCTGTCATTATAGTTGCGGTGATCAGCAGCAGTGCCGCGGCAGACGAGTGGTTTATCCACGAACACAAGCAGTATTGGTGGTATTATGTGGACAACCCCGGGTTTTATGCGGTGGTGCCCAACACTGCTGAACGGTATTATAAAAAAACAATTTTCGGTTATCAGTTTCTCGAAATGTCGTGGGAAAACGGTTCAATCGTGATGCAGATTGGCATCATCCCCAAAAGCAGCGTAAACGAGGCAGTCAGCTTTGTCGCCAAACGCTGGAGCCCGCTGTTGGAAAATGAACTGGTGTTTGCCAATCGGGAAATCACCACCTCCAACGGCTTGAAGACTTACTTCTATGCTGTGGAGGGCGTCGGGCTGGATGGAGTCAAGTCGATGCTCCGTTCCGTATACTTTAATAAAGAGGGGACCATTGTATATCTGGCGATGTTCATTCCCAGCAGTAAGTATGAAGGTACGATGCTCAACAACTGGATTAAGGCTGTCAATGAGTTTGAATGGGAATAGAAAGCAAGAACTCTGAAGAGACGGCTGTCAACGGCCCGTTTCTTCAGAGTTTATCTATATAGGCCTGCTTTTTTGCCCGGCAGAACGGTCAAAAAAACGGTCAACCTGATGGAGGCTGTTATTCCATATCGGATGTGTAGTACTTGGAATCCAAAACAAAGATATAAGGTATGTTCCGGTATAATTCGCAGTAGTCCAACCCGTAACCGACGAGGAATTCGTTTGGCACTGTAAAACCTACATAGTCCACAGGTATGTCCACTTCGCGGTTGACCTGCTTGTCCAACAGAGTACATATTTTAAGGCTCGCCGGTTTGCGGATAGCCAGGTTGTTCATCAAGTAGCTCAGGGTCAGCCCCGAATCAATAATGTCCTCAATAATCAGGACATGCTTGCCTTCAATGCTTTCTTCCAGGTCTTTGGTGATCCGGACCACACCTGATGAACGGGTGGCATGGCCGTAGCTTGAGATGCCGATGAAGTCCATGGTCACAGGGACAGTGATGTGCTTGGCCAAGTCAGCCAAAAACATCAGCCCGCCTTTCAAGATGCAGAGCAGGAGCAGTTCTTTACCGGCATAATCCTCGCTGATTTGGGCTGCAAGCTCCCGGACCCGGTTGTGAATTTCTTCTTCAGTGATCAGGACACGTTTGACAATGTCCATCAAAAAATCCCCTTTCGTTAGGCTTTTCTTAATAATACTATGCTAAAATGAGAAAATCAAGCTGGTTTGCAATGCAGGAATTGTACGGGAAAAATCGAAAAGTTCATGCTAGGGGGACTTAAGCTTGAAAAAGATGTGGGTAATCACGCCGCCATCGGATCAATGGCGGCTGCTTCAAAAAGAACTGGGGATTTCTGCAGTGACTGCCAGAATCCTCGCCGGGCGGGGGATCAGCGATGCCGCAGCAGCCGCAAAATTCCTCAAGCCTGATTATGACGAGCTGCATCCGCCGATGCTGCTGCTGGACATGGAGCAGGCGGTGGAGCGGATCGCTTCTGCTCTGGCCGATAACGAGCCTATTACGGTCTACGGTGATTATGATGTGGACGGCCAGACTTCAGTGGTCCTGCTTGTGGAGGTATTGCGCAGCCTAGCCCGGGATCCGGGGCTGATCGGTTACTATATCCCCAACCGGATGGATGAAGGCTATGGGCTGCACCAAGAGGCGCTGGCGGCCATCAGCCGGGAAAGTTCCCTGGTAATAACTGCGGACTGCGGCGTAACCGCCGTTGTTGAGGCAGAATATGCCCGCAGCATCGGTTTGGACCTGATCATCACCGATCATCATGAACCAAAGGCCCAGCTGCCCGAGGCGGTGGCGGTGATCAACCCGAAACGGGCTGACAGCCGCTACCCATTCCCGAATCTGGCCGGTGTCGGCGTGGCCTATAAATTGGTACAAGTCTTGGGCGCACGCTATGGGCGTGATTTCCGCCAGTGGCTGGATTTGGTGGCTTTAGGGACAGTCGCAGATCTGGTACCCCTGGTGGATGAGAACCGCATTTTTGTAAAACTGGGCCTGGAACAGCTGGAGCGTTCCACCAGCCTGGGCCTTCAGGCCTTGGCCAAGGTTTGCCGGCTGAAACCGCCGTATAAAGCTTCGGATTTGGGGTTTCGGCTTGGGCCGCGGCTCAATGCCGTCGGCAGGATGGGCGAATCGGCCCGGGGCGTGGAACTTTTGTTGAGCCGAGATCCTCAACATGCCCACAGCCTGGCGGAAATCCTGGATCAGGAAAACAGGCTCCGCCAGGAAACAGAAGCTGATATATTCCAGCAGGCGCTGGCCATGATTGAAGCCAACGGCTGGCAGGAAGATCCTGTGATTGTTGTGGCGGATCACGGCTGGCACCCCGGCGTGATTGGGATTGTCGCCTCCAGAATTGTTGATCAATACTATCGGCCGACGCTTGTCCTCTCACTGGAGGATGGGATTGGCAAAGGTTCGGCCCGGAGCATTACCGGGTTCAACCTCTACGAAGGTCTGAAAGAAGTGGAAGATCTGCTGCTTGAGTTCGGCGGCCACGAAATGGCTGCGGGGCTGACTGTGGAGGCAGAAAGAATCCCCGAACTAAGGGAGCATCTGGCGGCTGTAGCCCGCAGCCGGCTCAAGCCCAGTGATTTCATCCCCAAAGTCCGGATCGACGGCGAGATTGACATTAAAGACGCCAACCGCCGGCTGCTGCAGGAATTTGAGCTTCTGGAACCCTTTGGCATCGGCAACCCCGCTCCGGTGTTGAAGGTAACCGGGTCGATTGTGAGCACCAGGGCGCTGGGGGCCGATCAGGAGCATCTCAGGTGCGTGATCCAGGATCAGGAGGGGACAGTGATCGAGGCTGTTGGATTTGGCATGTTTCAAGCGCTGAAGCAGGTTGATCCCTATCGCGAACAAGTGGATTTTGCCGTTGTTCCCCGCCCGGGGTATGCCGATCCGGCCACAGTCGAGTTTTTGATGAGGGATTTTCAAGCCGACTTGGAGCCGGCCAATTTCATTGAAGAATGGATGTGGGCCCGGTACCCGTGGCAGCTGCCGCAGGAATACGATCAGCTTAGCTTGGATGATTTTGCGGGCACAGACCCTGGATCCGGAAATATTATAGATCAAAGAATCGTTGACCAGAGAAATGCCTGGAACAAGATCAAAGCAGTACAGGAATACGGGGATCCCCAAAAACGGGCCCTGATCTTTGCCGCCACACCCGCCAGGGTGCTCAGCCTGTGCCGGGAGCTGAGGATTGCTGTGCCAAACGGGCCCCGGTTCATCGGTTTTGAACATCAGCTGCTTTGCGATGAAGAACGGGAGGAACTGCTGGCGCTGTTTGATAGCGGGCGGATCCGCTGGGCCGTATCCACAGGGCTGTGGCAGCCCGACTGGCTGTGGGATCAGGTAATTCTCTGGGATCCGTGCCCCCAGCCGTCCCTGTTCAATAACCTCATCAAAGGCCTTAAACCTGAAGGCGAATTGATTGCCGTCTACGGCCGGGAAGAGTGCAATTGGCTACAGGGCAAGATTAAGCGCCTTTTACCGGATCGGGATTTGTTGGCCAAGTTCTACCTGATGATGTGCCGCTCTGAAAGCAGCCAACTGTCGCCGGATCAGATCAGCACCATCGCCGGCGCCCTCCATTTGGGGGAAGGGGTGGATTTTGTTTTAGGCGTCTTTACCGAACTGGAGCTTGTCAAGCGGACAGCGGATTATGTTCAGCTGTTGCCCAGGCCGGCCCAAAAACTAGACTTACAAGCTTCAGTTTCGTATAATAGAGGTAAAAATAAGCGTACTCAGGTTTTAACGTACTTACAGCATTGTCTGGAAAGGGGCTTTCTTGATGGACCTAAAGGAAAAAATCCGAGTTATCGAGGGTTTTCCAAAACCCGGGATCAGTTTTAAGGATATTACCACACTGTTGGAGGACCCGGAAGCATTCCAGTATGCAATCAAGCAGCTGGCCCAATTCTGCAGGGAACGGGCGGTTGACATAGTGGTGGGGGTGGAGTCCCGCGGCTTTATTTTGGGAGCCCCATTGGCATACGAACTCGGCCTGGGTTTTGTGCTGATCCGCAAACGGGGCAAACTGCCCGGAGAAGTATTGAGCGTGGAATATGAATTGGAATACGGAACCGATGCTTTGGAGATTCACAAAGACGCTGTTAAACCCGGCATGCGGGTGGTCTTGGTGGACGATCTGCTGGCCACCGGCGGTACCATTGGAGCCGCCGCCAAACTGGTGGAGCAGGTCGGCGCCGAGATCAGCGGTTTTGCTTTCCTGATCGAACTCGAAGCCCTCAAGGGAAGGCAAAACCTGGAAGGATACGATATCTTTACACTGGTCAAATACGACAAGTGAGCGGCTAGAGAGGTGAGACCTTGAATCTGGAGTCCTTGACCGAGTGCATAGAAAAATACTATCCAGATGCCAACCTTGATATCATTACAAAAGCATATCAGTTTGCCAAGACAGCTCATGAAGGACAGTTTCGTGATTCAGGCGAGCCTTTTTTCCTGCACCCCTATGAAGTAGCTTCGACACTAGCTGATTTGGAGCTGGATCTGGACACAATTGCCGCCGGGCTTTTGCATGATGTCCTGGAGGATACTGCCGTAACCCCGGAACAGCTGCTCTCAGAGTTCGGCGAACATGTCTTTGCCCTGGTGGACGGCGTCACCAAGCTGGAGAAGCTGCCTTTCAGGGATCGCTTTGAGCGGGAAGCGGAAAACTTGCGCAAGATGATTTTTGCCATGGCCAAAGATATCAGGGTGATCCTGATCAAGCTTGCGGATCGGCTGCACAATATGCGCACTCTGCGCCATGTCGAGCATGAACGGCAGGTCAAGATCGCCCGGGAGACGTTGGATATCTACGCCCCTTTGGCCAACAGGCTGGGAATCTGGAGCATCAAATGGGAGATCGAAGATCTTGCCTTCCGCTATCTGTGGCCGAAGCAGTACTACCAATTGGTCAGCCAGCTCAACAAAAGGCGGCAGGAGCGGGAAGGCGACTTAAAGCTGCTCATGCAGATCTTAAGTGATAAACTGGAAGAGGTTGGCATCATGGCTGAGATTCAAGGGCGCCCGAAGCATCTTTACAGCATCTATCAGAAAATGCAGCGGCAGAGCAAGACTATCAATGAGATTTATGACCTTTTGGCAGTGCGGGTGATTGTCGATTCGGTAAAAGACTGCTATGCCGTGCTCGGGTCCATCCATACGCTGTGGAAGCCGGTGCCGGGCAGATTCAAGGATTACATTGCCATGCCAAAATCCAACATGTACCAGTCGCTCCACACATCGATCATCGGCCCCCACGGCGAGTTGTACGAGATTCAGATCCGGACCTGGGAAATGCATCGGATTGCCGAAAAGGGCGTAGCCGCCCACTGGATGTACAAAGAAGGGTACAGCAGCCGCAAAGATTCAGTGGCCACCAAGGTCCAGTGGCTGCGGGACGCGGTGGAGTGGCTGCAGGACACCAAAGACCCGCAGGAGTTTATGGAGAGCCTCAAAATCGATCTCTTCGAAGACGAAGTGTTCGTCTTTACCCCCAAAGGAGATGTCAAGGCCCTGCCGAGTGGGGCCACCCCCATTGATTTTGCCTTCGAGGTCCACACTGACATTGGCCTGCGCTGCATTGGGGCCAAAGTCAACGGCCGCATTGAGCCCTTGGATTACCAGCTGAAAAACGGCGAATTCGTGGAGATCCTCACAGGCAACAAGCCCAATCCCAGCCAGGACTGGCTTAGCTTCGTGAAGACATCGAAAGCCAAGAGCAAAATCAGGGCTTGGCTCAAAGATCAGCAGCGCGATGTCAGTGTGATGCGGGGCCGGGAGCTTTTGGAGAAGGAACTGCGCAAGCATAGCCTGGACCACAAGAAATACATGACCGCGGAACGCCTTGTCGAGACCGCCAAGCGCTACGGCCACAGCAACCCCGAGGATTTATTCGCCAGCATCGGTTTTGGCAGGGTAACCGCCAACCAGGTGATGCAAAAACTGGCCGGCGCCGAGCTGGAAGAGCAGCGCCGCAGCACCCTGCTGAACAAGGGCAGGCAGCCTAGGCACCGGGAGGCCAAAGGAGTTTTAATCAAAGGCGTGGATAACCTGTTGGTGCGGTTCTCCAAGTGCTGCACACCGGTTCCCGGCGATGAAATTGTGGGCTATATCACCAGGGGGCGGGGAGTTTCGATTCACCGGGCCGACTGCCCCAATGTCAAGAACTTGGCAATGGACAGCGGCCGCCAGATTGAGGTGCAGTGGAACACGGACGACAAAGGATCATTCCCGGTGGACCTTGAGCTGAGGGCCATAGACCGGATGAACATGCTGTCAACGATCATGAATACCATTGCGGAAGGAAAGACCAACATTGAGGCGGTAAACACTCGTAAACTCCAGGACGATATTGCACTGATTCTATTGACGGTGGATATTCATAATCTAGATCATATGCAGTCATTGATTCAGCGTTTGCGCCAGGTGGACGGGGTAGTCTCGGTCCGGAGGGCAACGCCGACCTAAAGGAGATTCATCAAGTGGAGATACGTAAGTTTACCTCGACGTTGGTGGCTGCCAACTGTTATGTCGTTTCAGTACAGGGCACTGCCATTGTGATTGATCCGATGCTTGAAAGTGAAATAATCCTGGACTATTTGAGGCAAAACCAGCTAAGGCCGGCTGCCGTTATAAATACCCACGGGCATGCCGATCATATCGCCGGCAACAGAATCCTCCATGAGCAGACAGGTGCGCCGGTCTATATCCATGAAGCGGATGCCGTTTATCTGCAGGATCCTCATCTGAACCTTTCAGCGCTGGTGACTGCAGGCCAACCCATCACCAGCCCCGCGCCTCAGCGCCTGCTGCAGGATGGGGATCAGATCGGCCTGGGAGCTGAAGCCCTCACCGTGATCCATACTCCCGGGCACTCTCCGGGAAGCATCTGCCTGTACAGCCCCGGTGTTTTGTTTACCGGGGATACACTGTTCAAACTGTCCATCGGGCGCAGCGACTTTCCCGGCGGCGACGGGAAAGTGCTTAAAAAGAGCTTGGAGAAAATCAAACAGCTGCCGCCGGAAACAGGGGTTTATCCCGGCCACGGCCCCGACATCTTACTGGAAAAAGCACTGGTTCTCAATCCTTTTTTGCGTTAAGGAGCGGCGCTGATGCCCATACCACAGCAATTACAGCCAATATTTCTTCAAATCAAGGCTCCCCCGCATCTGGCAACCACAGTCAAGGGAGCCGTTACATCGTTGTTCCGCAGCGTGGATTTCACCCGGGGGCCAGTGTTGGAAGCGGCGGTATCAGATACGGCCGCAGGGATTGAGACAACGGTCAGGCTGGGGCAGGATCCGCCATGGCACCACTTTGATGCGGAGATCAACAGCCCATGCTATAACAAAACGGACTGGGCCAACCGGGTTAAGGAACGGATCCGCCTGGGAGTCAAGGTGGTGCTGTGCCGGGCTTACAGCATCCCTTTCAGCCCTTGGGGCATTCTGGTGGGGGTGCGCCCCACAAAACTGGCTCACCGGCTGATCGACCGCGGCTTCAGCCGGGAGCAGATTACCAGCCTTCTGACAGATGTCTATGCTGTAGCGGAATCCAGGCAAGAGCTGCTGCTGGATGTGGTGGAGAAGCAGCGGCGTTTCTTTTTGTCCGACGTTAACAACCCGGTAAGTGTTTATGTGGGCATTCCGTTTTGTCCGACCCGGTGCGGATACTGCTCCTTTGCGGCTTACCCACTGAAGACCCACGGCCATTTGGTAGGGGCTTTCCTCGAAGCGCTGCACCGGGAGATCACGGTTCTAGGGCAGCTGCTGCAAGAACAGGGAATCAAGGTGCAGTCCGTCTACATCGGGGGCGGCACCCCCACCGCCATTACCGGAAGCGATTTGAGCCGGCTGTTGGGGCTGCTCAACACCTGCTTGAAAGCAGATGAATGCGGGGAATACACGGTGGAAGCGGGGCGGCCCGAGACTTTGACGCCTGAGTCCCTTGAGATTCTCAAGGCTTATGGTGTGCAGCGAATCTGCATTAATCCCCAGACTATGAACGATCGGACGCTGAGGCTGATCGGCAGAGCCCATACAGCCGATCAAACCCGGGAGGCTTTTGCCCTGGCTGAGAAATACCGGTTCCGGCAGATCAATGCTGATCTGATCCTGGGTCTTCCCGGCGAGGGTTTGGCGGATTTTGCCTACAGCTTGGATGAGGTGCTCAAGCTGAACCCTGATCATGTTACCATCCACAGCCTGGCTTTGAAAAAGGCAAGCCGCTTCAGCCAAAACCTCGGGCGGTTGGAACTGGAACAAAAACTGGGCGAGGAGATGGCCCAGCATGCCCGGAAAAGGCTGGGGAGCTTTGGGATGGGACCCTATTACCTTTACCGCCAGCGCTATATTTTCAGCGATCTGGAGAATGTTGGCTATGCCAAGGCCGGGGCGGAGTCGGTATACAACATTCAAATGATGGAAGAGCGGCAGACCGTCATCGGGGTGGGCGCCGGCGCCATCACTAAGCTGGTGAGCCCGGATTTGAAAGTAGTGCGCCATGCCAACCCCAAGTGCCCGGCTACCTATGCCCGGCAGCTGGCTGTGATCATTGGTGCAAAAAAGTACCAGATTGAACAGCACTTATCGGTTTGACAGATCAGATGGTGTGAAGTACAATATTCATGTGTACGCATCAGACATTGGAAGGGAATGGTTTCTTTGAACAGGAAACTGAAAAACATGGCCAAACCGCTGATTATTATTATCTGCGTGGCTTTTTTAGGCGGAGCTTTATATATTGGGGGAACGACGTTCTTTGGCGGCAGGGATGCCTACGCCTCAGTGGCTACGGTCAACGGGCGGCCGATTCCTTTAGCTGCCCTGGAACGGGCTTACTACGAGGAAGCCGTGTATTATCAGATGCTCTATGGAGGGCAGCTGAGCCATACTGTCCTGGACATGCTGAGATACGAGGCTTTTGAGGGCCTGGTGAATGATTCCTTGATTGAGCAGGAGCTTGATAACCGCAGCTACAAGCCGGACAAAGCTGAGGTTCAAAAAGAGCTGGATGCCCTGGTGGAGACCTATGGCTGGAAGACTCTTGAGAGCTATGGGTATACTGATGCAGAGCTGAGAACAATTGTAACCCGGCAGCTCCAGTTCAGGCAGTTGGTTGCAGATTTGACTGGCGATATCAGCATCAGTGATCAAGCGGTCAAAGACAGCTATGAACAAGTCCAGGCCAGCCACATCCTGGTGCGGGTGGAATCGGATGAACCTGAGGCCTGGGATAACGCCAAGGCTGTTGCTGAAAGGATTTTACAGGAACTGGCAACAACCGACTTTGCCGAGGCTGCCCAGCTTTACAGTGATGATTCCAGTGCTTCTGCCGGCGGAGATCTTGGGTATATCAGCCGGGGCCAGACCGTAGCGCCCTTTGAAGAAGCCGCTTTCAGCCTGGAAGTCGGTGAAGTCAGCGATCTGGTGAAAACTGATTTTGGCTATCATATTATCAAGGTTACCGATAAGAAGCTGGCTGAAGGAGAGGAATTCGAGGCGGAAAAGGAATCGCTCCTGGAACAGCTGGCTGAAAAGGAACGGGCCAGGATTTTCAGCGAATGGCTGGCGGAACAGAAAAGCAATGCCAAGATCGTGATCCTTGACCAACAACTCCTTGCCTATGAGCATTTATTGAAGGGTGAATACGAGCTGGCAGTTGAGGCATATCAAAAGGCCGTCAAGGAGAACCCGTCCAACCCTTACCTATATGCCTCGCTGGGACAAGCATACCTGTACCTGGATCAGCTGGAAGAAGCGATCGTGCAGTATGAAACCGCAGTTGAGCACGGGCAGAATGATGGGTACCTGCAGCTGGCACTGGCTTCCCTGTATATGGAGGCGGAGCGCAACGATGAAGCGGTCATAGCGTTTTTGAGGGCATCAGAGCTGAATTCCAGCGATATCTTTATCCAGATGATGATCCGTTCTGTCCTTGCGGAATTGGGTGATGAAGAGGCTGTGGCAGTGGTGGATGAGCGGATAGCGGCAATCCAGGAGATGCAGAGCCAGATTGATGAGGATGCCACAGCCGGTGAATCCGCTGAAGATGAAGCGGCAGACGAAGCTCTGGACGGCACGGGCCCTGATCAGGCAGCTGAGTAAGGACCAAGTTTACTGTGACGCAGCAGTGCGCGAGTGGTGGTTTCCCGCCACTCGCTTGTCATATCCGAACGGGGGGGTAGTGGCGATTGAACGTGAGACGACCAAAGGGAACGAACGACATCCTTCCTGAGGACACAGGCAAATGGCAGTTCATTGAAGCCAGGATTCAAAAGCTGTGCCGCCGCTATGGTTATCAGGAGATCCGGACACCAATTTTTGAACATACCGAACTGTTCGCCCGGGGCATCGGCGAGGCTACAGATATCGTTGAAAAAGAAATGTACACTTTTAGAGACCGGGGCGACCGCAGTCTGACGCTGCGCCCGGAAGGGACGGCCTGTGTGGTGCGGGCTTTCATTGAGAATGGGCTCGATTCCAGTCCGCTGCCGGTCAAGCTGTACTACCTGGGGCCGATGTTCCGCTACGAAAGGCCGCAGGCCGGCAGATACCGCCAGTTTTACCAGTTTGGGATTGAGGCTATCGGCAGCATGGATCCGTTTCTCGATGCGGAGATGATCACCCTGCCCATTGAGCTGTACCGCGCCTGCGGTCTGGACGGGTTTCAAGTCCAAATCAACAGTATCGGGTGCCTGGAGTGCCGGGGCAGCTACCGTGACACCCTGCTGCGGCACCTGGAGGGAAAAGCGGATCAGTTCTGCCACAACTGCCAAAGCAGGCTCCACCGCAATCCCCTGCGGATCCTGGACTGCAAGAATCCCAAGTGTCGGGAACTGGTAGAGGAAGTGCCGCCGATTACGGACTATCTTTGCCCTGAATGCGCCGATCATTTCGGTCAGGTAAAAGGGTACCTCGATCAGCTAGGAGTTGCCTACGAACCAAACCCGAAATTGGTGCGGGGGTTCGATTACTACACCAAGACAGTGTTTGAGATTATCGTGCCGGCGCTGGGAGCCCAGAATGCCATCGGTGCCGGCGGGCGCTATGACGGCCTCGTCGAGGAAATCGGCGGGAAACCCCAGCCGGCAGTAGGTTTTGCCGTGGGAGTGGAAAGACTGATCCTGGCGTTGGGCGAACAAAGCGGCATCGATTATGCCGAAGCGCGGCCTGATGCCTTTGTTGCCCATTTCGGCGGAAGGACCAAGGCGAGGGCGGTGGAAATTGTGACCGGCCTGCGCCGCACCGGCCTGTGGGCGGAACTGGATTATCTCGGCCGCAGCCTGAAAGCTCAGATGAAGGCGGCAGATCGGTTGAAGTGTAAGTGGGTTGTGATTGTCGGCGAAGAGGAATTGGAGCAAAACACCGTTAAAATCCGGAATATGGCTACAGGTGAGGAGCAGGGTGTCAGTCTGGATCAAATTGGAGCCTTTCTCACACCTGCCGGGGAGGAGCAGGGAACATGATTTGGCAGAGGACCCATTACTGCAGTGAAGTTACCAAAGAACTGGCGGGCCAAACGGTGACCCTCAACGGTTGGGTCAACCGCAGGCGCGACCTTGGCGGCCTTATTTTCATTGATTTAAGGGACCGGTCAGGCCTGGTCCAAACAGTCTGCAGCCCTGAAACCCTGGCCGAAGAGCAGTACCGGGCTGCGGAAGGACTGCGCCAAGAATATGTGGTATCGGTTTCGGGAACAGTGCAGCTGCGGCCGGAAGGGCAGGCGAACCCCAACCTTGCCAGCGGCGAAATCGAGGTCAATGTCCAGTCCCTGAGAATTCTGGCTGAAAGCAAAACACCGCCGTTTCCCATCGACCGGCAGGAAGATGTGGATGACAGCCTACTTTTGAAGTACCGGTACCTGGATCTGCGGCGCCGGCACCTGCAGCAAGCCGTGATTGCCAGGCACAAGATCGCCCATTATGTCCGTAATTTCCTTGATGCCCAAGGCTTCTTGGAGATTGAAACACCAATGCTGACCAAATCCACCCCGGAAGGGGCCAGGGATTACATTGTCCCAAGCAGAATTCATCCCGGCAAATTCTATGCCCTGCCCCAATCGCCCCAGATGTTCAAGCAGCTGCTGATGATTGCCGGCTTTGAACGCTATTACCAGATTGCCAGGTGCTTCCGGGATGAGGATCTGCGGGCGGATCGGCAGCCGGAGTTCACCCAGATCGATCTGGAAATGTCCTTTGTGGAAGCAGAAGATGTGATGAACCTGATGGAAGAGATGATGGCAGGCCTGGTCAGAGCTGTAACCGGGAAAGAGGTGAAAACCCCAATCCAAAGGATGACATGGGCTGATGCCATGCTGCGCTACGGGAGCGACCGCCCTGACACCCGGTTTGGATTGGAGTTGGTGGACGTAACCGCCGCAGTGGCCAAAAGCGAATTCCGCGTCTTTGTCAATACCATCGCCGGCGGCGGAGTGGTGCGGGGGCTGAACGCCAAAGGCTGCGGCGCCCGGTTTTCCCGCAGGGATATCGACCGGCTGGTGGAGGCAGCGGAGCAGTTCGGAGCCAAAGGTCTAATCTGGTTTAACGTCGGGGAAGAGGTTAAGTCGCCAATTGCCAAATTCCTCTCGGATGAGGAGATTGCCGCGATTCTGGCCAAGCTGGAAGCTGCAAGCGGCGATCTGCTGCTGTTGGTGGCTGATCAAGCCCCCACTGCCGCCGATGTGCTGGGAAGGATCCGGCTGCTGCTCGGGAAAGAGCTGGGGCTGATTGATGAAAACCGCTTCGATTTTGTCTGGGTTACGGACTGGCCCCTGTTTGAGTACAGTGAGGAAGAAGGGCGCTGGGTGGCGGCCCATCATCCCTTCACCGCTCCCCATGATCAGGATCTGGACATTTTGGCATCTGATCAGGGCAGGGTCCGGGCCAAGGCCTATGACCTTGTTCTCAACGGCATAGAGCTTGGCGGAGGCAGCATCAGGATTTCCAAGCGGGATGTGCAGATGAGAATGTTTGAGGCATTGGGTTTCAGCGAAGCTGAGGTCCAGGAGAAGTTTGGCTTTTTCCTTGAGGCTTTTGAATATGGAGCGCCGCCCCACGGAGGTATTGCATTCGGGCTGGATCGGGTGGTGATGCTGCTTACCGGACAGGATTCAATCCGAGATGTGATTGCTTTCCCGAAGACGACCAGTGCCATGGATTTGATGGTCGGCGCCCCATCAGCTGTATCCGCTGAACAGATGCGGGAATTGAAGCTTAAGCTTGATGAAGGTAAGTGAAAATCGAACATCAAGCCCGGGCCTGCTCCTTGTTGAGCTTGTCGGCGAGATCGTGGACCAGGTTGGCGCCTCTGGAGATGATGATGCCGGTGAGGAGGTAGTCGACCGCGGCGTATTTCACCGGGATATCCAGGGTGTTGAAGATACCAACGCAGGTCAGCCAGGACAAAATAATGCCGACAACTCCGGCGATGGTGGGAATGTAGGCTTTTTCCAGATTGGGCACAAGGGTTTTGATGAAGTTGGTAATAATTTCCGACAGCATTGATAAAGCCAGGACCTTTTGAAGCAAGAATTCGATGGGAATCCCCTCCTTATGATGGTTTCTGATTAATGTGTATGAGCCCGGACGGGTATTTAGTACACATGCCGTCTGGATGAAAACAGCAACTGAAGAAGGTTGCATCGGATGCGGATTTGTGTTAATATAAGATTAACTCAGGAACCCTGCTGTGTTCGGGATGAAACTGGCCTCGTTATTGAGCCAACACCAATACGAAGGGAATTCGGACTCTAATAGTGGATTGTAGGCCTTCAAGCCAAGGAAACAAGAAGCTATTAGGAGAATACCCACCTGCTGAGAGCAGGTTCATTCAGGTCAGTTCAACGGCATGGTGGGGAGAGATGTGACAAACCTCCTAGCATCTAGGAGGTTTTTCTGATTAAGAGCAAAGGAGCGGTACAGTGGAACGGTTTATACGCACAGAGTGGCTGATCGGCCGGGACAAGCTCTGCAAACTGCAGCAGGCGGCAGTCGCTGTCTTCGGGCTTGGAGGAGTTGGGGCCGCCGCTGTTGAAGGGTTAGCCAGGACAGGGATCGGGACGCTGATTCTAGTGGACCACGACAAGGTAAGCCTCTCCAACCTTAACCGGCAGCTGATTGCCTTGGAATCGACTGTCGGCTGCCTGAAAGTGGAGGTGGCGGCGGAACGGGTTCGGGATATCAATCCGGACTGCAATGTGATCACCTATCCGGTTTTTTATCAAAAGCAGCATGAAGCGGCGATATTTGCCCACAAACCCGATTATGTGGTGGACGCCATTGATTCCGTGGCGGCCAAACTTGATTTGATCGAAGGGTGTTACCGGGCGCAGATTCCCATTGTGTCCGCAATGGGCGCTGGGAACAGGCTCGATCCTACCAGGTTTCAAGTGGCGGATATCAGCAAAACCCACACCTGCCCGCTGGCCAAGGTGATCCGGGCTGAACTCAGGAAAAGAGGTATCGAGACGGGAATCAAGACGGTGTTTTCCGATGAGCCGGCCCTGAAAGTGCACAAAAGCGAGGACGGCAGGAACCCGCCTGGTTCAATTGCCTTTGTACCGCCTGCTGCCGGGTATGTGCTGGCCAGTGTGGTAGTGAGGGATTTACTCAAGCACAAGTGATAATGAGGTGAGCAAGGTGGACCTATTCAGCAGGGCGTATTTGGATCGGACAGAAAAACCGCTGCCGCTGAGGATGCGGCCGGCCAGCCTTGATCAGTTTGTCGGCCAGGAACACATTCTCGGCCCGGGCAAGCTTTTGCGCCGGGCAATCGAGACGGATCAGGCCGGTTCGCTGATTCTCTACGGACCGCCGGGGAGCGGCAAGACGACGCTGGCCTATGTCATCTCCCAGGTGACCAAAGCCCACTACATCCAGGTCAGCGCCACTGACACTGGTGTGGGGGAACTGAAAAAGATCATCAGTGAGGCCAGGGACAGGCTCAAGTTTCAAAGGCAGAAAACAATTCTGTTTATTGATGAAATCCAGCGCCTTAACAAAGGCCAGCAGGATGTGCTGCTGCCGGCCATGGAAAATGGAGACATCTGCCTGATCGCCGCCACAACCGAAAATCCGTATTTTGAAGTCAATGCTGCTCTGCTCAGCCGTGCCCGGATCTTTCAGCTCAAGCCCCTCACCAAAGAGGATCTGGCAAAGATCGTGGAACAGGCGGGGAAATCCTCACAGGGGCTGGTAGATTACCCTCACCAGCTTACTCCGGAAGCCCTGGATCACCTGCTGGAAACGGCCAACGGCGATGCCCGGGTGGCGCTTAATGCCCTGGAGCTGGCGGTAATGACTACCGCTCCAAACCAGGAAGGGATCCGGGTGGTTGATCTGGCGATCATGGAGGATGCAGTCCAGACGCAAAGAGTCAACTACGATAAGTCCGGCGATTCGCACTATGACGTGGTTTCTGCTTTCATCAAATCGATGCGCGGCAGTGATCCCGATGCAGCCCTGTACTGGTTTGCCCGGATGCTGTATGCCCAGGAAGACCCCCGCTTTATTGTGCGGCGGCTGATTGTCCATGCTTCCGAAGATGTGGGCATGGCCGATCCCACGGCAATGCTGGTTGCCCATGCCGCAGCCAATGCCCTGGAGTGGGTGGGCATGCCGGAAGCGCGCATACCAATTGCCCAGGCCATTATCCATATTGCCTGCGCGCCAAAGAGCAATTCCGTTGTGAAGGCGATCAACGGAGCGCTGGTGGTGGCTGAAACCACAGCCCATGAACCGGTGCCCCCTCATCTGCGGGACGCAAGTTACGCCGGGGCCAAAGGATTGGGCCTCGGTGTTGATTACAAATACCCCCATGCCTATCCGCACCACTATGTCAAGCAGCAGTATGTCCCTGACAACATTGCCGGCAAGAAGTTTTACCATCCCACCGATCAAGGCCGGGAAAAAGCAGTCAAGGAAAGGCTGGATTTTTTGGAAACATTGGATTGACAGCACCAGGCAATCTATGCTATTATAACTTCGTACCAATTCCGAGGAACTTGGTCGGGATTGCAAGGAGGACAATTTAATGCGGATATCGACCAGAGGAGAATACGGAGTCCGGGCCATGTTGGATTTGGCCCTCCACAGCAGTGACGAACCGGTGCCCTTAAGTGCAATTGCCGCCAGGCAGGATATCTCAGAGCATTATTTGGAACAATTAATTTCAGCATTGCGCAAAGCAGGTTTGGTAATCAGTTTCCGCGGCGCGCAGGGAGGTTATCAGCTGGCGAAACCCGCTGAGGAGATTACCATCGGCGATATCATCCGGACTTTGGAAGGGCCGATTGCACCCATGAAGTGTGTGGAAGACTCACATGCCGGCTGTACCCAAAGTGAGCGGTGCGCAACCCGGGTGCTGTGGCAAAAGCTGCAGGCAAGCATAGAAGAAGTTTTGGAGAACACGACTCTGGCATGGCTAAAAGATAAAGCAAGAAAAATCCAAGCAACAGCTGCAAATCAGAGGTGAATCATGGATGAAAGTGGTCTATCTGGATCATGCCGCTACGACACCAGTGCGAGCAGAAGTTATTGAAGCGATGCTGCCGTATTTCAGGGACAAATTTGGCAATGCCTCCAGTGTTTACGGTTTCGGCCGGGAAGCCAGGAAAGCATTGGATGATGCCCGCCAAAAGACAGCGGATATTCTCAACGCCGGTTTTAATGAAATCGTCTTTACCGGCGGCGGTTCGGAAGCAAACAACCTGGCGATCAAGGGAGCAGCCTGGGAGTACCGGCACAAGGGCGGGCACATCATTACCTCCGGCATTGAACACCATGCAGTGCTCCACCCCATGCAGCAGCTGGAAAAGGAAGGCTATGAGGTAACCTACCTTCCTGTGGATGATCAAGGGCTGATCAGTGTGGAGGAGTTTGCCAACGCTGTCCGGGAGGACACGATTCTTGTTTCGTTCATGCATGCCAACAATGAAATCGGGGTGATCGAACCTATTGCCCAAATCGGCGCGATCACCAAAGAGCGGGGGATCCTGTTCCACACTGACGCAGTGCAGGCTGCGGGTATGTTGGACATAGATGTCAAAAAGCTGAACGTTGACATGCTGAGCCTCTCAGCCCACAAGTTTTACGGCCCGAAAGGGGTGGGCGCTTTATATGTCCGCAAAGGTGTGCGTTTGGTACCGCTGATTCACGGCGGCAGCCATGAAAGCCGCCGCCGGGCCGGTACGGAAAATGTGGCCGGGATTGTCGGCCTGGCCAAAGCATTGGAACTGGCGGATGCCGAACGGGAAGCGGTGGTGCCAAAAATTCAGCGCCTGCGGGACCGGCTGATCGACGGGATTTTACAAATCCCCAACACGCGCCTTAACGGCAGCAGGGAACAGAGGCTGCCGAACAATATCAATGTTTCGATTGAGTTCATCGAGGGCGAATCCCTGCTTTTGAACCTGGATTTGATGGGGATAGCCGCATCCAGCGGCTCGGCATGCACATCCGGCTCGCTGGATCCGTCTCATGTGCTGATGGCATTGGGGCTGACTCATGAAGTGGCCCACGGATCACTGCGCCTGACTTTGGGCCGGGACAATACTGACGCTGAGATCGACTATGTGCTGGAGATCCTGCCGCCGATTGTACAGCGGCTCCGGGAGATGTCGCCATTGTATTCCAGCTAAATTGGGGTGAAGGAGCAACCTGCTATGTATTCAGAAAAGGTAATGGATCATTTTCAACATCCCCGCAATGTGGGAGAAATCCAAGATGCCGACGGCATCGGCGTTGAAGGCAACGCCCGCTGCGGAGACATCATGAAGATTTGGATCAAGGTGGAAGGCGATCGCATCGTGGATGTCAAGTTCAAGACTTTCGGCTGCGCAGCGGCTGTCGCCACTTCGAGCATGATCACAGAACTGGTCAAGGGCAAGACGCTGGACGAGGCGGAAGAAATCACCAACAATACGGTTGCCGAGGCTTTGGACGGCCTGCCGCCGATCAAGATGCACTGTTCAAACCTAGCGGCGGATGCCCTTAAGAATGCTATTGCCGATTACCGCAGCAAATTGCGGACTGTATAAACAAATGTACACGGCTGTTGACACATATTACCGCTGACTGGATCCTGCAGGCAGCGGTAATTTTTTCGGAAATGAGCATAATAACTACCGAGGAGTGATCATATGGCAAACAGACCCGGTAGAAGTTGGCTCATTGCAGGAATCATGGGTGCGTTTGTAGGTATGTACATCATGAACAAGCTAGAGGGGACCCCCATGCAGCGGCGGATGCGCTTTACCCGCCGCAGATGGATGCGGAGCCTCAGCGACGGCCTTCAGACTGGCCGGAACATGGTCAGTGATAAATTTGCTGCGTTGCGCCGTTAAAGGGGCCGGCTAACCCGGCCTTTTTTTTGTGAATCTACATAAATCGGCGGCCGCAATCAATACTAAAACCATGGATACAAGGAAATGGCTTCTGACCATACTTCTGTTCTTGATGCTTTTGTTCTTATACCGGGTGAGGGTAATCTTGAGCCCGTTTTTGTTTGCTGCCCTGATCGCCTATATGGCCTACCCACTGGTGCAGGCTTTTGAGCGGCGCCAGGTGCCCAGGCCTATAGCCATCATCCTGGTTTACCTGCTTTTTGGTGTAATTGTCGGGGCTGCGGTTTCCTTTCTCATCCCGCAGCTGGCCAAAGAAGTGGATGAACTGCTCAAGACTATCCCCGGCCAGACGGAAAAGCTTACCGACGGCTTCAACCTCTGGCGCAGCCTCGACCGGGTTTCAGTGCCCGAGGTGTTCCAGGCCGGCGTCGATCATCTGGTCAACAGGATTAAACAGCTTTTGGAAGGAATGGCGCAGCGGATCGCCGGGATCCTGATGGCCATGGTGTCCCAGATTGTCAGCCTCCTTATTGCGCCGTTCTTGGCCTTCTACCTGCTGCGGGATCTGGAACCAATCAAACGGCGCAGCGTCATGCTGATTCCCAAGCAGTACCGGCTTTCCGTATATAAACTCGGCAAAGAAGTGAACCAGGTACTCAACGGGTTCATCCACGGCCAGCTGGTGAACGCTCTGCTGGTAGGTTCCCTGATTACCGTCGGCCTTGCCCTTTTGGGGGTCAAATACTCAGTCTTTATCGGCATTTTAGCGGGAGTATTCAACATTATCCCCTATTTTGGGCCGATAATCGGTTTTGTCCCCGCCTCCCTCTTTGCTCGTGCCAAATCTCCACTTTCGGTTCTCTGGGTCCTGGCGCTCTTTATTGTGGTCAACCAGCTTGAGGCCAATGTCATTTCGCCCAAAATCATTGGTGAACGGGTGGGCCTGCACCCTTTGGCCGTGATTTTCGCCATTTTTGCCGGTGGTGAATTGATGGGGCTTACCGGAATGCTGATCGCCGTGCCTGCGGCGGCCATTTTCAGAATCGTGGTTGAGCACCTGCTGAAGCGTGGCGATGGGCACAAGGCATAGTGTTGACAAGGTTTATGCCATTGGATAAGATAGGAATAGTGGAGAAAAGAAGGGGGGAAACCGCATTTAGATGCGGATATGATGAAGTATATCACAGCTGATCAGATGCGTTCAATGTTCTTGGAATTCTTTAAATCGAAAGGGCATAAGATCCTGCCTAGTGCCTCCCTGGTTCCGCATGGTGATGACAGTCTATTGCTGACCGGCGCAGGCATGGTGCCGTTTAAGCCGTATTTTTTGGGCCAGGCTGAGCCAGAAAACCGGAGGGTAACAACCTGTCAGCGCTGTTTGCGCACTCCTGATCTGGAGAATGTGGGCAAGACGGATCGTCATGCCACTTTTTTTGAAATGCTGGGCAATTTTTCCTTCGGCGATTATTTCAAGGTCGAAGCGATTCCCTGGGCTTGGGAGTTCATTACCGAACACATGGAGCTGCCCAAAGACAAATTGTGGGTCAGCATTTATCTGGATGACGATGAAGCGTTTGAGATTTGGCACCGCGAGGTGGGCGTGCCTGCCGAGCGGATTGTCCGCCTGGGCAAGGAAGACAACTTCTGGGAGATCGGCGTAGGCTACCCCTGTGGCCCTTGTTCGGAAATCTATTTCGACCGGGGTGAAACCTTCGGCTGCGGCAGCCCCGACTGCAAACCGGGCTGCGACTGCGAGCGGTTTATGGAGTTTTGGAACCTGGTGTTCATTCAATATATCAAGAGGGAAGCGGAACAGTATGAACCGCTGGTGGCCAAAAGTATCGACACCGGCTTGGGCATGGAGCGGATTGTGGCTCTGATGCAGGGTGTCAAAAGCATCTTTGAGATTGATTCGGTCAAAACGATCATGGATCATGTGGCCAAGCTTGCCAATACAGAATACGGCCAGAATGCCAAAGCTGATGTGTCGCTGCGGGTGATTACTGACCACGCCCGGGGCATAACCTTTTTAATCAGCGACGGTGTACTACCCAGCAACGAGGGCCGAGGTTATGTGCTGCGAAGGCTCCTGCGAAGGGCGGCCCGGCATGGCCGTCTGCTGGGTATTGAAGGCCAGTTCTTGAACAGTGTTGTCGATGTTGTCATCGGCAGGATGCAGGTTGGCTACCCTGAGCTGAAGGATAAACAAGAATACATCCACCGCGTGGTTGACCTTGAAGAACGGCGTTTCTATGAAACCCTGGATCAGGGCATTAATATTCTGCAGGAGATTATCGCCAATCATCCGGCGCGAGGCCCCCGGGTGATCCCGGGCACGGATGTGTTCAGGCTTTATGACACTTACGGGTTCCCGGTGGAGCTGACGCGGGAGATCGCGGAGGAACACGGCTTTGCCATTGATGAAGCCGGGTTTGAGGAAGAGATGAACCAGCAGCGGGAACGGGCAAGGAGAGCCCACGCCCAGAAAGATTACGGCAATCAGCGTGTTGAGCTGTACCGGCAGCTGCAGAGACAGGTGGAATCGCTTTTTGTCGGTTATGAACAAACAGAGTGCTCAACGCACGTGGCGGCGCTTGTCCACAACGGCCGGCTGGTGGAACGCCTTGGTGCCGGAGAAGAAGGCCTGGTGGTTCTGACCAAGACGCCGTTCTATGCCGCCTCCGGCGGCCAGGTGGCCGACACAGGCACAATCACCGGCAAAGTGGGCCAGTTCAGCGTCAAGGATGTCCGCCAGCCCGTTGACGGGATCATTGCCCATCAGGGGGTAATGGTCGGCGGCGAGCTGGTAGCTGGCGATCAGGTGGTAGCAAGTGTATACAGCAAGGAACGCTGGGACACGGCACGGCACCACAGCGCCACGCATCTTTTGCACAGGGCGTTAAGGGAGGTCCTGGGAGATCATGTGCACCAGTCGGGATCGGATGTGGACTCCAACCGGGTGCGCTTTGACTTTACCCACTTTGAGGCGGTCACCGATGAACAGCTGCACTTGGTGGAAGCAAAGGTGAATGAGGCAGTGATGGCCAACCATCCGGTGCAGACCGAGATCCTCAGCATGGATGAAGCCAAAGCCAAAGGGGCAATTGCTCTGTTTGGCGAGAAGTACGGCAGTGCGGTCCGGGTGGTATCCATGGGCGAATCCATGGAGCTGTGCGGCGGCACCCATGTCAGCGCTACAGGGGACATCGGCCTGTTCAGGATTGTGTCGGAAAGCTCGATTGCCGCGGGTGTGCGGAGGATCGAAGCCGTGGCTGGGAAACGGGCCTTGGAATATACTGACCGGCGGGAAAAGGCTTTGCTTAAGGTAAGCGGGCTTTTGGAAACCACACCGGATCTGGCGGTGGAGCAGTTGGAACGGCTGTTGGAACAGCACAGGAAACTGCAGCAGGAGCTGAACCAGTACCAGCGCAAGGCTGTGTCGGACTTAGGCGCTGAATTGGTCAGCAAAGCAGAAGTGATTAACGGCGTCAATGTTGTGATTGCTGAAGTGAACCTCGCCGAGGCGGAGCAGATGCGTTCCCTTGGCGATCAGCTGCGGGACCGCCTTAATCCCGCGGTGATCTTGTTGGCTGCCCGCAGCGGGGGCAGAGTACAGTTTGTGGCCATGGCCGGCAAGGAGATTGCCGGCGGAATAGTCCATGTAGGCAATGTGGTCAAGTCTGCGGCGGCTGTCTGCGGAGGCGGAGGCGGCGGCAGGCCCGATATGGCCCAGGCCGGCGGGCGGGAGCCGGAAAAACTGCCTGAAGCCCTGAAGCTGGCCCGGGAACTGCTGGCCCAACAGTTGGAGGAAAAACAAGCCAAAACGCCGAATTAGGGATATAAGCATGACCGTGGGGGGCTTGGTGGTATGGAAGAAAAGACTACTGTCTTTCGGAGCAATGCACGGGCACAAAACAGGATGGCGGCTCACGTTTTGAGCGAGGTATACAAAGCTCTGCAGGCCAAAGGCTATAACCCCGTTGGCCAGATTGTCGGTTATTTGCTGTCCGGGGACCCGACATACATCACCAGTCATGGTAATGCCCGTAATTTGATCCGGCAGCTGGAGCGGGATGAGATTCTGGAAGAACTGGTCGCCAGTTATCTGCAAAATACGCAAGGGGCGGAGAAAAACTAGCCCCTTGCGCCAGTTTTTTGGGTATTCCACACAAAGGATTGAGGACTAATGCTAAAAGATCTGATTGCACGGATCAACCCCCGGCAGCCTAAGCCCGGGGAACCAACCTACCGGATTGCTTTGGATGTGGGTACCGAATATGTAAAGGCAGTCTACATCGAGCAGGCAGGCGGAGTGGCCGCTATCATCGGTGTCGGCCGGGCCCATCAGGACTACGCTGATATGGACAGCGGCGCTGTGGCCAACATCTCCGGGGTGACCCGCTGCTGCCGCCAGGCCATAAACCAGGGTGCGGTTATTGCCGGTGTCAAGCCGAAAGAGGCAGCAATCGGCGTGGCCGGGCAGCATGTAACCGGGGTGGCCCGGACTGTAACAAGAGAGCGGAAACATCCGGAACGGGGGTTGACCAGGCGCGAGCTGTCCCAGCTGGTGGCAGGTGTCAAGCGGGAAGCTCTCCGAGAAGCAGCGGCTGAAGTTGGGGAAAAGCTGGGTTATGCCCGTTTGGACTTGGAACTGGTCAACTCATCCATAGTCGATCTGCGCATTGACGGTTACCAGGTGAACAACCCCATAGATTTTAAGGGCCGTAATGTGGAAATGACCGTTTTTATGATCTTTGCCCCCCTGGTGCACGTCGGTGCCATCAGAACGATTGCCCAGCGGTTGGATCTGGATTTGGTGGGGCTGGTGGCAGAACCTTTTGCCGTCGCTGCCAGCACCTTTACAGATGAAGCATATGAACTAGGCTCTCTCGTCATTGATATCGGCGGGGGCAGCACTGATCTTGCCCTGATCCATCGCGGCGGCATTGTCAAAACGAAGATGTTCGCCATTGGCGGCCGGGCGTTTACCAAAGGGATCGCCAACTTATGCCGCACTACCCTGCGGGAAGCGGAACAGATCAAACTGGATTATGCCGCAGGGATGGAAACCAGCGGAGAAATCCGCTCAATCATCGCTGCTGATTTGGAGATCTGGCAGGAGGCCCTGATCCTGGCTCTGCAGGAGATCAAGAAAGGGCAGCCGCTCCCGCCGCGGATTGTCGTGTGCGGAGGGGGCAGCGGCCTGCCGGGGATCATGGAGGCGATTGCCTCGCCGAAGCTTGTGGAATCCGGTTTGTTTGCCGTGGTTCCGGAAGTGAAGCTTCTGCGTCCTGAAGATGTCTTTGGAATCGCCGATCCGAAGCAGTTTCTGTCTGAGGTACAGGACGTGACACCAAAGAGTATTGCCTTTCAAGCCAGCCTGATTGAGGGCAGGGGAAGTACCATCCTCGGAGGTGTCCAGCAGGGATGACCATCTACCTTGATCCCATGGATGAGCTGAATACGATCGTGCACAAGATCCGTACGGCACCAGATCCCGAGGTTGTGCTGGTTGTGCCGCCGGAAAACCGGGCCTTGCGAGATGAGATCAATGTAAAATTGTTGGCAAAATATGCACAAGATTCGCAAAAACAGCTGGCAATCAGGACCGATGACCCTTTGGTGAGCAAGTATGCCGCGGTAAACCAGATTCCGGTAATTGCCCTGGAAGAGACAGCGGCCGGGGAGGCAGACGGTGAGACGGCAGAAGACAATGGCTTTGCCCCTGAGGCAGCCGCAGCCAAGGATGAAAACGGCCCTTCCCGCCGGCCGAAAAGGGAAAGGCCGGGATCAGGCAGGGCCGGCTATGAGCGGGTATTTGTGGTACTGTTGGTGTTGGCGGCTGTATTGGGTTTGGCCTATTACCATTTACCGAAGGCGATTATTGTGGTGACGCCAAAGCTGATCGATTTTGCCGAGACACTGGAATTGCCCCTTGCCGAGCTTGAGGGGGCAGAAATGGTTGCCGCCCAGGCCACGCTCACCCGGAGAACCCCGGCCACAGGCAGGAAAACTGTGGGGATTACGGGGGCAAGCGGTGTGGTGGCATTGATTAATCAGTCCCAGTCTGAGGTTGTGGTCAAGAAGGGCACTGTTGTGGAAACCAGCAGCGGCATCCAATTTCAGACTGTGAGAGATGTGGTGGTACCGGCAGTGCAGGCCCAATACTTCATGGATATCCCCACCGGGCTGACCGCCGGCAAGGCGGAAGTGGAGATAGCCGCCGTTGAACCGGGCAGCCGGGGCAATGTGGCTGCCGGGAGGATCACTTCCATTCACGGCTATGACCTGGAAGTGCGCAACGTGGAGCCCACCGCCGGCGGCGAGGATATAGTGCTCCAGGTTGCCGCTGAAGAGGATCTGAAGCGGGCGCGGGCCATGGTGGAAAGAGATGCTGCCCAGGAGCTGAGTGATGCCATCAAGGCCAAGCTTGGGGATGGGATCATGCTTGAGGAGACCTTCAAGATCGAGATCCAGTGGGTGAACCTGTCCCAAGCAGGCGAAGAAACGAGCGAAGTCTTTGCTTCCGGCATGTGCCTGGGTAAGGCGTTTATGCTGGATACCGGGCAGCTTGGTGAAGAAGTCGCCCAAGCCCTTGCAGCGAAGGTACCTCCGGGCTTCATGATTGATCCCCGGACAGTAAGCCTGGGCGGCGTACAATTGGTGGAAGCCGGCCAGGAATACCTGCTGCGGGTTGAGGCCAGGGCGGTGATCCAGGGAGTGATTACCCCGAATGAACTGGCGGACATGCTCGCAGGCAGGGATGTAGGGGAATTCCCGGATGTATTGGCGGCTGATCCGGCCATTGCCCGGATTGAGGTAGAAAATGGAGTCAAAGACAAGCTGCCCACTCTGCCGCGGTGGCTGAAGATCAAAGTCGAACAACCATCTTATTAATACTAATAGGAGTTTTATTTGTGGAATACAGAGTTTTGGGCAACACTAGGATTAAGGTATCGCGGATGTGCTTCGGGTCGCTGACCATCGGGCCCTTACAGAGGAATTTATCGATATCTGAAGGAAGCCGGTTAATCCTCCAAGCCTTGGAGGTGGGTGTCAATTTCATTGATACAGCACAGCTATACCGCAATTACGGCTATATTCGCCAGGCACTGCGCGGCTGGCGCGAGGAGGTGGTAATCGCCACCAAGTCCTACGCATATACTGCTGAAATGATGAAAAATGCCTTGGAGGAAGCAAGAAGGGAGCTTGATCTTGATCTGATTCCCATTTTCATGCTCCACGAACAGGAATCGGAGCATACGATCAGAGGCCATTGGCCTGCCCTGGAGTACCTGTTAAAGGCCAGGGAACAGGGGAAGGTAAGGGCGGTTGGCATTTCCACCCATTATGTGCAGGGGGTGGCAGGAGCGTGCAAGTACCCGGAGATTGAGGTGGTTTCACCGCTGATCAACCTTACGGGAATCGGCGTTCAAGGCGGCACCCGGGATCAAATGCTTGCGGCTGTCAAGAAAGCCAAGGCAGCGGGCAAAGGGATCTATGCCATGAAACCCTTGGGAGGCGGGCATTTGATTTCCAGGCAGCAGGCGGCGTTTCAGTTCTTGCTTGAACAGGAGGATCTTGACGCCATTGCCGTGGGCATGAAAAGTGAGCAGGAACTAAGGCGCAATTTGGCATACTTTAATGGTGAAGCCATTACTGAAGGGCTGGCGGAACATGACGAGCGGCAGCTGCATTTCGAGGACTGGTGTCTGCTGTGCGGCAGATGCGTCAGCGCCTGCCCGTCAAGGGCCTTAAGCGAAACACCGAACCAGATCGTTGTCGATCAGAATAAGTGTGTATTCTGCGGTTACTGCGGTGCGGCTTGCCCTGAATTCGCCATCAAAGTGATTTGAGGAGAATCAGATGCGGGTGCTTGGTTTGGACGTTGGGGATAAGACTATTGGTGTGGCGGTGAGCGACCCTTTGGGGCTGACCGCCCAGGGGCTGCAGGTGATCAGGCGGTCGGCTCTTCACCAGGATTTGGGCAAGCTGGCGGAACTTTGCAGAGCCTACCAGGTGGAGCAGATTGTTGTGGGGATGCCGCGACGCACCGACGGCAGTTTTGGGCCGGAAGCAGAAAAGGTGCAGCGGTTTGCCAAAGCTTTGCAGCAGGCAGTCAAGGTGCCGGTCAGGTTCTGGGACGAACGGTTTTCGACTGTAACAGCCGAAAGGATCCTGCTGGAAGCGGATGTCAGCAGGGCGAAGCGGCGTAAAGTGGTGGATAAGGTCGCTGCAAGCGTGATCTTGCAGGCCTATCTGGATCAACAAAGAGGAGGCTTATCAAATGAGCGAACAGGAGAAGATTACTTTGATTGACGAGAACAACAACGAGGTTGAGTTTATACTGGTGGACTACCTGGAAATTGAAGACCAGCGCTACGTCGTGCTTCTGCCCGCCGAGGATCCGGAAAACGGCGCAGTCATCCTGCGGATTGATCAGGACGAAAACGGCGACGATGTGCTTGTGGAGATCGAAGACGACGAAGAGTTCGATCGGGTCGTCGCTGTTCTGGAGCAGGAGGAGGAATAGGGTAAAAGCCGTCTGATTTGCATTTAACCCGGCTTTAGTTTATAATATATGAGCTTAGACCGGAAATGCTAGTCAGATTGGGAGGGTTGCAGTTGAGGCCCAGGCTATCAGCAAAGGCTAGGCGGACCTGTCTTTTTGTGGTCCGTTTTGTTTTAATCGCCATAGTAGTGATCGTAATGACGGGGCAGGTTGGCCTGGCGGTGATCGTGCTGCTGGCTCATCAGCCGGTAAGCAGAGACGGCACCGTGGATCAGATTGTGGAGATCCCTGGGGGCATGCCGGCTGGAAAAATTGGCGGGCTCTTGAAGGAACAGGGTTTGATCCGCAGTGCCCTTATTTTTAACGCGATGCTGCGGATTACCAACCGGGACAGCCGGCTTAAAGCCGGTGAGTACCTGTTAAACCCGGCCATGAGCACGATGGAAGTCATCCAGAAGCTGAATGAAGGCACCATTGTCACGCATAAGGTTGCGATTCCGGAAGGCTACAACCTGAAACAAATCGCCGCCGAACTAGCTGGTAAAGGTTTGGCTGATCCGGAGCGCTTTTTGATGCTGGCCAACAACGCCGAGCTGGTCTACGGCGATGAGCTCCCGTTTGAACTGCCCATCTCCAGTCTGGAAGGGTATTTGTTCCCGGATACCTACTACTTCGCCAAGGAGCAGACGGAAGAGGGAATCATCCGGCAGATGGTCAAACGCTTTGTGGATCATGTAATCCCAAAGGTGGACCTAAGCCTGCTTGATCACAAGTACACTCTGCATGAAGTGATCACTTTGGCTTCAATTGTGGAAAAAGAGGTGATCTACGACTTTGAACGGCCGCTGGTGGCGGCGGTGTACCATAACAGACTGAACATCAGCATGCGGCTGCAGGCGGATCCCACTGTGCGGTATGTGATGACGGAAAACCGCAGCCGGGTGCTGTACAGCGATTTGGCAATCGATTCGCCGTACAATACCTACCGCAATGACGGCCTACCCCCGGGGCCTATTGCCAGTCCGGGCTTGCAGTCGATCCTGGCGGTTTTGGAACCAGCCGATGTGGATTACCTCTATTTTGTCGCCAAAAACGACGGCACCCATCAATTCAGCAGGACATTCCAGGAACATGTTGGCGCAAGAAGATCACTGGGATATTAGAATCGGAGTTTTCGAGGTGAACTTATGAAAATACCTGAGCTTTTGGCGCCGGCCGGAAATATGGAAAAAGCCAAGGTGGCGATTGCCTATGGGGCAGATGCGATCTATCTTTCTGGCGAACTCTACGGGATGCGGGCCCAGGCAGGGAATTTTACCAACGATGAAATAGAGGAAGCGGTCAGGTACGCCCATGAGCGGGGCGTGAAGGTGTATGTGACGGTGAATATTATCCCCCACAACCAGCATCTTGACGGTCTGCCCGAGTACATTGCCTTTCTTAAGAGCATTGGTGTGGATGCGATCATCGTATCCGATGTGGGCGTCATCAGCATTGCCAGGCGCTCTGCCCCTGAGCTGCCGCTGCATTTAAGCACTCAGGCCAACACTGTCAATCGGGAGGCAGCCTGCTTTTGGAGTGATTTTGGCATTGCCAGGATTGTCCTTGCCCGGGAAGTGACCCGGGAAGAAATCGAGGAGATTCGCTCCAATGTTACCTGTGAGTTGGAACTATTTGTCCACGGAGCGATGTGCATGGCTTATTCAGGGCGGTGCCTGCTGAGTGCAGTCATGACGGGAAGGGAAGCAAACCTGGGAGCCTGCACCCAGGGCTGCCGCTGGAAGTATTCGGTGATGGAAACCAAGCGGCCGGGTGAGTATTTCCCCATTGAGGAAAGCAAAGAAGGGACTTATATCTTCAATTCCAAAGATCTGTGCCTGCTGGAGTATCTTCCCGAGGTGATCGCCACCAGTGTGGACAGCCTCAAGATCGAAGGGCGGATGAAAAGCGCCTACTATGTGGGGACTGTTGTCAGGGCCTACCGCAAGGCTTTGGATGATTACGCCGCCAACCCGGAAGGGTACCGGCTCGATCCAGAACTTTTGGCGGAAGTGAACAAGGTAAGCCACCGCCCCTATTATCCAGGCTTTTTCTTCGGGGAGCGGATCGGGATTTATACGACGAGTTCGGCATATATCCAAACCCATGACTTTGTGGGCACTGTGGAATCCTATGACCATCAGGCCGGGGAAGCGCTGATCGGCGTCCGCAATTTCTTCCCATCCGGATCCCGAGTGGAGATCATCCAACCCCAAGGCGATCTGGTTGAGGTGGATGTGAAGGAGATTATGAATGATGAGGACGGTGCTCTGCTTGAGGCTGCCCATGCCAACTACCGGGTGCGGATCAAGACACCTCCGGTAAAGCCAATGTCGATGCTGAGGATTGCCAGGGCAGATTTGGACGGGGCGGTGGTGCAGCGGGAATCGAGGTGAGACAGGGGACGGTTCTGTGTCCTTGCTGTGTCCCTTGATCGGCCAAAAACTACTGCATGGTGAGACACGGAACAGTTCTGTGTCTCGTCTATGTCTAGCAAAGATTGATATGGCAGGGAGACGGGTTGCCAGGCGGTAAGTTAAGATGGAAGTAGGGAAGCTGTATGAAGCAGCCGGGACAGCAGACCGTGAACAAAGGTGAAACTTATCAGATCGAGATCACTGACATGACTCACGACGGTGAAGGCGTGGGCCGGGTTGATGATTTTGCCGTTTTTGTGCCTGAAGCCTTACCGGGAGACGTGGTATTGGCCAGGGTTATCTCCGTAAAAAAGACTTATGCCAGAGCATTGATTGAAAAGATCCTTACTAAATCGAATCAGCGCATAACCCCTGTTTGCCAGAAGGCAGAATGGTGCGGCGGCTGTCAGCTGGCTCACATGGATTACAAGCATCAGCTGGCATGGAAGCAGCGGTATGTGGAAGAGGCTTTGAACCGGCTGGGCAAAATCGAGACCAAGGTGCTGCCGATTATTGGAATGGAAAACCCGGAAGGGTATCGCAACAAGTCCCAGTTCCCTGTCGGTTTTGCCGATAGCAAGCTGGTAATGGGGTTCTTCCAGAAACGGTCCCATCAGATTGTGGATACGGATCACTGCCGCATTCAGCATCCATTGATTAACAAGGCTTTTCAGAGTGTCAAACAGGTTCTGCGGGACTTGCGCGTTGAACCGTACAATGAAATCAACCACAGCGGTGTAATCCGGCACGTTGTAATTCGTGTAAGTTTCTGCAATCATGCTCTGATGATTGTTTTCGTAACCCGCACTGATGATTTTCCCCACAGGGATGAGTTGATTACCTGCCTGACAAAGGAACTGCCTGAGCCTGCCAGTGTGTATCAGAATATCAACTCCAAGGTAACGAATGTTATCTTCGGATCAGAGAGCAGATTGCTCTGGGGTGAACGGTACATAGTGGACCGGATTGGAGATTTGCAGTTCGCCATTTCACCACGGTCTTTTTTCCAGATCAACCCAATTCAAACCAAAGTCCTTTATGACCTGGTAAAAGGCGCAGCGGCCCTAACGGGTACAGAAACGGTATGGGATCTTTACTGCGGGATTGGCACCATTGGCCTCTATTTAGCCGCCGATGCAAAACAGATAATTGGTGTGGAGTCTGTGGAAGAAGCGGTAGCCGATGCCCGATTCAATGCAGCGCTAAATGGCATTGAGCATGCCAGGTTTATTGCCGGCAAAGCGGAAGATGTGGCCCCAAAATTGCTGCAGGAAGGTTTGCAGCCGGATCTGGTGGTTGTAGATCCGCCGCGGAAAGGCTGTGATCCGGATCTGCTTGCTACGATTAAGGCCGTCGAGGTGCCAAAGGTGATATACGTTTCCTGCAACCCTGCCACCCTGGCCCGGGATTTGAGAATCCTTACGGAGTATGGTTATCAGGTGAAGATGGTGCAGCCAGTGGATTTGTTTCCGGATACAAGTCATGTTGAGACGGTTGTATTGATGTCAAGGGCAAAAGATTAAGAGAGCTGAAAACTCTTATATATCAAGGGTTTTAGCAAATATGGGTATGAAACCCACAGGCGAAAACATGAAAATATCGCTTCG
>JAAYNP010000141.1 GCA_012520795.1 Bacillota bacterium
AGTTGGTGGAGTCTTATGGCCGTTACGGCACCAAGGATGAATAATTCCAGCGGGCCGATATGGGGCACCTCCTTCTAGTATTCTTGTACCGCTTTTGGGAGGCGAAATTGCAGATTCAAGATGATGCAGATAATTTCCGCGGAGGGTTATGCAAAAGGAAGAACGGTATATTCCAAATTGATTTTCCATAATCATTGACAAATCTTGTTTTGTGATTTATAATAATCAACATAAGACAAATAGTGGGGGCGAATTAGATGGCAAGAGTGGAGCAAGCAAGGCGAGAGATGGTTGATGTTCAGGATGCGGCTTGGCAGATAGCAGATTTATTACGGGCTTCTGTAGGTTTTTCTGATACACTAGTTCACCAAGTGGGTATCTCTGCATTGGCGTGGATGCTAAAAAATGCTCAAGGTAACGAGGCGATTTATGACTCGCTGCCAGATGTTATTGAGGATGAGGCAACTCGAAGATTCTTGGTTAGGCTATCAAAGGAATATGGTGAGCAAATTAGCTCAATTAGCAGTAGATATGATGCGGATACGCTGAAATCCGTGACACTAAGTGCTGAACCTCGATTGTTCAGAGATGGAGATGATCACTCTACCCCTCAAGGGATCTCGCAACTTGCCTTATCCCTCTTAGACTTGAAACCCGATGACGTTGTGTTGGATCTAGGTTCAGGTGTTGGCTCATTTCTAATAGAGGCTGGGAAACGTTTTGACAACATGGCTCTCTATGGAGTTGAGCTCAATGTTGATAGTCTGAAAATTGCTCATATAAGGAGTTTTGTTAGTGGTATACCGATGCAACTTATCTGTGGTGATATGGTGAGTCAAGATTACTCCAAGTTGTCGGCTAATAAAGTGTTCTCTAACTTCCCTGTAGGCTTTAGATTTCCACGCTTGCAGCGATCGGTTGAAGAAAATGGCATCCTGAAGAACTATCTTAGAGGGATCAAGAGAACAGCATCGGGCGACTGGATCTTCGGATTGGCCGCATACCTGAATATGAAGAAGCCAGGGAGAACCGTATTATTGATGAGCAACGCTGGCACTTGGAATCAATCCGATGAGCCTATACGAAAACAGTTGCTTGAAAGTGGTGCTGTTGAAGGCGCTATACAACTGCCCGGAAATCTGTTTTCGTATACGAAGATCGCCTTCACAATGTTGATCCTCAGTCAGAACAATAGTTTTGTAAGGATGGTGGATGCAAGCAACATATTTACCGAAGAGCGACGTCGCAACTATCTGGAAACAGATGATATTAGAAAAATCGTTCATGCGTACCGCAATGATTCGGAAATCAGTAGAGACGTGGGTCTTGATGAAATTGCTCAGCAGGAATACATCGTTAATCCAGTTCGCTATATAGAAACAGGATTGGAGATTACCAACGGTATCGAACTTGGACAAGTGTGTACTTCAATAAATCGCGGTGCCATGATAAGGTCTGCCGAGCTGGACGAACTTGTGACTGAGGGAGAAACCGGTTTTCGGTATCTAGCCCTACAGCACATAGAAGACGGAGTTATTGATGCAGCTCTTCCCAGTCTAACTCATTTGGAAGAGCGATATCAGAAGCATTGCATCAAGGATGGAAATCTCGTTATTTCCCGGAATGCCCCATTTAAAGTGGCGTTGGCAAAGATTCCTGAGGGGCGGGAGATTTTGGCCCATTCTAACTTGTATTTTCTCGAGTTAGATGAGTCAAGCGTGAATCCCCTCTTTGTATCAGTTTTTCTACAAAGCGAAGTGGGAATGGCGCAACTAAACAGTCTTTCCAAAGGTACTGTCGTAAGAAGTATTAGCATCCAAGATCTTAAAAGAGTTCAAATTCCCAACTTACCGCGTGAACAGCAGGACCGAATTGCAGAAGAGTATCAAAACCTAAGTGACGATCTAATTGTTTTGCAGAGACAAGCAGACCTGATACGGGACAAAAGGTCAAGGCTATTGGAGGGGGTGGTATAGTGCGAATTACCCCCGATGATCTCATGGATATAATGGCGGAGGCTTCTCAGCGTTTATTGCATGAAATCAGGGACGCTTTCAAAAATCAAAATCTTGAAGGTTATTTGGCAAGCATAGGGATGCATGACCTGTATCCGGTTTATACAGAGCCCCTTTACCAAACAGACCCATATGGCAAGATCTTAGTGATCGGTGAATCAAAACTGAAAGAGCAACAGATCTATGGTTGCTTTAAGGAGTTTGGGATACCAAAAGAACGAATCGAGCTTCGTCTTGGGTATAATGAGGCGCAAACCTTTCCTTTTAAGGTTTTGCGATATAACGAGAATTATCGACTGATTCTGTTTGGCCCGGTTCCACACTCGGGTAAAGGAAAGGGAGACTATTCAAGCATTATTACCCAATTAGAGAATACCGATGGATATCCCAAGGTCGTTCGATTACAAGGTGGACATGGCTTGAAGATAACGCGGACAAGCCTTAAG
>JAAYNP010000048.1 GCA_012520795.1 Bacillota bacterium
AACCTAGGCTGCCCGCTCTTGCGTTTCAATTGCAGTTCTGATACAATGCAGACAGAAATGTGGTAGAGTAGATGGCATGCGTTTTAGTGCTTAGGGATGGGACGTTGCCCTAAGACGAAATGCTCTTTTTGAGCTGCGGTATGTCCATCGCGTCCGCTGTCACCAAAGAGCCTGTTTCTCTTTGGTACAGTCTACCAAAGAGAAAGGAGGCTTCTTTTATTTATGTACAAACATACACGCATGTTGGTTTATCTGGCTGTTTTGGTAGCGTTGAACATCGTCTTAAGCAGGTTTTTAAGTGCCAGAATCAACATTGCCGGAGTCGAAGGCATTCGCATCGGGCTCGGCGGCCTGCCGATTATTCTTGCCGGTATAGCCTTTGGGCCATGGCACGGCGGTGTTGTTGGAGCCATCGCCGACATTGTCGGCTGCATAGTGAGCCCCATGGGCGGCTATGCTCCCCACTTCACCCTTTCTGCATATTTAACAGCTTTTATTCCCGGAGCCATAACCTGGTATGTGTTCAAGGGGCAAAAGAGGAATTGGCAGCTTATTCTGGCCATCTTTCTTGGGGAGCTTGTAACCAACGTAGGATTGGTTCCATATTTTCTCTACATCCTTTATGGAGTGAAAATCCAGCCGCTGTTTATTCCGCGCCTGTGTTCCGTACTGATTCAAGCTCCATTCTATGCCTACTGCACCAAAGTAATCCTTGATTTCAACCTCCTGCGGTTAACTAATGTATCCGGCCAGCCAAAACGCTGACCGGCACCAAAAAAAGCCGGGATTGGCGCAGGCCGCCTGCATACCCCGGCTTTTTCTAACCCGGCGGATTATTAACACTGCGATAACACAAGCGTAATCTTCCCTCTTAGCTCAGCTTGCGGCTTAAGATAAACCGTACCGGTATCAGGCAGGCCTTGGTTGGTCAGGTTGAAACCATTGTTGCAGTTGGTCACCGGTTCTACCGCAAAAAAGCGCTGATCATCCCTGGGACAATACAGGATCAAATGCTCATAAACAGGATCCCATTCAATTTGCAGCCGCACTCTGCTGTTCGGCCACTCAATCACAGCCGGTTCATGGCCAACCCTGAAGCACTTGTCAATAAACGCTGAACTCAGCTCTTTCGCCTTTGAAAAATCCAGCTCCGGGGGTACTGCCTCCCATTTCCCCGTTGGTATAGGTGTTTCACCTGGATAAACACCCAGAATCGGCAACTGTATGATCACCCGGTCATCTTCTTCCGTCAACGACCTGACAAAATAGGGATGAATACCCATCCCAGCAGGCATTTCCTCATCGCTTAGGTTCTGAACTGCGGTGGTAATCAGGCACCGGTTTGCATCCACTTGATAGCAGATCCTGGCACTGAAAGCAAAAGGCCACGAAATACTGTCATGCCCGGTACTGGTAAATTCCAACTCCAACCTGGTTCCTGACCGGTCCAGAATGCTCCAGGGACGGTTGCGCACCTCGCCGTGAATGGCATGCCCATCGTTAGAATTGATGGCCAGCCTGTATGTATGGGCTTTATGTGTCAAAATTCCGTCTTTGATACGGTTAGAGTAGGGTATCATGTTAAATGAACTGAAGCTCCCGGGCTCATTGTTTTTAACAGCACTTTTAGGGGTTGGCCGCATCACATCAACCCACCTGTCACCGTATTTGTACTTAAAGCTAAAAATCGATGCCCCCACAGTTGGTGCGATACCGACCTGCAAACAATCATTTTCCAGCAAAACAAGATCACTGTGCGCTTGCATCAGCTTACCTCCCTAACAATTTCTGCCGGTAGAGCTTACTGATTCCACTGCCCTCTGTATTATTTCCACCAGGTTTGCAGTTTTCCTTTCCTTGACGGCAGCACAAAAAAGTAGTGATCAGCTCAAGGCTGTCACTACTCGTGTTCAACACTGCCATCACTATTCGCGGCGATCAATGAAGTAACCTTCTGTTTGAACAGCTTCAGGGTTGTAGGCCTTGGTGGTACGCGCAACCTGCTTCACTTTGTGCAGCTTTCGGATAAACTGGTTCTTGAAATCCGCCATCAGCTTGGTGCTTTGACTATCAATGACAATGATTTCCTCAACAATCTGTTTTTCCTCGGGAGACAAGGGCCCTTGATCCAAGGCGCTAATCTGCTCAATCAAAGCTTGCCGCGCCTCGACTAATTCCGCTAACTGTTTTTCGGTCTCCTCCTGCTCCCAATCGGCATTGCGGCACCACTCAAGCTGCCTTTTAGCTGTTTCCAGCAGTTTCTGATACAGTTCCGGCCGACTGAAAATATGTGTGCTGATAATCATCACCTAGCCATTCGACATTGCCGCTAACTGCTGGTGCAACCAGTCCGACTGGGCATACATCTGCTGCAGTGCCCTCTCCATGGCTACAAACTGCATCCAGTACCGGTTTTCCAGCTGAGTTAGCCGCTCTTCCATAGCTTCAATCTGTCTCTCATAAGAACGAATCTTCTCTGACAGCTTGCTCTTGTCGTACAGCGTTGTGGACTTGCCGGCTGTTTTGTCCAGCCGGTCCAATCCAGTTGTCATAATACTGTCCAGCCTCCTGGCTATCCCTCGGGTCTGCTCTGTATCACCATTGTTGGTAAACAAAGCCATTACCTGGTCAGGATTGCTTTCGACTGCATTGCGAAGCTTAGTTTCATCAAGATGCAGTTTTCCGTATTCAAACCAAGCACCTGTAGTTATCCCAATCTTGCGCAGGGAATTCATACCATCAACACCATTTACTACGGATCCCATCGCCTGGCGCAGGTCTGACACCAGATTCGTCAGCATTCTGTCTGAACGCAAAAGCCCACTCTTGGCCTTTTCCTCCCACAGCTCAATTTCCTGCTCGTCCATGTCCTTCTTCTGGGCTTCCGTCAGGGGCGGATAATCCCGATAATACGGTTCGGTAAGCTTGCCCTGAATTTCGGCAATCAGCTCATTGTATTTCTCAACCATGGTCTTGATGCTGTCCACAATCTGATCCGTGTCTTGAACGACTTCCAGTCTCACTGTTTTATCGGACTCAGACTGCAGGCTGATTGCCAGGCCGGAAAAGGTGAAGCTATTGCTCTCCCGGTATGTTGCCAGCCCATTTATTTCAAATTCGGCATTTCCTCCCATTACATCCTCAACCCACGTTCCTCCGCCGAGCAAAACATCGTTAACAAAACTCTGGGTTTCTGGATCGTCTGCTCTGAAATCAACACGGGCGTTTGCCCCGGTTGCATTGCTTCTGAAAGCCAAGCTGTCCGTCGCTTCATCATAGAACACGGTAATACCCAGTTCTTTGTTCTGGTTGATTTTCTGGACAATACTATCTATGTCCTCACCGGGCTCGATATCTACCGCTACATATTCTTCGGCCTCCGCATGGGCGCGTAAATAGACCGTTCCTCCAGAGAAGTCAGCCAGTCTCTCACTGACACCACCGGCACTGATCTTGGTTGCGGCTGTGGCCAGCTTAGAGACTTTGATCTCATAGGAACCATAGGGAGCGTTGCCCACAACCTGTGCCTTGACGGCCGACTCATCGGAAGACGAAACCTGCCGCACCAGATAGGTGGACTGCAGCTGCATGTTGAATACAAGATCCCGAAAACTGGTGATTTTGGTCATCAATGCCCTATATTGATCCCGCTGCCATTCAGTCCGTACCTTCTGCTGGTAAATCCGGTCCAACGGCAGTCGTTCGACTTCCATCAATTGATTGACGATTTGTTCGGTATCAAATCCGGACGCTAAACCCCCAATACGCATAGCAACCATCCTCTCCTAATAATACCTACGCTAAAATTATCGGCATTTCTTGATGATTCTTTAGCCGATACAGGAACCGCTTGGCGAATCACGAATAGCATTACTAGATTCAAAAGAAGAAGGTGCGGCCTTGTTCAGAAAAGCAAAACATCCAAAAACACCTGAACCGATACTGGCAATCTGCCGTACATTATCCGGCCATGGGTTTCAGGCCTATGTAGTAGGCGGGGCGGTTAGGGATTCTTTGCTCGGCAAACCGCCAACCGATTGGGATGTTACAACTGACGCCACTCCTGAGCAGGTGCAGCAGATATTTCCGAAAACACTGGCAACCGGAGCCAAATATGGCACCATCACAGTGAGGGTTGACAGCCAATTTGTGGATGTTACCACGATGCGCAAAGATGCCCGTTATTCAGACGCCAGGCACCCTGACAGCGTTGAATTCACAACTGACCTCACTACGGACCTGGGCAGGCGTGATTTCACCGTTAACGCCATCGCATATGACCCTTTAACCCAAACTTTTTGCGATCCCTATCACGGCCTTAAGGACCTGCGCCGGAGACTGTTGAGAACGGTGGGGGATCCCAGATCCAGGTTCAGTGAGGACGCCCTAAGAATGCTGCGCTTGATCCGCTTCAGCGCCACACTGGAATTCAAACCCGAGAGACGTACTCTCGATGGAATCCAGCCCCACTTGATCGCCAGAATAGCAGGGGAAAGACTCAAGGAAGAGTTCAACAGACTGCTCTTGGCCAATAATATCGTCCAACCGCTTCAGTTGTTGTATACAAGCGGGTTGTTGAAGTACATCATACCTGAGCTCGCTGCGGCTGCCGGAGTGGATCAAGGCAGTAATCATCCATGGGATGTTTTGGGGCATTCGATCATTAGCTGCCAGGCAGTAAAACCGGAGCTTCACTTAAGGCTGGCCGCACTTCTGCATGATGTCGCCAAACCACAGACTATAAGCGAGGACCAAAAAGGCATGCATTTCTACGGGCATGACCAATTAGGCGCTGCAATGGCCAAGGAGATACTCAGAAGGCTAACCTATAGCAAACGCATCCAGGCCAAAGTCCGCCTGTTGGTCAAGCACCACATGTTCCAAATCCACCCCTATTCCTCAGATAGAGCAATCCGCAGGTTGATCCACCGTGTCGGCAAAGAAAACATCTATGACTTGATTGAACTGCGTAAAGCAGATGTATTGGGCATGAACCATAATCCCAAACATGTCTGGGCGTACTATCAAGCAATGATCGAAAGAGTAGACCAAATCATTGATGCTGACAATGCTTTTGCGCTGAAGGACTTGGCAGTTACAGGCACCGATCTGATTGAAGAACTGAATCTGCAGCCAGGGCCGCTCATCGGCAGGATCCTGAGCCATCTTTTGGATAAGGTCCTCGATGAACCGGAATTGAACAATCGCCGGCAGCTCTTGGCAATTGCCAAAGAATTTGCAGGCACCTGGAGAGCCAGTGACGACGAGTCTCAGCATCCTTAAGGAACGGTTCCGGTGCAGCATCCTGGACAGCTGTGGCATCGGATTTCCACAAAAAAAAAGGAAGGCATCACCATAAAGAAAGGATGAGCTGATGTTACTACAATTGGTGATATCTTCCTTTTTGGGGGCTTAATCAAACAGGCACCGCAATCTCTTCGCTCACAAATATCATGTGGCCGTAAGCTGGAGGCAGGCTCCAATCCAACCTGTTTTCAGTCCACATACCCTCATCGCTGAAGTCACTTAATGTAAGATTGAACCCCAGTTTCATATTGTTTTGAGGTACAAAGCCAAAATGCCCGTTCAAGAGCTCAACAGGAATCCGGATATTCAAAGCATAACCTGCGGCCCCGGTTTCAACCTTAGCCCTGCGGTGAACAGGTACAGGCACACTGTCCGATGCATTCCTCAGGATAATCCGGGGCGTGCCATCTTCAGCATGCGTGATTTTGCATGCAAACCAATGGTCCGTATCGTTAAAGAAATCAAGCAGGATATTATCGAGAAGGGGGTTGAAAGTGGGAATCTTGACACCGCCACTGTCAATGCTGATGTAACTGTAAAGATATTGATCATCCCATGCAAACGCCGCTTCCACCCTTCTCAGCTCATCAATCCGGTTGGCCCTTGAGACAAACGTTCTATAGAAGTTCCATGGCGGCACCCGGCTCTGATCAATCACCGCCACAGCCTTGGGATGCTTATTGATTTTAGCTGTCAGTTCAGGGTTGCTGCCGCGAAAACAATAGACCTCACCGCATATCCCTGCTTCTCGTAGTTTCCTGGCATGGTCCGCCATCCTTTCCATTTCCTTTTCCGGCCTAATCAAAAGTTCCAAAAAATTGCACTGGTAATCGATAAAGTCCCAAACCACCGGGTGGTTCGTCAAGCCACAGCCATCAGACTGCCTGTGGAGGTAATCCAGTACCCATTTGGGGATCAGCGCTTCGCACAGCATGCCGGCTCTGAGAAAAGCATAATACATCCATGAAGCAATCTTTAACTCATTGATCCGTTTTAACAGCGCCTCCCATCCCAGTTTGGGAATGAGCTCTTTTAACAGTATACAGCCATCCAGCAAAGGGAACAGGCGGGAACAATCGCGCACCCTGGCGAGTAACAGATACTCGTGACGAACAAAATGCAGGAAACTGTAAATAAGCAAATCCTCGTCTGTATGCTGCAGGTACAGAGTGTTCTCATCAAACACCGCAGTTTGTGCAGCTCTATAGAAGGACTTCGATGGTACGCCGCGAAATGCATAAAAATCCAACCGGTGAAGTTCGACAACATAGGTGAATCCGTACGCCAGGCGCTTGACATAGCGCGGCAGATGCGGGTTGGATTCTGGGTCGCAAAGTATTTTTTCAAATTCCGCAGGGTCACTGTTAATTGTGGTATAGCCGAGGTCCAGCAGAAGCCTATGTGCCTTGGCGATGTCTTCAGTATGCATCTGCAAGTCGAAGTCTTTAAAGTCACGCAGTAATTCTTCTGGATATCTCGACTGAGTCGCAAACCCCTTAAGCACCAAGGGAATAATCCCGTGCCGGTTCAATGTTTTCAAGATTGCCCGAAACTCGCTTTTCATCAATTCGTCATGGATTTTGCTCCGGAGCAGAATTGCTTTGACTTTACTGTGAATCAATGGGTCCAGCTGCAGCTTCCGTGCCGCGAGGATTTGGCAGATGATCAGCAGCACCTCATGCCTTGCTGCCACCGAGATGAATTCATTGACGTCAAACTCTTGCGGGAACAGTTCCTCACTGATCCCCTTATTGGCAAGATATGCATTTAAGATGTCCACCATACACTGCTCTTCGTTGGACAACTGGGAAGTCTTATGTTTTTCCGGGATCATCATGGCTTCATGAATTGCCACAGGAACACCCCCTTTGCTTGCCTCTACATTACTAGACGCTGGCCGCAGCGAAAAAATCACGGCCTGGGCAATTTTTCTATGCTAACTACCTTGCCCTTAACAAATTCAACAGCCCGGCAGGGGTCGGGCTTGTCTTTGTTATCACCCTTTGTCCTGACATAAACTCGGCCTTGCCTTGTACCAATATCAATCACTCGGTGCGCCACAAGAGAATCAAGGCTGAGCAGAATCACTACAATATCACCGACTTTTATGTCAACGGGCGGTACAACTGTGATTGCATCACCTTCATTGATTGTCGGCTGCATACTGGTCCCGGTACCGTACATAACTACTGCCTGGCCTTGTTCCAAAGCGTCAAGGACCATTTCCATTGCAAGATGGTCTCTGTTTGTCGCCACAACCATCCTCCTAACATCTTCCGTTTTTGTTCTTATGCAGGAATTCAGATCATTACAGCGAACTATTGCACCAAGATATGGAGGGTGCTTATGCACGAGCTTTCAGACATTCAGTTAATTGAACAAATCCAAAAAACCCAGGATGACCAGGCTTGCGAAGAATTGATCCGGAGATATTATGGGATCTTGCGCCAACTGGTTAAATATAAAGTACCTTCTCACGCAGATATCGATGACATTGTTCAAGAAATCCTCATCAAGGTGATTACAAAAATCGATCAATTGCGGGATCCAGCAAAGTTCAGACCTTGGATGAACCGGATCGTCCACAGCCAGATCCAGGGTTACTACCGCACTGTTCATTCAGAGCGTACCCACCCCATCGTACAGGAAGGAAACGGGCTGTTAGACACCAATCTAATCACTGAGTCCTCAGAGGATGCAATCCTGCACAAACTGGAGATGAGCGATATCTACGACATCATCTTCGGGTTTCCCGGTGATAATGTCATGCCGTTTTTACTGCACCATCTTTACGACCTAAGCTATGCTGAAATCGCTGCTGCAACAAACGCAAAACTGTCAACGGTCAGGGGGCGAATCGCCCGGACTAAATCTAGCCTGGACCAGAACATGTTTGACACTGATGTCCCGCAAGAAGTCCGGACAAGGCTGGCGGCAAAGCTCAGCCAGATTGCAACTGACGGCAGCTATGTGATCCATCATCTCCAAACCGATTACTTCCAAAACAAACTACTGCTGGATGAGCTTGATCCAATGCGAATAGTCAAGACCAAACCTACGATATATTTCTCATATACCTTGGATAATCTCATGATCATCTCTGGCCTTAACGAAGAACGGCTGGTATGCCTGCTCAAGGTTAAGTCCAGAAACGCAATCCCGATCCTGTTAAACAGGATATCAACAGCTAAGCAGTTCCACTGCATCTTCTTGAGTACCGAACACTTGGATTACGCCAGGAGATACCTCCGTTTTGTCTCCGAAATTGGCAGTTCCTCGTTTGTAGCTCTGCCATCGCCAAATGTTAAACCTGTCCAGCCGCAGCATATAATCGAGAGTTCCCTGAATGATTTTTCCAGGATGAACTGCTTGAGGCAAGATCCGAAACTGATCGATATGCTCGATCAGGCCAATAGGGAATTTGGACCGCAACAGCAAAACTACCGGATCTATGCAGCTTACGCCCATTCCACCAGTGAACTCTGCGCATACGCCCTTTTTGTGCAGGTCGACAATCACCTATGGGAGCTGTGCCGCTATCGATCCATCAACCAAGCTGATGCCAGAGCAGCAAAAGATTGCATAGCAGCAGGCACCAGATCACTTGCGTGCCAAGGTTTTTATGTGGCAAATACCGGGGTGAAAGGAAACGACAAACTGTTCTTGGAAATCGCCTCGGCCCTCGGTTTTCAAGAGTTGTACCGTTTTATAAGTGGTACAGTTATTCTCAAGTGAAAAGGACTGATACTATGAAAAGGCTGACAAAAAGTGCTGATCTTGTTGTCCGTGAAGTGGATCAGGAGACAGTGATCCTGAACACCAAAACCGGCTTTATCCATGTCCTGAACCCCACCGGGACCGTAGTTTGGAAGCTGCTTGATGAAATTGATACTCCTGAAGCCATCATTGCTGCCATGACAGGGTTGTACGATCAAAGCGATGTTTCAGAAATCGAGGCTGATGTATCCGGGATTATCTCGGACATGATCTCACAGGGAATCCTCAGTGAAAACTAGACCGTTTGCGCTTAGCTGAAGCAGACACAACCGGCGTGAGTCCGGAAACCATTGCTGCACATCCTAAACGGCCTGATGGCATAACCTACGGCGAATACCTGCTCTGACTGCAATTTAGGCTGGACATAAGCACTTGTATCAATGTTGTGCTTTTCCCGAAACTGCTTAATAAACGCTGCACTGACCTTTGAATTCATGGAAAACACCTCCTTTAGACTCAGGATTCCGCCAAAGCGTACTTGCGGTTGGCTGCGATCCGGCAGTTCTCTCTTGGTGACAACAGATCACCTGTCTCCAAAACATTAAGCGCCAGGCATGGCTCGCAGTGCCGTTTCAGCTTGCATGCCCTGCAGACCTCAATTTCATCCACTGATATTGCCCGAACTTCTTCGAAAAGTGGCGAATCCTGCCAGATGGCTTCCAGGGGCTGTTCCCTGATATTGCCTGCAGCAGTTGGATATGCGACGCAAGGCCGGATTCCTCCGTCAGGCCCCAGCACCAGGCCGGATTGGCCGATGCCGCATTTGGCAAAGCCTACATCAGCTTTCTGCCCGGACGCACGTTTAAACAGCTCCACCATTTCAGCATCGGACAGGCGAAAATCCATCCGCTGATGCCCGTTAGGCAGCAGGCATGGCGAAAAAGAAAACCTCAACCGGTACCCGTTGTTTTCCGCGAAGGCAAGCATGGCTTCATAGTCTGCAAAATTCTGTTTGAGGACAACAGGCTTCAGGACAAAATTCAAACCGCTGGCTTTTAGCAACTGCAGCCCATTGACAAATCTGCTGAAAGACCCCTTCACCCCAGTAATCCTTTCATATGAGGCAGGCGATGATCCATAAAGGCTGACTTCAATGGCTAAAGGTTCGATGCAAAGGAGCTTGTCAATCACCTCGCTGTCGATCAGTGCTGCATTCGTAAATATACTGACTGTAAAACCTATTGTGCGGAAAATCATCGCCACATCATACCAATCAGGCCTGTAAAAGAGCTCACCTCCAGTAAGGGTAATATCCATGATGCCCATCTGCCGCATTTGCCCGGCAGCATCAGCAATCTCCTCAAGAGTCAAATCCCGGGCCGCGCTGTGGTTGGGATTGTAGCAGTGAATGCATCGCAGATTGCATCCATAAGTAACCTCAAACACTGCTGTAAGAGGTTTGTTATGTAGTTTGTACATCTCCATTACATATGCGAATGCAGACTTGTCCATCAAAGCCCCCTCCTATGATCTGCTGCCTACCGCCGTCAACTGTTTGATTTGCTCCCAGAAGCGGCAGTTCAGTTCAAAATGCAGTTCGTAGCAGGGGACCTGCTCAGAAATGCAGACAGCTATTTCCAAAGCATTTGCCGCAAGGCCGCCCAAGGTATTGATGCACCACAGATTGGACATCAGCCTGGTGGCAGCTTCGGTAGGGCGCAGCTGTGCCAGGTATGTCGTGGTATCCTGAACCAGGAAGAAACAATAGCCCAAGGGAACGCATAGATTGGCTCCGCGGTGCTCCCTGCCGTACGGTGTACCCCAACCCACCAACCGGGGCAGATGGCCACCGTCGGCCTCAATCATAACCGCTTCATCAGTCAGAGCTGTGGCCAGTCCTTCCGACTGGGAAAGCAGCTTGATTACCGTTGATTTGCCTGCTCCCGATTGCCCAATGAAGGCATACAGGCGATCCCCATAGCTAACTGCAGATGCGTGCATCAAAGTGCCGCCCTGCCTGATTGCCAAATACGGGGCAACGGCTCTCATGGCTGAGAACAAAAAACTTTCATCACCGTCTTCAACAACCATTTCAATAAAATAAGGCCCGTCGTCGGAAAACCTGATAATGAAAAACGGAGCCACCAACAAGGAATTGTCTGCCTTTGTATATCCATGATAATCAGTGTCAAGAGGAAAATCCAAAAAACTGTCTGCCAGCACGAATCTGATTACTGCATCAGGCTTCACCCCACAAACGGGTGCGATGAAATTTGCATACTGGGCCCGCAGCATTTGAATCGACTCCAATGAAGGCGATTCGATTTTGATCAAAAATCTCCACAGGTTCAGCCAAATGCTGTGCGTTTGATCATGTTCATGCGCCGCAAAAGTGCAGTGCAAATACTTGATCACATCACCGACATCTATCTTCATGCCAGTCCTCCCGTGGTTAATTACCAAGCGCTTTGCAAAACCCATCTTATAATTAATGACGCGTTAGGCGCTGAAAAAATCACGGTCTTTGAAAAAAACCCCATCTGCTGTCAAACCGACAGCAGATGGGGTTTCCAACCTATAGCGTTAGCTCCCGTCCAATACCATTGACCCTAACTTTGTGCCAGGCGTTGATAGATCTCGAAGCGCTTTTTGGCATCTTCTTCAGCCCGCTTGAGCAGATCCGCTGCAATCTCCGGGAACTGCCGGGCCAAGGAAGCATACCTGTTCTCGCTCCGGATAAACTCCTGGAAGTCTCCTGTGGGTGGTTTTGAATCGAGAATAAAGGGATTCTTACCTTCAAGCTCCAATGCCGGATTGTAGCGGTACAGTGTCCAATAACCTGCTTCAACCGCCCGTTTGCCCTGCTCGGATGACAGGCCCATGTTGATACCGTGGTTGATACATGGCGAATAGGCAATGATCAGTGACGGGCCGCGATAGCTTTCAGCCTCCACCATTGCTCTCACGAGCTGGTTGCGGTTGGCACCGGCACTGACACTGGCCACATAGACGTAACCATAGGTCATGGCAATCCTGCCCAAATCCTTCTTACGAATCTTCTTCCCTGAAGCCGCAAATTTGGCTACAGCCCCGGTTGGTGTTGACTTGGAAGCCTGACCTCCTGTATTGGAGTAGACTTCCGTATCCAGGACGAGCACATTGACATCCTCACCCGAAGCGAGGACATGATCCAGGCCGCCAAAGCCAATATCATAGGCCCATCCGTCACCGCCGATGATCCAGATCGACTTCTTAACCAGGATATCCGCGTTGTCCGCAACAAACTTGAGCCCCCCAGCAGCCTCGCCCTCAGCCACCTGCAGTGCTCCAGGCAGTGCTGCTTTGATTCGGGCGGCCGCCTCTTTGGTGTTCTGGGCATCCTGCGGTTCTTCCAACCAGGCCTCAAAAGCTGCTTTCAGCTCCGCCGGCAGCTCTGTCCCCATCAGCTTGCTGATTTCAGCCGCCAATTTCGAACGCCGTGCTTGGTATGCCAGGTACATGCCGAATCCGAACTCGGCGTTGTCTTCAAAGAGGCTGTTTGCCCACGCCGGCCCCTCACCATGAATGTTGGTGGTGTAGGGACATGTTGGCGAGGAACCACCGTAGATGGATGAACAGCCGGTTGCGTTGGCTATAATCATCCGATCGCCGAACAGCTGAGTAGCCAGCTTGATATACGGAGTCTCGCCGCATCCAGGACAAGCTCCGGAGAACTCAAACAAAGGCTGGACAAATTGACTGTCCTTAACAGTGGTGGGATTAATCTCCACATCCACTGGAGGAAGCGAAATGGCGAAATCCCAATTGGCAGTTTCAGCTTCAGCATGATCGGCCAATGACTGCATTACCAAGGCTTTTTCCTTAGCCGGGCAAACCTGGGCGCAGTTCCCGCATCCGGTACAGTCGAGCGCCGATACCTGAATCCGGTACTTGAGCCCTTGATAATTCCGACCAACGGCGCTTAGGGTTGCGAAGCTCTCAGGTGCATTCTCCAAAGATTCCTCAGCTGCCAAAAACGGACGGATTGCCGCATGCGGACAGACAAAGGCACACTGGTTGCATTGAATGCAGTGTTCACTGAGCCAGATTGGTATATTCAGTGCAATGCCCCGTTTTTCGTACTGCGAAGTTCCCGTCGGCACGGTACCGTCCGGATCAAACGCGCTTACCGGCAGATCATCGCCTTTCTGAGCGGCTATTGGGCGCACAACGTTTTTCACATAATCCGGAATGTTTTCGGCCGCAGCAGCCTCATCAACCGCATCGGCCCATGCCGTTGGGTAATTGACCTGCTCTACCTGATTTACACCGGCATCGACAGCAGCATAGTTCATGTTGACGACCTTCTCGCCTTTGCTGCCGTAACTCTCGACAATAGCTGCCTTGATGAACTTGACAGCATCATCCACAGGAATGATATTGGCGATCTTAAAGAAGGCTGCCTGCAAAATGGTGTTTACTCTGCTGCCCAAGCCGATTTCCCCGGCGATCTTGTTGGCGTCAATGTTGTAAAAACGCAGCTTCTTCCCGGCAATGGTCCGCTTCATGGATGCCGGCAGGCGTGTCTCCATCTCTGCCAAGCTCCAAGGAGAGTTCAGGAGGAAAACACCGCCTTCCTTGATGCCGTCAAGCATGTCATACATGTTTACATATGCGGGGTTATGGCAGGCAACGAAATCTGCCTGATCGACTATATACGTTGATTTAATTGGTTTGGGGCCGAACCTCAAATGCGATACGGTAAAGCCGCCTGATTTCTTCGAATCATATACAAAGTAACCTTGAGCATACATGTCTGTATGATCGCCGATAATCTTGATGGAATTCTTGTTGGCACCGACAGTACCGTCTGAGCCAAGGCCGTAGAACTTGCAGCGGTGCATCCCTTCCGGTGAAGCATCGATCTTTTCTTTGATGTCCAGGAATGTAAAGGAAACATCGTCAACGATTCCTACAGTAAAATGGTTCTTCGGGTTTGCACTGGCGGCATTGTCAAAGACAGCTTTAACCATGGAAGGGTTGAACTCCTTTGAGCCAAGGCCATAGCGGCCGCCTAGGACTGGAATGGTGATACCGGCTTCCTTCAGCACAGTGCATACATCTTCATACAAAGGTTCTCCGGCAGCGCCGGGCTCTTTTGTCCGATCCAGGACTGTAATCATCTTGACAGTCTTGGGCAGAGTTTCGAGGAAATGCTTGGCCGAAAACGGTCGGTAGAGGCGTACTTTAATCATGCCGATTTTATAACCCCGAGGTAGTAAATAATCAATGGTTTCCTCTACAGCTTCGGCTCCAGAACCCATTAAAACAACAACCTGCTCAGGATCTTCGCAACCGTAGTAATCAAATGGTTGATAATGGCGCCCGGTCAACTCTCCCACCTGCTTCATCACTTGAGCAACAATATCCGGGACCCGCTCATAATAAGGGTTGGCGGCTTCCCGGTTTTGGAAAAATGTGTCAGGGTTCTGAGCCGTACCGCGCTGTACAGGCCGTTCAGGGTTCAGACCGCGTATTCTGAACGCGTCGACTGCTTCATAGTCAACGAGAGATGCGATTTTATCATAGTCGATCATCTCGACCTTTTGGATTTCATGAGATGTCCTGAACCCGTCAAAGAAATGCACAAATGGAACCCGGCTCTTTAGGGCTGCCAAATGGCTGACCAAGGCCAGATCCATTGCTTCTTGAACTGAGTTTGATGCAATCATGGCAAAGCCTGTCTGCCTGACCGCCATCACATCGGAATGATCTCCAAAGATGGACAGGGCATGAGTTGCCACAGTCCGGGCGGACACATGAAACACAGTCGGAAGCAGCTCTCCTGCAATCTTATACATATTGGGGATCATCAGCAGCAAGCCTTGCGAAGCTGTAAAGGTTGTTGTCAATGCCCCTGCCGCCAATGAACCGTGGACAGCGCCAGCGGCACCGGCCTCAGATTGCATCTCTACAACTTTTACTTCCTGTCCAAAAATATTCTTCACTCCATGAGCGGCCCATTCATCGGCTAGCTCGCCCATAGGTGAAGAAGGCGTGATTGGGTAAATAGCCGCAACATCACTGAGTGCATAAGCTACGTGCGCAGCTGCGGTATTGCCATCAATTGTTTTCTTGGCCATTTTCTAAAATGCCTCCTTATATATGTTATTCTTCTCACAGGTTCAACCAGTCGCGGCCTCAGAATTGACCAACCTGTGATTTTCTTCTCCAACGCTTTTTATTAGCTAATGGCGTCTGATTATCCTCCCGAAATCATCAAGAAAGCATCCCTATTTAGAGACACCAGGCTGGCAAAGCGGATGCAGTCTCTCTTGCTAAGCTTCATCGGCTGCTTTGCCTTTAAACTGCTTTTCATATAGCTCCCGGTACAAACCAGGATGTTCAAGAAGCTGTTCATGAGTCCCCCGCTGCACAATCATGCCCTGATCCATGACCAGGATTTGATCCGCTGCGATGATTGTAGACAATCTATGGGCAATTACAATTGAAGTCCTACCAGCCAGCAAAGGTTTTATAGCATCCTGAATCAATCGTTCAGACAATGAATCCAGTGACGATGTTGCCTCGTCAAGGATGATAATGCGTGGATTTTTCAATATTGCCCTGGCAATGCTCAGCCTCTGCTTCTCTCCGCCCGACAGTTTTGTTCCCCGCTCCCCTACGATTGTATCATATTCTTCAGGCAAAGTCATAATAAAATCATGGATGTTGGCAATTTTGCACGCTTGCTTTATTTCAGAATCAGAAGCATCCGGTTTGCTGTAAAACAAGTTTTCCCTGATGCTGGCATTGAAGATATAGGTATCTTGGGTCACAATCCCAATTTGCCTTCGCAGCGACTCGATCTTTACATCGCGGATATCAAAACCGTCGATCATGATTGTACCGCTTGCCGGATCATATAACCGGGCCAACAGGTATGTGATTGTAGTCTTGCCGGAACCGCTCAAGCCCACCAGGGCTGTCATCTGTCCCTGCTCAATAGTGAAATTTATATCTTTGAGCGTTTCCTGTTCATCAGTATAGGAGAAATATACATTTTCAAACTCGATCCTGCCTTTAATTTGCGGCATTTCCACAGCATCCGGAGCATTTGTGATTTCATGCTTTAGATCCATATATTCGAAAATTCGCTCAAACAAGGCCATGGAACGGGAGATCTCTATATGGACGCTAGTCAAATCCCCAATGGGCCCATAAAGGCGATGCAGGAAAGCCACAAATGTAACAATGGCGCCCACTGTCAATTCATCCTGGATATAAAGGTAACCGCCATAAAAGTAAATCAGGACCGGGCCTAGATGGGTAAAAATCTGAATTACCATCCGAAACCAGCGTCCAGCCACTGATTCCCGAATCTGGAGCCTTGAGATTTCTCGGTTGATTTGGCTGAATTTCTTATACTCATCTCTTTCCCTGGTACTGATCTTAACCAGCATGGCACCGCTGACATTGAGTGTCTCCTGGATAATGCTGGACAGCTCCGCCAGTTTTGCCTGGGTTTGTGCTGCGATTCTCCAGCGCGTCCTTCCCACCCTTCTTGTCGGCGCTACAAACATCGGTACAATAAACAGAGCCAGAATTGACAGCTTCCAGTTCATTGAGATCAAAGTAACCGTAATGAATACTAAGGTGGAGAAGTTGCGGACAATCCTGATGACAGTCCCGGAAAACACCATTTCGATGCCGTTCACATCGTTGTTGAGGCGGGACATGATTTCGCCAATTTTTGTATTGGAAAAAAAGCGCATGGACATATACTGCAGATGATTGTACATATTGTTTCTGATATCACAAATGATTTGTTTGGAAACCCACGTGTTAAGATAGCTTTCACCTACGCCCATCAAGCCAAGCACAAAAGTTGCGCCAAAGGACAGCAACGCAAAACGGGCCAATAGACCCAAGTCCCTTTCAGGCAGCGCAACATCGATAATATTCTTGGTCATCATCGTTGGCACGAGAGACAAAAGCTGTCCCACCGCTACAGCCAGCAGTGTAATCACGATCTGTTTCCAGTACGGTTTATAATACTTGCCGATTCTCAGCAGCAGTTCCTTAGTGACTTTTGCCCGGGGCAGATCTTCTCTGCTCAAACGCATGAACCGGCCCATGCCGGGGCCCATACCCATACCCATTTTGAATAGTTCCCTTCTCTCCGCTATTTTTAATTCGATTCCTGTCCCATCAATTGTATAGTTCGTGTAAATGGACCAGTTACCTGCAGGGTTTTACGGGGACTGCGTCTAATACTTGGTTAAACGGAGATAATATCAGAAATAATGTGAAAGAGGGAAGGTATGTCTCGGACACGCAAAAGTGGAGTGCTGTTACATATTACATCACTGCCAAGCAAGTTTGGAGCCGGTGATCTGGGCCCATGTGCCTACGAATTTGTGGACTTCCTGGCGGATGCCAAACAGAAGCTGTGGCAGGTACTGCCTCTTGGGCCCACAGAGCTGTTCGGTTCTCCCTATGCCCCTTATTCCGCCTTTGCCGGAAACACATATCTTGTCAGCCCGGAACTGCTCGTTGAGGACGGGCTGCTTCACCCATCAGACCTGGCCAATCCAAATGTGGCCTCAGCAGAGCATCGGCCTTTGCTGATCACCAAGGCCTTCACCAATTTCCAAAACTCACCCTCGTCCATGCTCCAAGCCGAATACAGAGCTTTTTGCCGGGCCAACAAATACTGGCTTCCAGAATACGCATTGTTTAGGGCGTTAAAAGTTCAGTTTCAAGAAAAAAGCTGGGTCCACTGGCCGTCAGATGCTACCATGCGCAATCCCGCTGCGCTGAGATCTTGGCGCCAAAAACTGTCCCGGGAGATTCAGGAATTGAAATTCGGCCAGTTTTTGTTTTTCCGGCAATGGCAGATGCTGAAAGCCTATGCGCACAGAAAAGGGATTGCCATGATGGGGGATCTGCCTCTGTTCGTAGCCCACGACAGTGCTGATGTCTGGGGGAAACCCCATCTGTTTCAGCTGGACAAACGAGGGCTGCCCGCTTTTGTGGCTGGAGTGCCACCGGATTATTTCAGCAAGAACGGCCAACTGTGGGGCAACCCGGTCTACAATTGGAAAGCACATGATCGCGAGGGTTTTACCTGGTGGCTGCAGCGTATTGCTACCCTTCTTAAACTTGTGGATTTGATCCGCCTTGATCATTTCCGGGGTTTTGCGGCCTACTGGCAAATACCGTTTGGAGCACCGACTGCCGCCACTGGCCGCTGGATGCCCGGCCCCGGCAGTGACTTCTTTGCCAAGATTAAAGTGGAGCTCGGCTCCCTTCCGTTTATCGCCGAAGATCTGGGCTTTATTGACGCAAAGGTGGTCAAGCTGCGCCAACAGTTGAAACTGCCGGGCATGCGAGTACTGCAGTTTGCCTTTGAAGCGTTGAAACCCAACCTCCACAGCCCCCACGCCTATCCCCGGAACTGTGTTGTCTACACCGGTACTCACGATAATGACACCGCCGTTGGTTGGTACCGAAAAGCAAGTCCGGCGGTGCAAGATTATACCCGCCGCTATTTGGGCACCAACGGCGCTGCTATCGCCTGGGATTTAATTCGTGCCGCTTTGGCATCTCCAGCCAATACGGCGGTTATCCCGCTGCAGGACCTTTTATCGCTTGACAGTGAAGCCCGGATGAACACGCCCGGGACCATCAAGGGCAACTGGCGCTGGCGGTGCCCTGCCGGTGTACTAAACGAACAGCTCAGCCGCGGCTTGGCTGAGCTGACCGCCCTCTATGGGCGCGGCTGAGACCACTACACTCCGGCAGCCGGTACTCACGAACAGTGCTAATATTCCTTGATCATGGCCTAACGCACACCACACCGGTTCTACCACGGCGAACCGATAATCAATCCATCAAAATCGGCCATTGCCTGTTTGATGCCGGCATCGGAGGTATTCCCAAAATCAAGCAATACCATGTCAAATTGGCCTCTACTTCTCACTCCGGCGGCAATCAAATCTGCCATGACCTTGGTATGGCCATAAGCACTGACAAAACCGATCACGATTTTTGGGTGCAGTTTGGCTGGAGCACTGCTCCACTGTTCATATAGATCCACTACGTTCCAAAAGCCCTGGTCCAGGATTAGCCCGTGGCCAGTGGCGATCATGCTGATGGACAGCGGCCTAATCTTGGCAACTGACTCCAAAATTTTCGGTTTGAACGGGCTCATAATCGAGTCGTAATAATGCTTGACCGCCTCAGTGAAATCACCGGTTTCGCTGGCAAACAGGCGCCCTTCCGGATCACAATAATGGCTGCCGAAGCCATCACAGGTAAACAGGATCTGATCTTCCTCCAGATAAGTAAACATCGTGTCAGGCCAGTGGAGAAATGGCGCCATGATAAAACGCAGGCGTTTGCTGCCCAAATCCAACGTATCGTTGTGGTTGACAACCACGGCGTCAAAATCGCGTTTGACCTGTTCCCTTAAAAACTGAATACCTGCCCTGGTACCATACACTGTAATCCCGGGAACTCGCTCCAAAAGAGCGCCCGCTGCCCCAGAGTGATCCGGTTCAGTGTGATTTACAACAAGGTACTGGATCTGATCCAGATCGATCTCCTGTTCCAACTGGTTCAGGAATACTTTGGTGAAATTCGCTTTCACAGTATCAATCAAACAGGGCTTATCTGTGTTGATTAAATAGGCATTATATGTTGTACCCCACTTGGTTGGTATTACAACATCAAATACGGCCAGATCGGGATCCAAAACGCCAACCCAACTAACATCCTTGGTTACTTGCATGGGTCGCCCTCCCTTGTATATTCTAACTAGCTAGCTATTTATTAGCACATTACTTAGGATTATACAAGGGCTAAGCATGTTGTTGACGCCTAGAATTCAAACTTTACCGGCCGCAAATAGAGATTTAGCAAAACTTCTTTCGCATCTTTCTTCTCGTTGATAATCTGATGCACACTATCGCAGATTGGCAGCTCAATTTCATACCGTTCAGCCAGCAGCATCAAAGCCCTGCATGTGGCCACACCCTCTGCCAGCTTGGTAAAGCGCCTACCCTGTACAAAGGCCTCCCCGAACGCCCTGTTATGGCTGTAAGGAGAGTACAAGGTTGCTGAGTAGTCACCAAGATGGCTTAAGCCGTATACAGTCAACTCATTACCGCCCATAGCCCTGACCAGCCGGGAGATCTCCCTCGCTCCACGGGCCATCAGTGCCCCCTTCAGGCTTGAATAGTTAAGGCCGTCCAGCAACCCGGCAGCAACCCCAATCACATTCTTGGCGGCAGCTCCCACCTCGTTGCCGATCAAGTCCTGCCCATAGTAAAACCGGATCAAATCGCTGCCAAACTCCTGTACCAGGGCCTTGGTTGTGTTAATACTGTCTGAACCGATCACCATACAGTTTGGTATCCCGTTGAGATAGTCCTGAACATGGCCGGGCCCGACCCAGATCGCTACCGAACAATTCTGTGTGACCTCCTCGTTGAAGACTTGCGTAAGCCGCTTTCCCGAATCCTCTTCAAGCCCTTTCATACACAATACAAAAGCCTTGTTCGCTACCGGATACTGATTGATGATATGTGCCAATCCTCTTAGATTTTGTGATGGAATGCTGATTATGATCATGCTTCCAAATTCAACTGCCTGATCCAATTCAGTAGTCAAGACTACATCAGGCGGCAGAGTAAGGTATTCATTCCGGCGCGTCTTGACGAGCTCAGCAAAATTCGGCGAGTCAGCCCTGCCCCAAACCATGGTTTGATGGCCAAGGCGGTTTAGGTACCAGGCTAGAAACGCGCCCCAGCGTCCTGCCCCCAATATGGTTACATTCATAATCCAGCTCCTTTCTCAAACCGCAGTTCGGCCTCGGCATAGATCCGTATTTAAACTACCCAAATTATAACATAAATAGGCCTTGCTTCCCACCAGTTCGTCTGTGAGACAGCAAGGCCTGTTATAATGCCCCCCGTTGTCAAAACACGGAAAAAATTTAGTAAGTTATCCTCCTTTCCGTGTTCAAAAAAATTAGGCAACTTTATTCGCTTTCATACCATCATGAACCTGGACATAGGCCTCCAATTGAAGAATGGGGGAGATAGGTGTTGTACTCATGAATATACTGGTTTAAAGCAATTCTCAATTCTCCGGGTTGGAGAATTCATTAATGTAGACACAGTCGTATTTCCAAGTGCGGAAAAACCTTTCTGTTCGCACGTTATCCAAGGCTTGACCCTTACCATCCATGGAGTGTTAGTAAAATGGCTGCCCTGATCACTATTGACAATTTCCGGCCTAAGGTGATTCAATGCCCGTTTGAGGCAGGTTAAGACAAATGCTTTATCCAATGTGCTTGAAAGTGTGCTTGAAAGCTCAAAATCGACTATACACCGGCTATACCAGTCAATAATGACAAACAGATACATAAAGCCCTTTTTCATTCGGATATAAGTAATATCTATTCCCCACACCTGATCAGGATGGTCTATCTTTAAATTTCTTAACAGATAAGGGCTATGTATTGAGCGTGGTAACGCTTACTTAAGTTAGGCTTGGGGTATATAGTATAAATCCCCATGTCTCGCATTATCCGGCGTACCCTCTTGGGGTTGATTAACAGATGATCATCCCGCCTCAAAATGCGGGTAATGGTTCGATAACACCCCAAGTGGGATGATAGGTATGTATTTCATCCGGCGCATGACAAATAAGTCCGCATCAGATCATTGCTTCTGGACAAGGGGCTGGCGGTATACACTGGTACGGTTGACACTTAATAATTCTGCCTGACGCTTGACGCTGATATTCGAGTCATTTTGATCAATGAAATCTTTTCTCCCAGTCGGGTCCGATAATTTCTTCAGATTTTTTTGAGCCAGTCCACCTCATAGGTGAGCTGACCGACCTTTCGTTCTAATCGAGCAATCCTTTCCTCTTTCTCTTTGAGTTCTTTTTCGGCCGTGGAGGGCCCTTTCTTAAACACCTCCGCAGCTCGTTCCATGACCTCGCCTTTCCAACGACTGATTGTTACAGGACTAATACTATGCTTAGCAGCAATTTCATTAATTGTGGATGCCGCTTGGAGTACCTCCAGTACTATTTTGCTTTTAAATTCGGCTGAATACTGATTTCTCTTTTTCATGTTTCCATTATAACTTACTTCTTTATTTTTGTGTCTCACCCTATGGGAGCATTATATGTTTACCGGAATTCTGTCATCAATTATCCTCCTGCTGCGGTTTTCTGGCTAAGAGACGATTCTGCCAATCAACTGTATGCTTTGCCTCAGCCACCTAAAAAACTCCACGGCATATGTTTCGGCAATCATGATCTTCTCCTCGCCTTGACTGAGGGTTAGTGCGCACTCAGCCTCGTTGTAGGGGCTCCATCCGAATACTATGCTTCCATTCCTGGAAAGCGCCATGCTGACAATCATCTCCACATCCAGCGGGCCGTGTTTGGTAATCAATGTTTCGGTAATGCCCTTGATCACGAACCGGTTTTCATTCCATGAAAACTGAACAGTTCCCTCCCGGTACGGATCAGAGACTGTCAACGAGATTGAGAGGTCATCCTCGGCATACCCGGTGATCGCCAATCGGCTTGAATTTTCCCCGGCAGACCATTCACTGATCAAATTTCTTTCCATAATATTTCTCCTCTCCTACGCAGCGGTATACCTCCTGTCGTGCAATATTATGTGCAACAATCCCTGTTCTAGCTGGTTGTTTATCAATATTACCATAATTTCTTTCCCTTGTCAAACTATAATATTATTCTTTGTAAAGTCAATTACGGATTTCTGATCAGTTCATTCAGCGCACTGCCTACTTCGAATTCAAACTCGGGAATGCCAAAAGTGGAAGGGGCGATCGCTTCCGCATCAAAATAGATGATGATTTTATTCTCCCTAATATAGAAAGACTGCAGTTCAACCAAATCCGCAGGCCTTATCTCCCTGAAATACACATTGGGGCTTTTCTTGATCTGATCGTTGATCGTTCGCAGCAATATATTCCTTTCCTGCTCGCTTGCGAACAAATCCTCAAACTTGATAACCCTTCCAGTGGTCAAGTCCACATTCACAGTTTCCATAAACTGAGCCCGCTGGTCGAAGCCAAAGTCATGACTAAAACGCACCGTCAGGCTTAAGATGCCACCGGAGTTATAATTCACCTTAAAATCCACTTCAGTAATGGATTTGGGCCACTGCTGCCCCGACAAGGAACTATCCTGCAGGAATCTTTGAATACTTGCCTCCACCTCGTGGTCAAAATGAATAATACCGTCATAGAACATCCTGTTCAGCTGCTCATATAGTTCTGCATCCCTCATACCGTGGATTACGGGAATCGAGAGCACACTGGCATAAGCCGGGCTGTCCTTTTCATACACGCGGCTTAAAATTACCACGTCCGTATTGGGGCGCCCACCAATAATCCGGTACCAATACGGGTTGGCTTGGTATTCTGACTCTGCCAAGATCGGGTAAGCGGCCAAACTAAGGCTCACAGCCATGATGATCAACATCACGAAGGCCTCGGTTCCTTTTCGCGCAGCGAGATACACTACGATCCCTCCCGCTAACAGTAATCGAAACTAAAACCGCTGTTGTGTCCGTGAACCGATCTCCTAATCAACCTCTTCGTTCAGGGCATCCAGTATCGGGAGCGCTGTCTTGATTAGTTCAGGATCAAACTGCATGCCGGCATTTGCCTTCAGTTCTTCAATTGCTTTGTGATGGTCAAGAGGCTTACGGTAAGGGCAGTAACCAGTCATGGCATCGTAGGCGTCAGCTATTGCCAAAATCCGGCATTCAATGGGAATCTCCGTTCCCGACAGCCCTAAAGGATAACCCTTGCCGTCCCAGCGTTCATGATGGCAGAGAATCAGCCGCGAAATCCCTGCCAGGTGTGGCGAAGCCGTGGCGATCCGGTAGCCTTTTTCCGGATGCTGTCTCATGATCTTTATTTCAGCCTCTGACAAGCGGGCCTTCTTGTTGAGGATGTGATCGGGGATCCCCACTTTGCCCAAATCATGGACTTGCGCAAGCAAAGCCAAGTCCCCCTGCTGAGCTTCGGATAGGCCGAGCTGTTTTGCAATGGCAAGGCAGATTTTTTCAATCCGGGCGGCATGCCCGTGAGTGATGTAATCTCGTTCAGCCAACGCAGCTGTCAAGATCTTGACAATCTCCGATTTCATGCTGGCACTGCGGTAAAGCTTGTCATGGAGCATATTGTCATCGGCTGCCCTGTAAAGATCGGTAAGTGTCATGGACCCGTCACTTGTAGTGGCATAGCCCAAGGATATGCTTAAGGGCAGGGTAGGGTTATCTTGGTTGTAGTGATCAATTGCGTTACGGATGGTCTCCACCAGGCTGCTCACCCGCATGTGCCCATACTTGGGCAGAATCGCCCCAAACTCATCGCCGCCCAATCGGGCTACCACTCCATATTCCCCAATACAATCTGAGAGAATATGGGAAAAGGAGCGCAAGATTTGATCCCCGCAATGATGCCCCATACTGTCATTGATGATCTTCAAACCATCCAAATCAGCAACCAAGAGGGATATGGGATAGGCGTGTGCTTCAACCTCCCCGGCAATATATTCTTCAAAATAACTGCGGTTATAAACACCAGTCAGTACATCATGCATACTCAAGAATTCCAACCGCTGTTGATAATCAATGCGCTCGGTAATGTCCCGGACCAATCCGCAAAAACCAGTGACCTCTCCATTGGCGTCCCTAATCAGCCTGATTGACACTTCGGCATACAGAGTTGACCCGTCTTTGCGCCGCATCTCGATTGTATTGATTCTTTTTGACGACTTTTTCTCCCAAACCTGGCGGAAGATTCTAAACACCCGGCGTCGGTCGGCACACAGAGACAACAAGTTGACCCCTGCCAGCTCATTGGGTGCATAACCCAACAGTTCATACAATGATTGATTGTGGAACATAACCTTGCCATCCAGGTCGATTTCGTAGTACCCTTCCTGCATGTTTGCAAGGATATCCCTGTACTTCTTCTCTGACAGCAGTAAAGACTGTTTGATTTCCTTGCGGGTTAAAGCATCCTCGAGGCTGCGGGCAAAAATCGTGTACAGCCTCTGTTTTTGTACTGACAGAGGTTCTTGTTGTTCAATATATAAATAACCGGATGCATCTGTAAAATGATGCATATAACTGTTAGGCTTGGGATCCTTGGTTACAGCGAAAGGATCTTCGTGCTGCATAAACCCCCAATAACCACTGCAGCTGGACAGCACAGGGTTATCCAGCGACAGAATCAGTTTCTGAACCCCCAACAACCGTCCGGCCTTTTCTATGACCTGTTGAAAAAGATCATCTCCGGGAAGGTCACTGTCGAAGGCTGATATATCCATAATCTGCAGCACTTCGTATGCATGCATGCTCATCCGCTGACACCCCCAATGGCGACACACAACGCACTGCTGTGGAGCAAGGGGATCCCGAAAGAACTGTCAATCTGGCCGTACGACAGTACTCCAACCGCCGGTAATCCCTGCAAGGTACGGAAAATATTCCGCGACTCCTGAACGAAGTTTTCTTTAAGCAGACGCTCCCTGGATATCCCGTCGAAGAGAAATGCAAATCGAGGGTGTGGATGCCGGATGAGGGTTTCTTCGGTTATTCTCTTTGCTATCGCCGGCAAAGCCAGTACACTGGTAGTCATCAAATTCACCATAGATTTTGAAGGAAAGGCCGTGACACATACCAAGGCTTCGTCCTCGCTGCTGATAATATTGCGAATAATGTAATCTCCATTCCCGCAGGGAATCCCCAGCTGATAATTGGAACCAATCAGCTCAGCGTCCTGTTTGGCCACCTGCCTGATCGCATTTCTGAAGCGGGTGGCCGCAGGCTGCCCGTCCAGTTCATATATACGGTGTCCTTCAATCCGCGTAATCAGCATCGGTTCGCCGAAGGGGATCCAACCGTGCCCTGTTCCAAGAGTGAAATGCACATTCTTGATCATAGCCAAAGCCACTCCGTCATTGGTATGGCCTTCCTCCGTAAACTGGGTTCCGGTGCCAGCGCCAATGTATTGAAATTCAGGCCCCAACCGGGAATAGACACCTCGGATCAAAACTGAAAGCCGTGGGTTCCTCACACTGGGCAAAATCATCACCGTACTGCCCTGGTCGCCGTCATGAGCCAAATCTCTCCCGGCCTGCTGCCCCACATCATATACTCTCTGCCCATCGGTGGATACCAGTCTAGTGCGGGCAGCAATTCCATAGAGCGACAAGGCAGCGGCTCCCTCCCGGAACACATTTTCATCAGTAAAGATACCGGCCACGGAGCCTCCCATAAACGGGCGTCCTGCCAGCTTACTGCAAGCTGCCTGCCAAACAGCATCAGGATCAAACTTGCCTGCATAAAAGATCACAGTCAAGTCGGGACGCTGCGCATCGTCAATACTTTGCGCCAATGCATCAAAGACAGCCGCTCTTGGATCGTGGTTTTGGCTGATTCCGACTGCAACCCGCATCGCTAACCTCCTCAGGCAACCCTGACCGAGTTCCTTATGTTTACACTCTTCTCCTCTAATTCGGTGATTTCCTGCACACGAAAATAACCCCTTGTTCCAAGGGGTTATTCGTTGGCACCCGCCTATCCAAAGTACGCTTGATTCCAGCGCAGTTCTTTTTTGAACTGGCCCAAATCCGTGTTTTCATCAATGACCAGACACTCGATTCCGGCTATTTCTGCAAAATCAAGCATGTGCTGTACAGTCAGAGCCTGGCTGAAACTAGTGTGATGCGCCCCCCCGGCAAGAATCCAGGCGGCGGCGGCTGTCGCCAGATTTGGTCTTGGAACCCACAACGCCCTTGCCACTGGCAACTTTGGTAAGGCTTCAGCTTCAACTACTTCCACATCATTGACAATCATCCGGAAGCGATGCCCGAGATCAACCAATGTTACAGCAATTGCCGGTCCAGGTGGTGCTGCAAAGAGCGAGCGCACCGGATCCGCCTTTCCGCCAATGGACAGCTGATGAACTTCCAAAACCGGCTGTTCGGCAGCTAGAGACTCACAGATCTCCAGCATATGTGCGCCTAAGATTTTCATATTGCCCGATTCCAAATGATAGGTATAGTCTTCCATGAACGAGGTGCCGCCGTCAAGGCCAGCGGCCATCACTTTCATTGCCCGAAGCAGTGCAGCAGTCTTCCAATCTCCTTCAGCACCAAATCCAAAACCTTTCTTCATCAAACGCTGCACCGCCAGCCCCGGTAGCTGAGGCAGCCCATGCAAGTCCTCAAACGTGGTCGTAAAAGCGGTGTAGCCGCCCTGGCGCAGGAACCTTTCCATGGCCAGCTCAATCTTGGCCTGCACTACCAGTGCATCCCGTTGATCTCCGCCCGGTTTGAGGCAATCCATCATGGGATACACCCGGTCATACTCACCCAACAGCGCTTGAACTTCATCGTCTCCAACTTCGTTATACAGGGTAACCAAGTCGCCAAGTCCATAGCCGTCAACTGCAAAGCCAAACTGGACTTGGGAGCTGACTTTGTTGCCTTCGGTAACAGCAACTTCCCGCATGTTATCGCCAAACCTGGCAACCTTCGTATGCTGCCATTCATGCCACCCGACAGCCGCCCGCATCCAACCAGCCAGCTGCAGTTGGATATCCGGGTCTTGCCAATAGCCGACAATAACCTTCCGATCAATGCCCAGGCGGGTAACGATAAACCCAAATTCACGATCGCCATGGGCTGATTGATTCAGGTTCATAAAGTCCATATCGATTTCCTGCCAAGGAATATCACGGTTAAACTGCGTATGAAGATGTACAAAAGGTTTTTGCAGCCTTTTCAGTCCGTTGATCCACATTTTCGCAGGTGAAAAAGTATGCATCCAGGCAATCAGCCCGATACAATTGTCGGCACTGTTCGCCTCCAGGCAAAGTTTGGTGATGGCCTCCGCTGTGGTTAACACTGGCTTGAAGACAACCCGACATGGAATACCCTGACTGTCGTTCAACTGATCAACCATGGTGCGGGAGTGGCTCGCCACCTGTTTTAGTGTTTCGTCGCCATAAAGATGCTGGCTTCCTGTGACAAACCATACTTCATATTGTCTTAAGTCAACCATAATAGGTCCTCCTTGATAGCTTATTTCCAAATGCCTGCAGCATTGCCGGCAGGACTGTCACTGTGGCAATGCAGCCGATACCCATGGCCAGAGCCATGAGCAGCCCAAACATTGACAGAGTGGAAAAAATGGAAAAACAAAGCATTAGAAACCCGACAATCAAAGTACCGGCATTAATCACAATAGCATGCCCGGCAGTACCAATACTGATCTCACAGGCCGCTGCCAGATCACGGCCGGCCTTGGTTTCGTTATGGACCCGGCTGAGAAAGTGAATAGAATAATCTATACCCATGCCGATGGCAATGCTGCCGATTAGGACAGTAGCTGCGTCCAATGGGAATCCAAACCAGCCCATGATTCCAAAATTGACCACAATCGTGAAAACCAATGGGATCATGGAGAGCAAGCCTTCAGAGAGCGAACCAGTAAAGAGCACCAACAATACCAATACCGCCACCAGTGAGGCCAAGGTACTGTAGACTTGGCTTTCGGAAAACCGCTGCATATGGTGCTGAACAATTTTCGGCACCCCGGTTACAATGACCGAAACACCTTCAGGTACCTGTTCATTGAGGCCGGCCTCCAACTCAATCAAGGTATTGGCCAGCTGAGTAGTGTCAGAACTTCTCAGCCAGGCATAGATCAATACTTTCTGCTGGTGGTCTCTGCTCACGTAAACACTTGTCAGAGACTGCGGCAATTGCTGATAAGCCAAAGGGACAAGATTGGCATGGAGTTCCCCATCTGGGCTCACATCCCGGGCAATTGATGCCATGGAGGATGTATGGCTTACCAGAGGAAAAGTCTGCGTGTACTGCTCAAGCTCATCCACCAGCAGTACAAATTCCGGATTGATCCCGCCGTTGGCTTGATGGGTATCGACTACGATCAGCACCTGTTGGGAACCTCTGAAATACTTTTCGTAAACCCGGATTCCCTCAGACACAGCGCTGGAGCGGCGAAAATAGCGGGCAATGTTCGCTTCCACTGTAATCCTACCCAAGCCCAGGACCATCACTAAGGCAACCGCCGCTGCAGCTATGGTCACCAGAGTGCTGTGATTGATAATCCATCTGGCAATCCTGCCCAGAACGACCGTATCCCAATAGGCCCGGCGCCGGGAGGCTACCCATATGCCTTTAGGAACCGGGGAGACGGCCAGTAAGGCTGGAATGCCTGCTACCGTAAATAGAAAACTGGTCATGACACCAATGCCGGAGAATATGCCAAAATCTTTAACCGGGATTACCGTCGATGTCTGCAGTGAAAACAAACCTATCGCAGTGGTCAGGGCAGCCATGGCACAGGGAGGGATCATCTGTTCCATGGTGGAAATAATGGCTTCACCCTTGTCAACGGCAGGGTTCTCATCCAGCTCCTCTCGATATCTATGCAGGACATGGATTCCTGATGCCGATCCTACGACAATGATAATCACCGGCAGTACCACACTGACCAGGGTAAGGGGGTATCCCAACCAAGCCATCATCCCCATACTGACTATCAGTGCCACGAGAATGGTTGCCCCTGGAACCAGAAACCCGAGCCAGCTGCGGAAACTGAGAATCAGGACTACAACTACAACAACAGCCGCCAATGGGAACAAAAGCAGCACATCCCGCCTGATACTCTGATCCATGGCGTGAGTCATATAACAGATACCGGTCATATTGAACTGGTCCCGGCCCCAATGCTCGTTGAGGATTTCCTCGATTTGTCCGACAGCCACTTTGCCCCTACTGGTGTAGCTGCCCAAAATATAGACCTCGGCCAGCATAGCCTCGCCATGTTCACTGATCATGTGACTACCGATGGGACTTAGCGAAAGGCGATCCCGGAACTGGGCCACCTCTGCAGTGGTAGTTGGGATCTGGGGGGCAACTGGGATTGTTTGTATGACAAATCCGGCCAATCCATAGTATGACAGATCAAAGGGGCTGATTACCTGAATGACATCTTTGATCTGGCGGATTGAATTGATAACACCCGCAGCCTTTTGCAAAACCGCGGGATCATTCATATCTCCCTTCAGGACCAAATACAGTGGATCTCCCACCGTAAAATCTCTGGCAGCCGTTTCAATCGCCCGAGTTTCTCCTTCGCTGCCGGTTGTCAGCTTGGTCACATCCGTGTCAATGTAAAGCTTTGGCAGTTGGTAACTGAAGAAACCGATCGCCAGGGCGAAAATCATAATTACAACCCATGGGTATTTCACTGCAAAGCTGGGCAAAATCCTTCTAAATATAGTTTTCAACCATTGAATCATTTTCAACTTCCTTCGATCTCCTTCTCTTTCACTGCTATAATTCCCTAGCTCGGCTCATCTTTCCTGCAGGTTTGGCAAAGATATCTGAGCCCGATAGTTGGACATATTGTAATCCGGCTGCCGCAATGGCTTATAACACTGCTGCGGTCCCGGCCGATCCTGTGTATAAATCCATATCGAATTCTGATCCCAGACAAGGATCTCATCCCGGGCATCGCCAACCAAATCAACAGGCTCACAGCACAGATGGGGATGGCCGTCGTCAGGCAAGGCTGCAACCCAGTCAAAATCATCATCGATCAAGCCTCCCGCAGAGTGCCCGGATATCAACAGCAGTTCCTTGCCGGAACCGTCCCAGTTAACCGGTGACAGGGCTGTGCCTCGTGGGGCAATCAGTTCTTTGCGGCTGAGCAAATTGCCCGCTGCATCAAAAAAGATGATAATCCCGGGGTTGCCCCAAAACGTCACCGTGGCAACCTGGATTCCAAATCCTACCCCTTTGAACTGGGCAATGGTTGCCGTTTGGCTGTGGCCAACATCCCAATGCTTGAGAATCCTGCCTGCTCTATCCACCCAGTACATACCTTCGTCACTTGCGGCAATAATAAACTGCCATTCTGCACTGTCGGTGAACTTGCCCACGGCAACTCCATCGGCGTGATCACCTATATCCAGTGACCACATAACCTTCCCATCATGATCGAGCAGCGTATAGCCGATCAGGATTTCATCTTTGCCGTCATGATCGATATCACAGCCCATGGGATAATGCCCGCAGTTGCCCTGATAATGCCACCGCAGCTTTAAATCCCAGGTGTATGCCCAAATATTGTTGTAGCGGTCTTTTATCAGCAGATCCTGATCCCGCCCGGTACCGGAAAGATCACAGAAATACAACGAATCACCGCAAATCCGATCATACTGATCCTTCGGCATCTTCGGGCCCTGATGTGCCGGTGCTTTTGGTGTAGGCGCTGAATACTTCAATGTGCCGGTTTGGCCATCCACAACATAAATCTGGAAGTCTTTACAGAAAATCACTTCCTGGTGGCCGTCCTGATCCAGATCATGAATTTGAAACGGCAGATCATTGGAAACCAAGGCATTGGCGGGATTGGGCTCACCATACTGCCACAGAACATTGCCGTCAAGATCGATCGCTGTCAGACAGCTGATCTCACTGAAATTGTCGCCTCTGATCCGGCGGATGTTCTGAGCAAGCAGGATCTCTTTCCTGCCGTCGCCATTGAGATCCCCGAATCTAATGCTCTTACCCGCACCGAACCCGGGGGTGCTGATTACTTTCCACAGCTGCGGCTGTGGATATAAACTTCGTTTGTCCTCTTCTTTTTGCAACCGGGCTTCAGCCCTCTTCCGGCAAGCTTGGACTGCTTGCGCCTCCATCCACACCTCGAGGGGGCCAAAACGCACTGGATGCGTGCCGGCAAAACCAACCCGGCCCCGCCCATACGTTGAGTCATCCACCTGCAGGCGGTATCCTCCGGCTAACGCTTCCAGATCGGTTCCGTTAACAGTAATCCTAACATCGTAATACTGATCGCAGTTGAAATCAACATCAACTTCTGCCAGCACCCGGATCCAGGAATCGCTGCGGACAATGAGCTGCAGCCGGCCGTATGCATACCACAGAGCATAGTAGTGCCTGCTGGTTTCATAACGGAACACAATCCCGAATTCACCCCTGGTGGAGATGGGACGGAATTTTGTGGTTAAAGCAAAATCATCCCAGTCGGCACCGGTAATGATCATCGGCAGGGCCCTTTGGCGAATGCTGGCCAGTTCGAGCACCTTGTTACCTCCTTCAGTAGTGACAATCCATGATGGGCTGCCCCTCCAGGAATGGTGCACAGTTGTCGCATTCCAATTACCCGTTTCTCCTTCCAGCTCAGGCCAGTGGTACTCGCCCAAAGCGGAATAATCCTGGGGATACTCTCCTACCGGCAAATTGCTGTAATCGTCATACCAGATCCGCTCCACCCACTGCCCCTCCCTCAACTTTTACCCAGGCAAAGTCAGCATAGCCAAGCACCTGATCCGAGCCGGGATCAAAGCTGAACAAGCCAATCTTGGAGCCGATCCAGCGCCCCTTCACAGCCTGGAACTTGCTTCCCAGCACCTGGAAATGCTCCCCATCCAAACTGTAGGAAAAGGTGCAAACCGCCTGTTCTTCCACTTCCACCCGCAGATAGACGCGGTTTGCATCAAGCTCAACTGCCGAGGCCAACTCATCTTGTTCCTGGTCTTTGTTTCCCAGCCAGCGCTCCAGCCTCCAGCCCGAATCAGTTTTCGCAAGGGCAAGATACGAGTACTTGTCTCCGGTAATCACCAGGCCCGCTCTTTCGCTGGCAAGCTGTGGTTCAAATGTCAGTTTGACAGTGGCCGTAAATTCCGGCCCGGGCAACTTCTGGGCCAGAATGTTGGGAACTGCCCACATAGTTTTCAAAGAACCGGAGAGAGCTTGGGTATACAGCCGCAAACCGTATTCGCCCAGGCTATACCAGTCGTCTTTATGATTGGCAAACCACTGCCACTGCAGGCCCAATTTGCCCTGATCAAATGAATCGGAAGCCGGGATGGTTTCTATCGGATAATCCCTGCCAACATTTGGTCTGATATGCCTTAAAACTGGTTCGCCGTTATCACCCATCACAGGCCAATCGTCAACCCAGTACACCGGCTGCAGATGGACGATCCTGCCGTAGGCGCTGCGGTCCTGAAAATGCATAAACCACCCTTCACCGGACTCCAGTTCTATATATCCCCCTTGATGTGGGCCGTTGACGGGTGTACTGCCTTGACGCAGGACAATCCGGTCTTCGTAAGGACCCCAAATGGATTGCGAACGAAGCACTGTCTGCCATCCATTGGTAACCCCGCCTGCAGGGGCCATGATATAGTAGTACCCGTTTCTTTTGTACATCTTGGGCCCCTCCACAGTTGGGTGATCAACTGTACCGTCGAAGATGATTTTCCCTTCATTCAAAACCCCTGTACCATCTGGGGCCATTCGATGCAGGATCAGCTTGCTCTTGATCCCGCAGCGGCTGTTGGCAAAGGCGTGAACCAGATAGGCTTGGCCATCGTCATCCCAAAACGGGCACGGATCGATCCAGCCTTTCCCAGGCTTGATGCAGAACAAAGGAGACCATTCGTCAAAGGGGTCCTCAGCGGTGGTCATGTAAATGCCTTCGTCAGGCAGCCCGACACAAATCCAAAACAGGCCGTTGTGATAGCGGATTGATGGTGCCCAAATACCGCACCCGTGCATTGGGCGATCATATCCCGGCAAGTCCAGGTTTTTAAAGGCATAATTGACCAAGCGCCAGTTGACAAGGTCTTTAGAATGCAGAATCGGCAGCCCCGGCGTACAATTAAAGCTGGACGCGGTCATAAAAAAATCGTCCCCAACGCGGATAACATCGGGATCCGAGTAATCCAAATGCAGGATTGGATTAATATATGTTCCATCACCCTGATCCGATCTCCAAACAGGTTGATTTGACATGATATCCTCCTTTAGGCACTGATAGGTTAAGGTGGTGTATAGGTTATATATTCTGTCCCCGGGAGTGCAAATTCCTGCCATTTTCCCATCCTTGACATCTTTTCTTTCCTTTTTTATGATCAAACAAAAGAGGTGATCATCATCGCCCACGAACTTGGTTTTCGGATTGTCACGGTAGGCGAAACCACTTCTACCAACGATTTAGCCAAACAATACGCCAAACACAGCCCTGAAGGCTTGGTGATTAGGGCGGCTAGACAAACCCAAGGCCGGGGCAGGCGCGGGAGGGTTTGGCATTCCGAACCCGGTGGACTCTACTTTTCGATCCTGCTGAAACCTAAGCTGCCCCCGGCGGAACTTGCCAAAATCACTTTAGTGGCCGGAGTAACCATCGTTGAGGTATTGCGCCGGCGCTACGATCTCCCCGCTGAGCTTAAATGGCCGAATGATGTAGTCATAACCGGCAAAAAGGTTGCCGGGATTCTCTGCGAGGGAGTAACCCATGGCTCAGATTACGGATCGGTCATTGTAGGGATTGGCATCAATACCAACCAAAAAATCACGGCGATGCCGGAAAAATTGCGGGCGACAGCCGGATCACTAGAATATTTCATCGGGTCAAAACTGGACAATAATGTTCTCCTGCAGCATATTCTCCGCCGGTTCGGCAATAACTACCGCCGTTTGCTATCGGGCAACAGCCGCGAATTGCTGAGTTCGGCAAGGGAATACACAACCATGCTTGGCAAAACAGTACAGGTTATTACTGAAACCCAAGTCTACACCGGGAAAGCCTGCGATTTGAGCGAACACGGCGCTTTGATCATTGAAAATGCAGATGGCAGCCGGCACGAACTGTGGTCGGCGGATATCTCTATCCGGGTTGAAACCGATCCAGCCGGCGATCTAGGAAGGTGAGTCAGCATGAAAACAACGCGAGTAGTCCGCATTGGCCTGTTTGCCTGCTTGACCGTGCTTGGCGCCCTTATTTCATTTCCAACACCTTTGTCGGTTGTCCCGGTCTCGCTCCAGACCCCATGCACCTTGTCAGCCGGCTTCGTGCTGGGCCCCAAGGACGGAGCCATCAGTCAGCTGCTGTACTTGCTGGTGGGAGCTGTCGGCCTGCCGGTTTTTGCGGGCCAAACAGGCGGTATTGGTGTTTTGGTCGGCCCCACCGCCGGTTTCTTGTGGGGTTTCGTGTTAAGTGCCGCCCTCACCGGGCTGCTGAACCGCTTTTTTAGGCCGCAAAAAGTCACCGGTATCTTTCTCTGCCTGATCGCCGGCATGCTGGTAATCTACATTTCTGGGGCTGTCGGATTGATGACCGTTATGGAATACAGTTTGATTCAGGCAATAGTATCCGGAGTATTCCCTTTTGTGCTGGCCGACTTCATCAAACTGTTGGCCGCCGCTTATTTGATCAACAGGCTGGGCAAGGCCAAAATATTAAGTGCAGCATCCTGATGGATGCTGCCGCTTGGTTTCCACTTGCAAAGCGTTTAGTCCTGCCCGTAATAGGCATCTTTGCCGTGCTTGCGAAAGTAGTGTTTATCTAACAGATACTGGGGGACTGCTCTAGGATGCGGATTGATGCCCAGCGCTGTACTGGCCATTTTTGCCACCTCTTCTAGGACCACACTGTTTCTCACTGCGTCCATGGGATCTTTCCCCCAGGTAAACGGGCCATGCTGTGCCACCAGAACAGCCGGTACAGCATCAGGACCGAAATTGGCAAAAGTTTCCACGATCACCCTGCCGGTATTCAATTCGTACTCCTGTGCCACCTCTTTCTGGGTCAACGCCCGTGTACACGGAACTGAGCCATAAAAATGATCAGCATGGGTTGTACCCAGGCATGGCAGTTCCATCCCCGCCTGTGCCCATCCGGTCGCATAGGTGGAGTGGGTATGAGCCACTCCCCCGATATTGGGGAACCTGCGGTACAGTTCCAAATGAGTAGGGAGATCAGACGATGGCCGCAGATCACCTTCGACAACCTCTCCATCGAGATTGACGACCACCATCTGCTCGACAGTCATGGCCTCGTAAGCAACACCGCTTGGCTTAATCACAACCAGGCCTCGGCCGCGGTCAATACCGCTGACATTGCCCCATGTATAGACCACAAGCCCTTTGCGGTTCAACTCAAGATTCGCTTCTAATACTTGCCTGCGCAGATCTTCCAACATGGCGTCCACCCTTACAGTTTTCTCAATATATCCTCAAGCAAACCACCTATGTGCAGGTATTTCTGATATACTTCCCGGTATTTGGCCGCCTGTTCAGGCCGGGGCGCGTAGGTTTCACTGAACTCGGTACCCATATGTGCCTGTGCCGTTTTCACATCTGGATAAACTTGAGCGGCAACTGCAGCAAACATGGCGGCGCCTAAGGCGCATGCTTGATCCGATTCGGCAACCTTGATCGGCATGTTAAAGACATCGGCAGTCACCTGCATCACAAAGGGGTTTTTCTTTGGGATTCCCCCAAGGGCGATTACCTCGTCAATCTCCACCCCTTCTTCTACAAACCGGTCAATCACTGCCTTTGAACCAAAAGCGGTTGCTTCCACAAGCGCCCGAAATACCCGGGGCGCATCAGTGCCCAAGCTCAGGCCGGCCAAAACGCCTTTCAATGTCTGGTCTGCATCAGGTGTCCTTCTTCCATTCAGCCAGTCTAAGGCTACAACCTGTGTATCGTCAATTGATATGGCTTCTGCAGCCCTGGTCAGCTGCGGCAGGATCTGATCCTTGATCTGCTCGACAAACTCCGGCTTGACAAGGCCAGTCTCAGCCAATTCCTGCAGAGGCCACATTAAAACTTGCCTAAACCAGGCGAACACATCGCCAAAAGCTGATTGCCCGGCTTCGAGCCCCACCATGCCGGGAATCACTGAACCGTCTACTTGTCCGCAGATGCCGCGGATCAGTTTCCCGCCCATTACATCATAGGGCGCAACCATAATATCGCAGGTGGATGTCCCCATAATTTTCACCAAAACTCGATCGGTCACTCCACCGCCGACAGCACCCATATGAGCGTCAAAGGCGCCAACCGCGATGGCAATGCCGGGGTTAAGCCCCAGTTTTTGAGCCCATTCCCCGCACAAGGTGCCGGCCAGCTGATCCGATGGATAGGTGTGACGGTACATATTCCTGGTAATTCCCGCCAGTAGCGGATCGATAGCGGCAAAAAACTCATCGCTGGGCAGCCCGTTCCACTCTTCATGCCACATGGCCTTGTGGCCGGCAGCGCAGCGGCTGCGTTTAATCTGTTCAGCAGATTTAATCCCTGATAACAGCGCCGGCATCCAATCACAGTGCTCCACCCAGGAATACGCCGCCTCCCTCACTTGAGGATCTTGGCGATAAACATGGAGTATTTTTGCCCAGAACCATTCTGAGGAATAAATGCCCCCCATATATTTCGTATAGTCTATGGGAGAATGGTTCCAAGCCTGATCATTGATTTCCGCGGCTTCTTTCACCGCTGTATGGTCTTTCCAAAGGACAAACATGGCGTTTGGGTTGTCACTGAATTCCGGAAGCAGCGCCAAAGGTGTACCTGCCCGATCCACCGCACACGGTGTGGAACCGGTAGTATCGATACCAATCCCCACAATCTGCGCCCTAACCTCGGCTGGTACCTGCGCCAGCGCCTCTGTGACACTCTCTGTCAGGCCTTCAATGTAATCCAGAGGGTGCTGGCGGAACTGATTCCTGCTGGCGTCGCAGTAAAGGCCCTGCGCCCATCGCTTGTAATACGCCACCGCCGATGCAGCTTCTGCACCGGTCCGTGTATTCACAAGCAAAGCCCGCACCGAATCGGTGCCAAAATCCACTCCTATGACATACTTATCCATGCTACCGCTCCTTACCAATAGACTTGTTGCCTTTACATTTCAGCAATTGAGGCTCTGTTTCCTGCTTAAGTATCAGGACCAATCAGTTCAATATGATGGCCTGCCAGGGCGCGGACAAGGCCTAGAGGATCGGTAACCCTTTCAGCCAAAGCTGCTCCACCCGTGGCCAGATCAACAACTTGGTGAAAATCCGATCCTGAGACCATCCCCAAGCCGTAGGCTTTGGCATAGGCCAATGCAAGGTGATTGCGGGAATTGTGGCGGGGATTACCGTTAAAAACTTCAATACCGTCGAGCAGACCGGGAGGAACCCGTTCCATGTAGTTTCTAAAAGGATGAGCCTGATAAAGCAGCATACCGTGAGCCTTGAGCAGTTGATGGAGTTCCGCGAGCCCGAGATTGTACAAAGCAGGGCAGCCGAAAAGAAAGTTCTCATCAAGGCCGTAAATCAGGTAGTCATTACGGCTGTTAACCAATGTAATTTCCGCCCCCAGGAAAACCTCAAGGCCAAGCTTTTCACCGGCCTTTTTAGCCCGGTGGTATTCCTTCAGATACCTGGCAACCTTTGCTTTCCAGGATAATGGTGACAAAGCCCGAAAATATGACTCCCAATAATGGTTAGTGACGACAATCCCTGTATACCCTGCCTGTGCGTAAAGCCGGGCCACTTCCTCTGCGTCGACATGGCCGCATGGGCTGATATTACTAGTGTGAACATGCAAATCATAGTAGTACAAGTTCATGGCGGTTTTCTGCTCCTTATTCGCGTTTTCCTCTCATTGTATCATTATTGCCCGACTTCATGCCAACAACTGAACAGAGCTAGCTGTTTCAGCTAGCTCTGGGGTATGATGATTTTCTGTCCAACCTGCAGTCTGGTTGGGTCGGAAATCATGTTGTATTCCATAATCCGGTCAATGAAGCCTTTGCTGGGTGGATCCTCAAACTGTGATGCCAACTCCCAGATCGTATCCCCCCGTTTCACGGTAAGACTGATCAAATTGTTTTGCCGTTGGGTATTGGCCATATTCGGACTAAGGTTAAGCCGCTGTTCCAGATCGGCAATGGCACTGATAACAATGGCATGCTTCTCCTCTATCGATTGTTCCAATGAGTGCTCCAGAGCAGTGATCGCACCCATAATCTCAGTCAAATACTCGGGTTGAGCCTGGTAAGCTGTGAATAAAGCACTTAGCTGATCTAAGGCAGCTGCAATCTCTTCTGAGCCTTCTGCAGCAACCGGAACTGCAGACAAGCCAAGAACCTTTTGTTCCAACAGCAGCAGCCGCTGGTTAATACTGCTGATCTGACCGCCAAGACCATCGCCCAAAGACTCAATCGCAGCCAAAGTTGGATCCTCCACATTATTACGATCACTGTAAACATTCCATAGTACCCAGGTATTGACTGCAATGCAGATAATTGCCAGAATCAATGCCACCCTGATTGCGATGTATGCATAGGTGCTGAAAGAACTCTGGCTATCGGCGCCCTGCTTCATATTGACCCCTCCAATCCTGGTTTCCTCCAACCATCTTTTTCACAGCGGAAGCCAACATGAGTTTAATCCTGTTCAATTGATTGACCTCGCTTGCTCCCGGATCATAATCGATGGCAACGACATTACTCTCGGGAAATACCCTTTTGATCTCCCGCAGCATCCCCTTTCCTGTAACATGGTTCGGCAGGCATCCGAATGGCTGGACACAGATAATGTTCTCAACGCCATGCTCAATCAGTTCGACTATTTCGCCGACCAGCAGCCACCCCTCCCCGGTTTGATGCCCCAGAGAGAGGATTTTTTCTGCACCGGAAGCTGTCTGGTATATGCTTTGGGGTGGGAAAAAACGCTTGCTGAGCTTAAGGGCGTTGCGATATGCTCTGCGGTACGTTTCCATAATCTTAATCATTGCCCTGGACAGCATTTGTTCGCCCTTTGTACCAGAAAGGTATTGATACTTGTAGTCAAGCCCAAAGGCCGAATACATCAAAAAGTCGAGCAGATCAGGCACCACCGCTTCGCAGCCCTCGGCTTCCACCAGGCGCACCACATCATTGTTGGCTGTTGGATGATACTTGACCAGAATTTCGCCTACGATCCCAACTCTCGGCTTTCGCACGGGTATGATGGGGAAAACCTCAAAATCGCGGATAATATTGGCGATCGTCTGGCTGAACCGCACGATGGAAATGCTTTCCAAAGAGTCTTTGCAGTGATTGATCCATCGATTGTAGAGTTTATTGGCCGTTCCGATTACCTTCTCGTACGGGCGTACCCTGTGCAAGAGCTTCATGAGCAGATCCCCATATACCACACTCATCATACCGCGATGGATTAACGGCAGTGTGATTCTAAACCCAGGGTTCCGCTCGATTCCACCTGGGTTCAGGCTGATCACAGGAACCTGAGGAAAGCCTGCATCAACCAATGCTTTCCGCAAAAATCCGATATAATTGGTCGCCCGGCATCCGCCTCCAGTTTGGGTGATCAAGACACTGGTATTGTCACAATCATACTCTCCTGACCTCAAAGCCTTAATCAACTGCCCCAAGGCGATAATCGCCGGATAACAGGCATCATTGTTGACATACTTCAGACCTTCATCTATGGCTTCCCGATCAATGGCAGGGCACACCACAATCCGGTAACCCGCCAAGTCAAATGCTTTCTGCAGGAGCTCAAAATGGATCGGAGCCATATTGGGGGCGATGATAGTGTGCTTTTGTTTCATTTCTTGGGTAAATGTGTGCTTTTTATATTTAGGTTCGTTCTTTTTGCGATAATATCCTTTTTGTTTTCTTTCAAAAATTGCCGCTTTTAGCGAGCGCAGCCGAATCCGGGCCGGGCCCAGGTTGTGGCCTTCATCAATCTTCAATACTGTATACAGCTTGGAATGCTGCTCTAAGATATCCTGCACCTGGTCGGTAGTGACGGCATCCAATCCGCACCCAAAGGAATTCAGCTGTACCACTTCGATGTGATCCTGCGTTGCCGCGAATGATGCTGCAGAATACAAACGGGAATGATAAGCCCACTGATCCACCACCCGCAGTGGCCGTTCCACTTCCCCAAGATGGGCAACGGAATCCTCAGTCAATACTGCCATTCCCAATTGATTGATCAGTTCCGGGATTCCATGATTGATCGCAGGGTCAATATGGTATGGCCTGCCCGCCAGGATTACTGCCCGCCCTTTGTTCTCCTCAAGCCAAGCCAAGGCCTGCTCTCCCTGTCTTTGGATGTCCCGGCGAAATTGCTGCTGCTCTTCCCACGCTGTATCTACAGCCCTGGCAATCTCTGCGTACGGAATCTGAAAGTCATCCAGTTCTTCCCACAGCCGTTTAGCCAGGCGCTTCTTATTATCGAAAGGGACAAAAGGATGCAGCATCCTAATCCCGTATCGACGGAGTTGGCCGACATTTTTGGCCAGAACTTCAGGGTATGATGTGACAATCGGGCAGTTAAAATGGTTGTCCGCTCCTGGTTGTTCCTTCTGTTCATGGGTAAGACAGGGATAAAATATGGTTTTTACACCTTGATCGATCAGATCCACGATATGGCCGTGGCTCAATTTTGCCGGATAACACACTGACTCCGACGGCATTGTCTCAATACCCTTTTCATAAACCTCTTTAGCAGACTGGGACGACAGTCTGACAGAGAACCCAAGCTCGGTAAAGAAGGTAAACCAAAATGGATAGTCTTCATAAATATTCAACACCCGGGGAATCCCGATCACGCCGCGGTAAGCTTCCTCCTCCGGAAGTGGGTGATACTGGAACAGGCGCTGGTATTTATACGCATAAAGATTCGGTAATGGGCTCTTGGCAGCGCTCTTCCCCAATCCTCTTTCACACCTGTTCCCTGATATATATCGGCCGGTTTCGCCAAAATCGTTAATCGTAAGCAGGCAGTTGTTGCCGCAGCCGCTGCACCGGGTATGCTTTGTGGACACGGTCAACCGGCCCAACTGCTCTCTTGTCAGAAGGGTGGTTTGGTGCCGAGGGCTATATCGCTCTTTGGCAAGGAGGGCAGCTCCAAACCCACCCATCACTCCGGCGATGTCCGGGCGGATCACTTCCCGCTCCGCCAACAGCTCAAAGCTGCGCAAGACGGCATCATTGGCAAAAGTACCGCCTTGAACCACGATCTTTTCTCCGAGTTCTTCAGTGTTCCTAAGCTTGATTACCTTGAATAAAGCGTTTTTGATCACCGAGTATGACAGTCCGGCGGATATCTCACCTATTGAGGCCCCCTCTCTTTGAGCTTGTTTGACCCGGGAATTCATAAAGACGGTACAGCGAGACCCAAGATCGACAGGATTGGGGGCAAACAAGGCTTCTTGGGCAAATTCCTGCACTGGCATGCCCAGCGAATTGGCAAATGTCTCCAGAAACGAGCCGCAGCCTGATGAGCAGGCTTCATTGAGCATTACATGTTCAATCACCCCGTCTTTGATCCGCATGCATTTCATATCCTGCCCGCCGATATCCAAGACGAATTCCACCCCGGGGCAAAAGAAGTCCGCCGCCTTGTAGTGGGCAATTGTTTCAATTTCACCAATATCCACCCCCAATGCCGCTTTTACCAAGCCTTCGCCATACCCGGTTACTGCTGAATTCACAATTCTGGCTTCATTCGGGAGCTGACAGTACAGGCTTCTAAGAGCTTGAACCGCGGTTTTCAAAGGATCCCCCTGGTTTCTGCCGTACCAGGAATACAGCAGTGTTCCATCGCTGGCAATCAGCGCCAGCTTGGTCGTGGTCGAACCTACATCCAGTCCTAAAAAGCAGTCGCCTCTATGTGCAGCCAATTCATTTCGCATAACAGAGCGGCGGCTGTGACGGGCTTTAAACTCCAGCCAGTCCTGCTCACCGGCAAACAGCGGTTCAAGACGCTGCATTTCGCCAAATCGAAACGCGTCCAGGTTCTCGACCCGGCTAGTCAAATCGGAAAACAACACCGGTTCACAGCCTATGGAAGCCAAAGCTGCTCCTAAGGCAATGAACAAATGGGGATTGTCAGGCAGAATGATCTGCTGTTCTGCAAGGTCTAATACTCGTGCAAAGTGTTTGCGCAGCTCAGGTAGGAAATGGAGCGGTCCTCCCAAAAAGGCAACATTGCCCCTGATCGGGCGCCCGCAGGCCAGGCCGCTGATTGTCTGAATCACCACGGCATTGAGCACAGAGGCGGCAATGTCTCTCTTGTCTGCCCCCTCATTGAGCAAAGGCTGAATGTCGGATTTGGCAAACACACCACATCTGGCAGCGATGGGATAGATGATCTTGTACCCCTTGGCCAACTCGTTCAAGCCTTCCGCATCTGTTTCCAGCAATGCAGCCATTTGATCGATAAAAGCCCCGGTGCCGCCTGCACAGATCCCGTTCATCCGCTGGTCAAGCCCGTCTCTGAAAAAAGTGATTTTGGCATCTTCACCGCCCAGTTCTATCACGACGTCTGTCTGTGGGTAGAGTTTCTCAACAGCCTGGGTAAAGGCCACAACTTCCTGAGTAAAATTGATGCCGATGCTCTTTGCAATGCCAATACCGCCCGAACCGGCAAATGCCACGGTAACTTCAGGATCGCCTAACCGCCTGTGGGCATCATGCAAGATGGAAAGCAAAGAGTTCTTAAGATCAGCATAGTGGCGTTGATACGCACTGAATACCTGATTCAGGTGTTCGTCCAACACCACAAGCTTCACTGTAGTTGAACCTACGTCAATACCTAAATGAAGAGTACTGCTCATGATCGCGCCCCCATCCTAGCTGTGCTTACCCATGCATGGTTATTCATCTTATTCGCATTATGAAGCCAAACTCCTTGTTAATGGGCTCATGTAACATGAAACATTCGTAAAAAAGCCCGCTTGAGTCCTTTCCAAGCGGGCCGTTCCTTAAAGATGCTTGTGATATTTGTTTAATATGTTTCCTTAAACAGCTCGAAGTGAGCCTGAGGATGAATACAAGCCGGGCATGTTTTCGGCGCTTCCGGGCCTTTGTGGACGTACCCGCAGTTGCCGCACTTCCACTCCACTGTGTCCGCTCTCTTGAACACAGTGTCGTTGGCAATGTTCTCGGCCAGTTTCAAGAAGCGGATTTCGTGACGCCGTTCAGCCTCGATAATATAGCGGAAGGCATTGGCAACCTCCGGGAACCCTTCTTCTTCGGCTGCTCTGGCAAACTCCGGATAGAGATGCTCCCATTCATCATTTTCGCCTTCGGCAGCCGCTTTAAGATTCTGCAATGTATCCCCTTGATCCACTGGATAAGATGCTTCAGTAATCATGACTTCAACAGGCAGTTCTCCCTCAAAGCCTGCAAGCAACAGCTTCCAAAATCGTTTGGCATGCTCTTTCTCGTTGTCCGCTGTTTCAATAAAGATGTTGCGAATTTGCTTATAGCCCTCGTTGTCGGCAATTGACGCATAGTAGGTGTAGCGGTTTCGAGCCTGCCCCTCGCCGGCAAAAGCCTTAAGTAAATTTTCTGCAGTCCTGGTGCCTTTTAGACTCTTCATTTTCATACCTCCCGATGATATTTTTGTTTCTCTATTCTGCCAGGATATAGATGGACATTCCTGGACGCCAAGCTGGTAGTGGACATAATGCTACTAGTTATCATTCTTCGTGTTTGGCAGTGTAAATCCTCCTTTTTCCAGTCAGTTTTGTTAGTGTAAGTTTTAGTAGGTGGATAGCAGGAAAAAGAAGGCAGAGTGTAAAAAAGAGACCTCGCCAGCCAAAACGGAATAAGGAGGCGAGGTCCCATGAAAAGCGATGCGATAACCTCCGCTCTCACTAATAGTTTACTTGGAATGCTTCTAAATATCAATACCCTTGAGCAAGCTTGTTTGGAATATGCTTGTTGGCTTTTTCAGACAATCATCCAGCAGTTGGACGATGAACTGCTGCGCATGGCGCCAAAGGGATGGATATGCATTGGCAAACGCACTAGAACGATCTCAACTATGATAGGTG
>JAAYNP010000049.1 GCA_012520795.1 Bacillota bacterium
GCTCGTTTTAGTGGGGCTTCCTTTGATCCATCTCGATCGGTTTCCTACAGAGACTCTCCTCAGGCGCAATCGAATCATTAAAGAGCTTGCTGCCAAGTATGGGTTGCCTTTTGTCGATACTTATGCACTGCAGAAGGCTGCTCTGACAAAGGAACCAAATAGCTATACTTGGGGAGTAACAAATCTCAGGTTAGTCAGAGATTCCTTGCTGATGCTGATTTTTCCATCTTCAAAGGACTGGCTTGCCAGGCGGCGGGGATTGGAGCTGACAGTCGACGGTGTGCACTTTAACTCTGTTTCCGCTAAGCTGCTGGCGGAAGAAATTAAGACCTTAAAGGTTGTGACGTAACCATGAAGTACAGGTTTGAAACAAAGAAGAGAGACTACAGTGATTTGGCAAGCGGTCGTGTTTTATACAACGCCCCAAACACAACAGCATTTCCGGTTCGATTGGCCAGCGAGATTATACAGCGGGCTTTTGATATCCTCCAAAAACAAGGAGCCCCTGGGCCATACCGGATTTGTGATCCCTGCTGTGGTGGCGGATACCTGCTGACAACCATAGGTTTTTTATTCCCCGATCAGATTTCCGAGCTGATCGCCACCGACTTGGATGAAGTGGTTCTGAGAACGGCGCGGCAAAACCTCGCTTTGCTGTCACCGGAAGGCTTGGAAAAAAGAAAACAAGAGATTGAAGGATATATAAAGGAATATGGCAAACAATCGCATAAAGATGCTTTAACCAGTGTGAAACATCTTCAGTCACTGCTGGGGACACATGAGATTGAGATCCGCTGTCAAAAGCGGGACATTACGGATCTAAGCCCTTTTCCAATTAGCGATGTCGACATCATCATTACCGACATTCCCTACGGGAACATAGCCAGTTGGGCTGGAATCAGTCAAGAACCGCTCCCGAGCCTCTTTGAAAATTGCCACCAGGCACTTAAGAAATCCCGATCTGTGCTGGCGATCACAGCCGATAAGCACACCGCACTAAAGCACGAGTCATTCCAAAGGATTCAGCATTTCAAACTTGGCAAACGCCAAACTGCACTTTTTCAGCCAACAAATACCAGTTAAAATGTAGTACCCCCACCTGGGTGGCATCTGACTGTGCAAGCCCAACTGGGACATAAAGAGAAAGGTGTGTAGGCTAATGGTGTACAGGAATCCTTTGCCGATCAAGAACATCGGGGATCCCTTCGTCCTGAAGGCGTCCGATGGGAAATACTACTGTTACCCAACTACAGGTGGACTGAATGGTTTCAAAGCATGGTCCTCCGTTGACTTGGTCAACTGGCATGAAAGGGGTATCGTGTATCAGGCCACTGACAAATCATGGGGGCATGACCGGTTCTGGGCTCCTGAAGTTGTTGAGTATCAAGGGAGATACTACATGTACTACAGCGCTGGTTGGAAACACAACAACAGTTTACGCATAGGTGTGGCAGTAGCCGATAATCCCCTCGGCCCCTTTGTTGATGTGTTCGATCGCCCCATGTTTGATTTTGGTTATGCGGCCATTGATGCCCATGTCTTTATCGATGATGATGGCCAGAAGTATCTGTATTACTCCAGGGATTGTTCAGAGAATATTGTCGACGGGCGCCATGAAAGCCATATTTACGGGGTCAAACTCAATGACGATCTGATCAGTATTGGTGATGACCCGGTTTTATTGACCAAACCTGAACAAGATTGGGAGCTAAAGTCCGGTCCTGATTGGCTTTGGAATGAAGGCCCGTTTGTTCTCAAACACAATGGGACGTATTATTTGATGTATTCCGCCAATTTCTATGCCGGTCGGGACTATTCCGTCGGTTATGCCACTGCCAGGCATCCGCTGGGCCCGTTTGTGAAGTATGCAAAGAATCCGATTCTAGCTAGCCATACCGAGGCAATTTCTGGGCCGGGCCATCACAGCGTGACCGTCTCGCCCGATAACAGCGAGTTGTTTATCGTCTATCATAC
>JAAYNP010000050.1 GCA_012520795.1 Bacillota bacterium
AGGCGCGCCTAAACCAACAAAAGCCGGGACCATGTATACTCCTCCGTTATCCGCAACTGATCGGGCGGCAGCATCGGAACTTGCAGCATCAGGAATCAGCCCCAGCGTATTGACAATCCAATCAATTGTCTTGCCGGTACAGTGGGCATTCCCCTCAAATATGTAATCGACTGTACCGTCAATCCCCCAGGCCAACGATGTGACAATCCCTGCCGGCGCCAGCTGATACTTCCTCCCGATATTCAATACGATAGAAGATCCGGTGCCATATGTCACTTTGGCTGAACCGCTTGTGGTACACCCCTGCCCAAAGAGCGCAGCCTGCGAATCACCAATCACACCGCAGACCGGAACCGGGCCGGGCAAAAGCCCTCCAAGATCGGTAACGCCAAACACGGCATTGGATGAGCGGACTTCCGGCGCCATGGCCATGGGGATTCTGAACAAATCAAAGAGAAACGGATCCCACATCAATTCCTGGATATTATAAAGCATGGTCCGGGAGGCGTTGGAATAATCTGTGGCGTGAACTTCGCCGTTGGTCATTTTCCAGATCAGCCAGCTGTCAATGGTGCCGAACAGCAGCTGATCCCGGTTTTCCCCTGCATCTTCCACATGTTCCAGGATCCATTGGATCTTGCTTGCAGAAAAATACGGGTCGATAACCAAACCGGTGCGTCTGCGCACTTCCTCTGCAAAACCTGCAGCCTTGATTTCCGCACATATTTGGTCTCCCCGCATACACTGCCAGACAACTGCATTATAAACCGGAGCCCCGGTAACCTTGTTCCATACCACTGCCGTTTCCCGTTGATTGCTGATGCTTACCCCCGCAATTGAGTCGGGGTTGATGCCGCTTTCCTGAATCAGTTTTTCGACAACTGCCAGTACACTGCCATAAATCTCTTCCGGATCGTGTTCCACCCATCCCGGTTGAGGGTAAATCTGCTGATGGGCCTGCCAGTATTTGGCTGTAATCCGCCCCTGAAGATTGACCAACAAGCCTTTCGTCCCTGAAGTACTCTGATCGATGGTGAGGATGTATTGCTCCACGGGCACTCCACTCCTAGTTCTTGCTTCTTACCTTATGCTTTTTGCTTCCTGCATCTTGTTTCCTGCACCCTGCATCGAAAATGACTGCCTGTTCATGACACTGTGCCGCTTTACCAAATCAACATTGACCGCAACTTTCTGAGTGGTCTTGCAGTCATTGATCTTCTCCACCAAACGCTTCACCGCGGCTGCCCCCAGCTGCTGCTTGTTTACATGGATTGTGGTCAATTTCGGATCAGAAATCTCACAATAGGGCATATCATCAAACCCAACTATGGATACATCTTGAGGAATACGAATCCCAAATTCCTTCAGGGCGCTCATGGCTCCAAAAGCAATAATATCATTGTCGGCAAAAAATGACGTGGGCAGTTTATAATTGCCTCTGGCCAAGACTGCCTGCATATCCCGGTAAGCACCGTCCAGAGTCGGTTCCAGCTGATACCATAGGGAACGGTCCACAGCCAGGTTGTGGTTCATCAATGCCTGGACAAAACCCTGTTCCCGTTCGCCGAAGTTGTTGATATAGACCGAACTCTGCAGGTAGCCGATCTGCTCGTGCCCTTCATCGATCAAATGCTTGGTTGCTATGTAGGCCCCTTGAATATTGTTGATCAAGACAAAATCCTGGTTTTCGTACGGGAAGCACGAATCGAGGAAAACCACTGGCTGCCTGAGGTCCTTAAAGAGGGCAAAATCTTTGTCCAGCATTTCTGTGGCCAGGATGACATAACCCAGGACCCCATCCTGCTCAATCTCGGCAATCTGTGAGAGATAGTCCCCCTCATCCCTGGTGATATGGGTCATCAGCATTTCCAGCTTCGCGGCCCGGCACTGTTGGTGCAGCCCTTCGATTAGGTAGGCAAAGAACGGCGTGTCAGCCACCACCAGCCCGCTGCGTTTATAGATAATAATCCTGACAGCCGCATGCTTGTTCCGCTCGCGGCTCTTTTTATACCCCAGTTCCTGGGCAATACTCTTGATTCTGCTGCGGGTGCGCTCACTGACACCAGGCTTGTTGTTGAGCGCATTTGATACTGTGGCTGGTGATACATTTGCCAATCTTGCTATTTCTTGGACACTTACTTTTTTCTTCATACAATCAACCTCTGTTTCACCACGGTTCTGTATATAGTCTATCAATTTACTAAATTTTCGTCAACATATTTAGTAAACAAAATCAGCCGCACAGGAACAACCCCTCTTTTAGCTGGGCAAATAGACACCCTTGCCTGCTGTCAGATTCCCTGAACCAGTGCCAGCAGAAACCGGTCAAGAGTGGGGTTGAACCCTATTTTGCCTGCAAGGGGCAAACTGCATAGTGTAAGCCTGCCTGCGCCGCTGCTCCCCGTCGCTACAACAGGCAGCTTGAATTTGCCCTTCCCATCAGGATCGTGTTTTTTCCGGTAGGTGTAGAGCAGCGGTTCAAGGCCTTCCCCTATGATGTAACAGTCAGCTGTAAAGTCAATTAGGTCCTTGTCAGCATTGTACAAATAGACAAAATCGTCAGCTGCGAACTGCCGCATCCCCTGGGCTCCGCTGTTGACCGCAGCAAAATACACTGGGTTGATCGATTTGGATGAATACTGCTGTGCCATAAGTTCTATTCCCAGGGGTTGGTCATTGTCTCTTACCACAAGCAGGTGGGTCCCTTGGCTGATCTGATCAAATATACGCTCCCGGTGCCGGTTCAGTTCCGGAACTGAAGATGCGACAATCACTTCAGGATGGAAGCCAGGCGCAGCTGCATAGGCTTCAGCCTGCAGGCCGAGCAGGCGCAGCAGCTCCTCAGCACTCGTACCGATATAAGCAATCTTTTTGTGTGCAGCCCCCGCCCGGCTGGCCTCCCGGTCAAACACGGTAAGCGTCAACCTTTCCTGATTGGTTTTCCTGCCTTCGCCGTCAAGCAAAACCGCATCCAAATACAGAAGGCTCCGATCAGGCAGGTTGGGGACTTCAAACCTGACCGAGCCGGCATAGGCGGGCATGGCCGGCCCAATGATGCATGTTTGGGCAAATGATGCGTAATCAACCGCGCCATCCCGTACAGTTACAACAATCCTTCCCCGAACCGCCTCCGTGGTGTCGTTAAGAATCCAGCTCTCCACCTCTAATGTTTCTCCGCCGTACACCCGCAGCCTATCAGTCCGAAGATTGACGCGGATTGGCTCTAAGCTTTCCTGATAGGCGAAATAAGCCGGTTTTGGAATCCGGTCCACACCCACCAAAGCCTTCATCCAGCCTGACGGCCAGGCATCTATGAGCAGGTGGATTGCGGTGGTAATCAAGAGATCACTGCGCCTGCGGAAGGCATCGGTCATGAGTTTCGCGGCCAGTGCCTGGTGCTCTTGGCTGGCGGCAATCCAACCCTGAATCCTGCTTTGCTCTGGATACCAATCGCCGTGCATCAGGTAGGTCTGAGCCCGCACAATCCGGTCGGGGTGCCAATGTGTTTCCGTACTCTCAGGCAGCCACTGGCGGGGATAGTGGTTGATCATCACTGCGTAATTATCTAGTCCTTCAGTACCGTACTCACCGCAGGTAACCTTCCACCCCCGCTTCACAGCGGGCAGATACCCTTTGTGAAGCTTCCCGAAAGGCACGGCGTGGTTCGTATACCACATGCAGTAACAATGAAAATCCGGCAGCCCTTCCAGGGTGGGCGGATCATAATCCCCTTCCACGTTCTTCACTACTCGGTCGGGATTCTCCAGAGCGATTGCCTTTCTGGCTGCCTGGAAAAAATACTCCAATTCCTGCCGGAACAGGTGCCGATGGGCTTTTTCCAGGTAACGGCGGTTGTATTTGTGCTTCGGGTTGGGGTGCTTGCGAATGGCGACCGGCTCATTAATAAAGGTTACCATGATTGACGAAGGGTGGCTGCGGATCAGCCGTTCCATTTCACCAACCTGCCTGATTGCCTCGTAAAACTGATTGCGCCGCAGTGTACCGAACAAGGGCAGGTCGCACTGGTGCATCACCCCCAGCATGTCGCAATAATCATAAATCTCTTCCTGTACCGGCCGCTGAGTGATCCGGAAATAATTCAAGTTGGCCAGCTTGGCAATGAGAATGTCATCAATGAGCTGCTCAAAATCGCCCCGCATCACACACTGCTGCAGATGTCCCATTTCGTTGGCTCCCCTGAGTATGATCGGCCGGTTGTTCAAATAGAGGGTGCCTTTTGGCTCTTCCGCCTCGTCCATATGGAATTTGCGCATGCCAAAACTGCAGTCCGCTGTATCGAGCAGCTGCCCGTTTCTGCTGATCCTGACCCGGGCTGTATATAGCCAGGGGCTGTCCGGTTCCCACAGGCGGTAGTCGTCAAAAGGGAAACGATAGCGGTAGTAGTTGATGCCAGGGCCGGCATAGGGTACATCTATGGTCCGGGCAAGCTTGACCTGCTCCTGGAAATTCCTGGGATGGATCTCCAAATCTACGGCAAAATCCTGGACAATCCGATCATCACTGCTGAACAAGTCGATCCAAACCTCGATGCTGTGATTGTCAATGTCGGGGCGGATAAACATATCATGGACAAACAACCCGGATCGCTCTTCAATATACACCTGGTTGTAAATACCTGCCCCCGGCGGGCAGTGGTGCCAGCCAACCTCAGGATCGTCCCAGCCAAGGCCGGTGGCGGCATAAATTTTGTCGCCATCCAACAAAGGCATTTCCTGGACACCCAAGGTCGGGTAGTCGTTCTTAACCTCCACGACCAGGACATTGTGCTTGCGTACCGCATTGGTGATATCAAATTCAAAGGGGGCAAAAAAGCCCTCATGGGAGCCGATCCACCTGTCGTTCAGATAGACATTGGCAATATAATCGATGCCTTTGAAAACAAGATAGGCCCTCTTGCCCTCCGCTTTCTCAAACTCAAATTCGGTTCGGTAATAACCGGTCCATTTTCCATCCAACCCGGCTGGGCCGCGGTAGTCAGGAATGGTTACCGGTTCCCATTCACCCCAGCCCTTCAAGACGTGGGTGAAATCGTGGTCGTGTTCAGATTGATACCGGAATTGGAATTGCTCGACTGCCACCTTCCGCCTGATCAGCGGAGGATTAGGCACATGGTTTTCTAAAAACGGAGCATACTTTTGGCGCAAAGCGGTAAGCTCGGCCTTGAACTCTTCCAGTTTTTCGCCATAAGACCGCTCTTTTACTGGATCAGCTTTTTCTTCTGCAGCGGTGAAATAATACTTCTGCAGTGGAATCGGTGTGATCTCAGCCAACTGCTCATTTTGAGCCGGGTGCTCCGTCAAGCCGATATCAGCGAACAGATCGTGGTTAGGCACTTCGATTTCCCCTCCCGTCAGGATTCTAAAACGACTTTGACTCCATTTTTGTAGACATTGTAGCCTTCTTCGAGGCCTGCTGCCCTGGGATCATTACAGTCAGGAGTTTTGCAGCTGATCCGGTACACATCGCCGCCAATCCAGACTTGATCAAGCACGAAAAAGTCCAGCCCCACATCAACCGGATCAAACCGGATGCCTGCGTCAGTGAAGGTGATTCCAGCCACATGGGACATGATCAAGTCTATATAGAAGGAATGGTTGTAATCCGGCTCATCGCTTAAAGGCTCTCCTGTTTCCCCATGATAATGCTCCACCAAATAGGGTTTTGCCAAATCCCCATCCCTGAAGTGCTGCAGCGAGTACGCCCGAAGATAATGGGCAAATTCCTTGTCGAAGCAGTGCTTGTTCCGCTTGCTCTCAATGCCGACGGCATCGATGGCTATACCGGTTGTATAGGGCCAGGAAGGGCCGCACCAGACACAGCCGTTTCTGCCCTTGATGAACCGGCCCATCCAGCCCCCTTCAGGCCGGTAGGCTTTGCAATCCCTGGCTACCGATGGGAAGGGGCAGGCTGTGTGAAAGTAATCAGGATCGAACAGCTTCTTTAAAGCTCCCAAGTGCTCTGCTCCGGTGATCGCCGCCCAGTGGGGATAGATGCCCACAATATTCTTGACCATGGCCTTTTCATCGGTTTCATGATGCAGGTCATAGAAGAATTCTGTCTCTGGATCCCACATTTTGGCCAAAATATCCCTTTTGATATTCTCCGCCTCAGTTTCATACTCCAGATAGTCGGGATCGCCCACTGCCCGGCACAGTCCCGCAAGCCCCAAAACATTCTTGTAATGGTATACGGAACGGTCCACCCTTTTGAGCGGGACGTAATTCGCCGGATCCTTCGGTTTGTCCGGATAGTCATGAAAATACCAGTAACTTGGCTGATACTCCTTGCCGGTCCGGCTTGGTTTGGTTTCGATTTGGAGAAAATCATCCCGTGAATAGACTCTGGCCTCATTCCTGACAACATCTTTCAGCCTGGGAAGGATTTCCTGAATAAAATCCTTGTTGCCGTCCACCAGATAAAACTGATATACAGCCCACACACCATAGTTGGCAAAAGAATGGAGCCTTCTGTCCACATAAGCGGAACAGAGCAGGCCATTTTCTTCCAGGTTGTTGACCATGTTCCGGATCATGCCGTAGACGATCTCCTTGTCTCCGTGCCAGCGCATGTCGGTAAGGTGCAGCGGCGTGGACAGGTTGATTAGTTTGGCAAAGCCCCAGCCGCCGCCGGACAAAGGCCTTTTCGATTTCTTGTGGGAGCGCCCTTCATACATCACCATCCCCTGCAGAAAGCCGTAGTCCGGCTGCGCCAGGTTGTGCCGGAGCACGAACCAGCGGTAATGCCAGGCCTTATTCAGTACCAGATCATTGGACTCAAAACGGGGGGTTTCTTTGAAAAAGCGTTCGTATTCCTCATTATGCCGGGCAATGTAATCCACATTGTCAGCAAAAAAATCTACTGCTCTTTGCCCAATGTTGTCCAGATCTTCCACCTCGAGATTGCCAACCGCGGCCGCAACCACGAAATCCACGCTCTCACCGGGCAGCACTGTCAGAGGGCCTTTTTCCAAGCCAATACTGCTCTTGACTGCGGCACCCACGGCAAAACCGTGTTCGGTCCGGGGAGATACCAGCGTAAGGCAGCCAGTCTTTTCATCGGTTCCCGATGCGCACAGCGCCGCTTCAGCATCAAGAGACAACTCCATGGGTTTGCTGGTCTTGTTGGTCCAGCTTTGACAGGAAACAGCGCAGTCATCCCAGGTAATGAACTTGGTTTCGGCAAACGCCACTCTGTTGTTTTCCAACTTCATGGCGAGCATGCTCGGGTACCAGGTGGTTTCCGCCTCCGCATAATCCCTGACGATACTGCACTTGACACGGAACAGTCCCGTCAGGTTAATCGTATGGATAAAATCAATCCGCCCTGAAAACCCCGGTTCCTTGTCCAGATAGTCCGCAAACAGCCGCCTGCCCGTTGGGCCCAAAAGCAGCTTACCGGTGAGCGTGCGCAGGCACCGCCCTTGATAAGACAGTTGATCATTAATCATTAGTCCAACCTCCCAAGAGTTTTCATCTAGAGGCTCTGCTCGGTCTTAACCATGGCAATGCAAAACCTGGTCTCCTGACTGCGCCTGCCGGCACCAGGCAAGTCCGGCATGCTGCCGTCTTTGCCGTTCGCCTCCAAATCATAATAATTCACCCGCTGTTTGGTGTGGAATACCAGCCGTTCGATTGAATGGACAGAAGCATTGAATTTGCAGGCCTTGTCCACCAATCGGTGCCCATTGGTTTCGACAGCCACGGAGAACTGGTTTAAGGCACAATCGGCTTTGATGGCCAGATCATAGACCTGATCCAAGGCAAACCTGCCCACATCGTTATATACACCGTTGCTTTTGATATACAGATGCTGATCATGCTTAAACACAAGCCGTACCGGGACCGAGCTGCGCCTGTCGGCAAGATCAACGTACAACCCGGCCAAGCCAATGCTTTGGGCAATAACCCGCGTCCTCACAGTAACCACTGCCGACTCGGGAAAAACCCGTTCAGCAATGGCCTGATCATAGGGATCGCTGTCTGTGATCACCAGCCGTTGATGTTCCCGGCAGGCATAGACCCGGCACCATTTCGGTGCATAGATGTTCCACTTGGGCAATGCCGGATCAGTAAAATCTTCATCAACCGGATCCCGCTCCACCCCGGTAATTGGCACAGGGACTTTGCATACCCAGATATCTTCCTTGTTCATGCTGTAAGTAAGCCATAGATGCCCGCCGCCGGGCTTTGGGTAACCTTCGCAAATCCCCCGCACATACTGTGGGCCAAGATTCTTGGCCCACCCGGCGTAGCGGGTCGGCGGCACATGGATCGTCAGGGCCAGAAGATCGTCAAAATTGATCCCGTCATCGCTTGTTGCTGTCGCCAGAGGCCAGCGGTGCATGCTGTCGGTGGACGGGTTGTAGATCAGAGCATATCTCCCGTCGCTGGTCCTTTCTCCCCAGATTTTGCCGGTAGAGGTTTCGATTGAGTGGCATTTGCAGAACTCACTCCAGGTTTTCCCGCCATCGCTGCTGAAGTTGGCCAGGGCATGTTTGTACAGCCCAACGACCCTTTGATCCGGAAGGGTGTACCAGCAGAACGCCTGCCGGCTCGGCTGAGGGAAAAGCTCAACATCAAAGCGCTGTTCTTCCCACCATTGGCGGATAACAAGCTTGTTGCCCAGAAGCTCGTCGCAGGCCTTGACAAAACCGGGGTCACTGCTGGTTTGATAAAACGGGAATGCTACGTCAGCCGGCTTGAAGCCACCGTGTTCGTTGTACCTGATCACATAGATCGGTGAAAACGTAAACTCTTTGTATACCTCCCGCACTACCCGGGCGATTCCATATCCGTTGTTGGGACTGGTGCGAACCTCGGGCGATATGCCGTAAAAGCCCAAAACCAAAAGCCGGCCGTCTTGGGTGACATAAAAACCCATGCGCTGGTGCATGATGGCCGTGTCGCCCGCTTTAAGCAGCTCCTTTTTGGGCCCGGTGTACACCCCTTGAGGCAAAACGTATTGGGGAAAGACTACCACCGGTTTTTCCCAGTTTTCCCCATCCCGGGACCAGGCCAAAAGGGTGTGGGAAGACGGTTTGTGCTCACTTACAGGATTGCTGAGGTATTCGATCCAGAAATGATCATTCCACCAGCAGAGCATTGGTGCGTGATTGTATGTCCACCCGTAACCCTCCTGGGCCTCTGGGTATTCCCGGTTTGCCCGCACCACCTGATAATGCTTGGCTCCCACCGCATGCCTGAGGGCTCCGTCATAAAAACGGATATCCGCTTTCTCAGAGCCAATATACCGGATTGGATCGTCAGCAGCAGCCTTTTG
>JAAYNP010000149.1 GCA_012520795.1 Bacillota bacterium
CCTTAAAATGAATCGCGAACAACTTTTTTACTAGTGTAATCAACATCAAATGCGACTGCATAATCTGTTCTTGCTTCTTTACCCCTAACAGCCATTAATGCTTCATAATACTCTTTATATTTAAAAGATTTGCTGCCAGTTGTAAACCAGTGGGTTTCAATCGCTTTTTGCCAAAGTTTAAAACCTTCTTTTGATACTTTTACATAATAATATGGATGAAACCCTTCTGGATCTTCCCAGTTCTCAGCATAAAAAGGGCCTGCTGCATAATGAGGTGGGTTTTCTCTTTTAAATCCTGGTAAAGCAGCGTAAAACTTCGCATCTTTCACTATTTTATGAGTTAAACTATGATCTTTATGCATTGAGTTTTTCCAGTGTGTTATTACAACATCTGGTTTATATTTTCTAATAATGTCAGCAACCATAAATCTAACTTCTTCATTATCAGGAAGTTCACCATCTTTATATGGCAAGACTACAGCTTCTCCACCTAACATTTCCGCAAACTCTTTGGCTTCTCTTTCTTTTTGAATACGATAAGTATCTACATCAATATGAGGAGGATTGCCTTTTTCTCCACCAGTTAACGCGACAGTAACTATTTTGTGTCCTTCTAAACTCATACTTGCTAAAACTCCGCCAGCAGTTAACTCAGCATCACCAATATGCCCGCCAATCGCCATAATTACTTTTTTCATCTTCTCACTTCCTTTCGCATATTCGCCCAACTTCTCACTATTTTGAAGTTTTCTCTTTCATAAATATTTCTAGCTGGATTGCTTTTACCTGTAAATAAAGTCATATATTCTACACCAATATTTTTAAATTCCATACATAACTTACTAAATAGTAAAGTCCCAACACCTCTACCGCGATAATCAGAATGAATACCAATTCCTGCAAAGTAACCTCTTCCATTATCTTGTCTGTGAATCGGGCCAGTAAAACCTATCACCTTATTGCCATCTAACGCAACTAAAAGTGTGTTCTTTTCCTTTTTTTCTCTCACATGAGATAAGATTTCTTTTTCCCAAGATTCACTGTTAAGATTAGTCATTAATTCTTCTAATCCTATATGTTCACCATATTTATAAAAATCTGTCGTAAGATTTTCTTCTTTCGCCTTAGCGATTTTATTTAAAATGTTTTCACTATATTCATAGTCACTAATTTTTCTATAATAACTATTTTGATAAACCAAATCACGAAAACCTAAATTTTTAAAAAACAAATACGCATCACTCTTAAAATCCACGCCTGGCGCATTTGGATGTTCATGATTATTAGTGCGTGGTACTGTCCAAATTAAATTAACTGGGTTTGAAAAGATTAAATCTACTTTTAAAATGCTTTCATCCTTTAACCATTCTTTTTCTAACTCAGCATATAACTTTTCTCCAACACCTTGATAGCGATAATTTTTCTCTACCAATATCATTGTAATGTAAAATGTATTTCTACTAGGATAAAGTACTCCACTACTAAAACCAACTATTTTAGAATTAATTACAGCCTTAAAAGAAACTATCTTAAAGTTTTCATCTTCTCTAAAAAAGTTTTTTAAATAACTTTGTTCATCTAGTTTTTTATATATAAAGCTTTCGCTAATATTATTATTCCAAAGATTAATTATTTCTTTACTATCTTCTTTTAATAATTTTTCTGTTTTCATTATTCACCTCTACGACAAAAGGCGCCTTTAAAAGCGCCTTGTTTTATTTATATTAAGTTAATGACCACTTAGCGTAATATTTCTTGTTACCTGAAGAACCTTGAGGGATTTCAGTTATTGCAGTTCCAGTACAATCTGCATTATCGTACCA
>JAAYNP010000148.1 GCA_012520795.1 Bacillota bacterium
AGCGGATCAATATACCAGACGTAATCGCTGCCCTGCATCTCGTGGCGGCCGTTTTCTTCTCCCACAATGCTGTGGCCGGGAAATTCTTTCCTCAGCTGCTGGACAATATACTCCTCGGAGCCCAGATCAGCGTCGGTAACCAGGTCGATCCGGCCCTTTTGGCTCACGGTGAATCCCGACTTGAGCTTGTCCAGTACCAGATCGCCGGCATGGTCCACAATGTCGATTACCTTTTCCACAAGAAACATGAAACACCTCCGAGACTATTCTACCTTTGTGATCTTAATGAGCGGCTCTTTTTCAGCATCGAGAATCTCAGCCGCAAGGTTAGAAGGTCCTTCGATGTTCATTGCGTTGTCCTGAAACGTCACTTCAAACGTGGAATCCAGACCAACAGTTAAGCGCACCCAATCCTTAATCTCAACGATCCATCCGGCATCTTCCCTGGTCACAGCGACTGAAAATCCGCCAAACTGCACATTGCTCACAGCCAAACTCTCATACCTGGTCTCCAGGGGGGTAAAGCGGAAGCCGCCTGCCACAGGCTCAATGCCCAAGAGGTGGCGGATGATCAAGTCGACATAAAGCGTACCCCACCCTTGGAAGGGCAGACCCACATCCTGGCCGGTGACGGAGTCGCAGTACTCGTTGCAGAAATGTTTCTGCGTGGACTTAGCCAGATACTTGTCTAAAATCATGGCCGCCTCTTTGGCATGCTTGTCCTTCAATCCATAGATAAAGCTCCAGGTAATCTGCGGCCAGTTTGCCCCGCGCCAGAAGTCGGCACTGTCAAAGGTGGGCTCGGACATACTCACCGACGGCACTGGACAATCGGAGTTGAACTCCTGTTCAGACAGCAGGTAATCGGCAACGAGCCGTTCCCGTGTACCTTCATCGGGCCAGTCGGTGATCAGCGGCAGAAGCCCGGAGAATGCCCTCACCCGCACTTTTGTGCTGTCGCCGGCCCAAACGTCATAGTAAAACCCATCTTTTTCGTCTAGCATCAGTTCATTGGCCGAACGCTTAGTCAGCTCCATACGCTCAGCGAGACGGGCAGGAGGCTCTTTTCCAAGAATCCGAGCCATTTCCAGCAGTGTATTTCGCAAGAGATAGACGAAAACATTAAAGTCAACTTCTTCCAAAGGCGGATCCAGCAGACGGTTGCGATGGACAGAGTCAAACTTGGGACTGTTGTCGGTGCCCGATTCCCAGATATGGTACACATTGCTCAGGCCGCGCCGCCCAAGATCGCGGTACTTCCACAGCCACTCCTCATAACGGAGCAAAGGTTCGTAGAAGAACTCCAGAAACTCCTTATTGCCGTACTTTCTGTAGATCTCCATCAAAGAGATGGACAGAACCGGCGGCTGAGTTCCGGCGGTGGTCAAGGCATCTGTTTCCATCCATTCCCGTCCATTCACATCGTAAAGGAACAGCTCGTAGGGAATCATGCCGGTGCGCCACTGATTGAGGACGAAGTTCTTCAGCTCCGACTCGGCAGGCACAGCGTCATTGAACCAAATCCAAGGAATGGCATGGAAGCCCGAGTCCCAGAAAAACTGATTGTAGTAGTGGAACTTGTTCACCGATGTGAACGGATACTTAAAGCGCGGATCGTCTGACTGCATATGATTGGAGAAGAGTACGAACCAGCTTTTGTAGTAGGCGTCCATCAGGTTGTGATGCTCTGACTCGAAAACCGGAATCTTGGACAGGAAGCCTTCCCAGGCCTCTTGGCGCGCTTGGCGCAGAGCATCGAAGGAGGCCGCTTTGGCTCCGGCGTTCAAGGTAAAATACAGCTCAAATTGATAGGCCTGGTTCTGCTCAACAGTAATCGCCTTCTCGGCGCAATACCCCAGGTTGCGCCCTGTTGCTGAGGCACTCCGCTCCTGGGCAGGCCGGCGCATTTCCGGCTGAACCCAATAACGGTACCTCTTCTTGGCATTAAATGTGTTAAAGTAAAGCGTCTGGGCAACATCGTCTTCACCCAGGGGGTGAATGGTGTGGGTGTCAAACTCCTCCGAGAAGGACAGCTGCAGCGCTACCTGGTCCCGCCAGTCAATGTTCAGCTGGTACGGCGCAAACTCTCCTGTGATCTTCTTTTCTTCCTGCCAATGGTAGGGAACCCCCTGCGGCGACATGAGAATTCCGCCCGAAACCCGCAGTGCTAAATCAAGGGCAGCAGGCGCCTGCGGCAGCAGGTTCACGATCAGCCTCAAAGCTGCATCATTACCGTGAACAACCAGTTCTTCCTCCACCCGTAGGCTGTCATTTTCAAAGGTCCTGGTATGAGAAACAGGGGTGTAGGCGGAACTTGTCAGATCCAGCTGCAAAGGTTCCCCCGAAGCCAGAAACTCCACTTCTGCCATGGGCTGGCATTGGATAACCGATGCTACAAACAGCTCTGCAATTCCTGGAAAACGCTGTTTATCCGTTTTCCTAAGTGCGATCATGTTTCCAAACTGTTCAACTACATCTGAAGCTATCTTAAATTCCTTCATTGCTTTCCTCCCCAGAAATCGGACATAGGGCGGTGAATCTGAGCTTCACCTGATCCCCTTCACTGAATCTGTCGTCGAAGGTTTCCCACACAAGTTCGCTGTTGTCTGCCAGGCGCACGACATATCGTTTGAGGCTGCCGATATAGTACCTCTTGGTGATGGTTCCCCCAACATGACAGTTGTCGCCCTCCACAACGCGAATCGTTTCAGGCCGAATCATCATCTTGGTTTCCCCTGCTGACACTTCCTTGGCCAGGATCTTCTCGTCTAGCTGAACACGGAGTTTGGCTTCAGGCCTTTCAAACCAGCCCTCCGGGGTAACCCTGCCCTCGACAAAGTTGGCTTCCCCGACAAAACTGGCCACAAGGTGATTGGCAGGCCTTTCGTACACTTCTTCCGGTGTGCCCACCTGCTGGAGATCCCCTTTGTCCATGACTGCAATGCGATCAGAAATCTCCAGTGCTTCCTCCTGGTCATGGGTGACGTACACTGCGGTGATGCCCAGGGTGCTCTGGATCTCACGAATCTGCTTGCGGAGCGAGATGCGGAGCTTGGCATCAAGGTTAGACAGGGGCTCATCGAGCAGCAAAAGTTCAGGATCAATGACAATTGCCCTGGCAATGGCCACACGCTGCTGCATGCCTCCGCTGAGCTGATTGGGCAGATGCTTCTCAATGCCCGGCAGATCAACGACACCCAAGGCCCATTTGACCCTGTCCCTGATGTAGCTCGCAGGCTTTTTGCGGATACGCAGACCATAAGCTACGTTGTCAAAAATCGTCATATTCGGCCATAGGGCATAGTTTTGGAACACAAATCCGATTTGGCGTTCCCACGGAGGGATGTTTGTAACTTCACGCCTGTCGTAAAATATCCGTCCGCCATCGGGCTGGTAGAAACCGGAGATAATGCGCAACAATGTTGTCTTGCCGCAGCCCGACGGACCGATAATGGTAAAAAACTCTTGAGGCTCTATGGCAATGTCCACCGAGTTCAGCACTCTTTTCCTGCCGAACACCTTAGACACGTTGTCAATCACAACGCCGGCAGCGTTCACGTTAGAAGTAGGTTGCAAAGGAGTCCTCTCCCTTCGAGTTCATTCTTGTCTTCTTGGTTATGACATACAATGGTACATACAAAATGATCATCAGCAGCACTGTCATGGCCGATGCGACACCAAAGTCCGACCCTGCCCGCGTGGTGTTCTCGAAAATCACGGCTGTCATCGGTTTCCAAGGCGGACGGTAAAGAATAATTGTGGAACTGATCTCCGTCATGATCTGCAGGAACGATAAGGTGGCACCGGAGATGACACCGCCCATCATCAGCTTGAGAGTGATATCGCGGA
>JAAYNP010000051.1 GCA_012520795.1 Bacillota bacterium
AGGCTTCGGCTCAGCTTATTCAGCAGCTTAAGCAAGATGCGAAAGACGATTCTGATAAGAAGCGGATTCAGGAATTTAGTCGCTATGTAAAAAAATTGCCTAAGAGGGCTTCAAAACGGCTATTATCCTTTCTAGGGCTCTATTCCAAAAGGATGATCAAAGTTGGCTTATCCTACAAAAAGTTGACACCGGCCGTTTGATCAAACGCCCTTGACTTCCGCCGATTTATGTGATACTTTATATGTAACCAAATCAAATATGACCTTTAATCCAATCCCGTGAGGTTGGGAAGGACGTCTATGAGAGCAGGATAGCTGTATCTCTTCCGCTGTAGCCATCTTTAGGCTTCTACCAATCTGGGGTAGAAGCCTTTTTTTGCCTCAAGCGTCTGGGGTCTTGAACTGGAGGGGATCAATTGACTGCTTTGGTCAGTATCAAGCAGCTGAAAGAGCCGGATATCGAATGGCTGCTGCGGCGGGCCCAGCATTTCGTGGGCCATCAACCGGATGGGCAGATGAGGGGGACGGTAGTCAATCTCTTTTTTGAACCAAGCACGCGAACAGCCCTGTCATTTCAAATGGCTGCCCAACGCCTTGGGCTGACTGTATTGGATTTCGCAATCGAGAATTCCAGCACTTGCAAAGGCGAATCCTTGGTTGATACCCTGAAGACAGTAGACGCTCTCGGTGTCAATGCTGCCGTTGTCCGCCATTCCCTGGACTGGCCGGAATTGATTGCCGGTGAAAAGCTGAAACTAAGCCTGGTGAACGCCGGCTCGGGGCATTACGAGCATCCAACTCAAGCCCTGCTTGACGCACTAACGATTAAGCAGCACTTTGGGCGCTTCGCCGATCTCAAAGTTGCAATCGTCGGTGATGTCCTCCACAGCAGGGTTGCCAGATCAGACAAACTGCTGCTGGAGCAGTTGGGAGCCCAAGTTTCCTTTTCCGGGCCTGACCGTTTTTATCCCCATGACCTTAGTGATTGCCGCTGGGTGGACTTTGACCAGGCACTGGCAGAGTCAGATGTCGTGATGGTGCTTAGAGTCCAGCACGAACGGCACCAGGGCTATTTCGACGTCTCCGATTACAACCGGCATTTTGGGCTCAACAGCATAAGGCTGATGCAGATGAAAGAAGATGCCATCATTCTCCACCCCGGCCCGGTTAACCGCAGCGTTGAGATCACCGATGACGTGCTCCAGGATCACCGCTGCAAGGTTTTACAGCAGGTAACCAACGGAGTAGCTGTGCGCATGGCGGTCATGGAATGGTGCTTTCAGGAGGAAAGACGTGAACAACTGGTATCTGCATGACGGGCTGGTTTACCGCAATTATAAGCTTAGACAGGAAGATATATTGGTAATTAATGGGAAAATTGCTGCCTTTGGCGACAAAGCCAAGGCCGGCTTTCTGGAGCGCTCAGCTTCGATAACTGCTTTCAATGCTTCTGGATATGTGATCTGCCGCGGTTTTCTTGACCTGCATGTGCACTTGAGAGAACCGGGGTTTGCAGAAAAGGAGACAATTGCCACCGGAACAAAAGCCGCTGCAGCCGGAGGGTTTACTGCTGTTTGTGCCATGCCGAACACCAACCCCTCTTTGGATTCCCCAGACAAGCTTATTGATTTTAAGCCGCGGCTTAGAAAAGACGCCCGGGTAAAGGTAATTCCCATTGCCGCTATAACGAAAGGCCGGGCTGGAGCTGAATTGACCGATTTTGACGCGTTGATTGGCTCCGGTATTACCCTCTTTTCTGATGACGGTGACCCTGTTCCCACCAGCTTACTTAGGCAAGCCATGGAAAAGCTGGCGAATTCAGGTGGGGTCCTGATTAACCACTTGGAAGAAAAAAGCCTGGTTAAGCCGGGCTTGTTTGCTGATGCGATTCCGCCTCAATCCGAGTATTTGATGCTGGAGCGGGATCTTGAAATGGCTGCAAAAACCGGATGCCGGTATCATGCGGCTCATTTGAGCTGTGCCGAATCAGTGGAGCTGATTGCCGCAGCCAAACGGAGTGGGCTTCCTGTGACGGCGGAGGTAACGCCGCATCACTTAACCTTGACCATAAACGATATAGGTGAACCACAGGGAGATTTCCAAATGAAACCGCCGCTGCGCACCGAAGCGGATCGGTCGGCTCTAATCGAGGGGCTGCGAAGGGGTGTCATTGATGCCGTTGCCACAGATCACGCACCCCACGGCCGGGAAAAAGAACAGAGAATTGGCTTGGATTCACCTTTTGGTGTGACAGGGTTGGAAACAGCTTTTCCAGCCCTTTATTCAAACTTGGTCCTCACCGGTATGCTCGAACTGGAGCAGCTTTTGCAAGCTCTAACTTTTGGACCCGGCAGGGTTGTGAATCAAGATTGCGATCTTATTCCGGGAGGAGCAGCGGATCTGGTGGTTATTGACCTTGCCCGCCAAAAAACTGTGGAAAGGGGACATTTCTACAGCAAGGGGACAAACTCGCCCTTTGTTGGCAGGAGATTGCAGGGTTGGCCGGTACTGACACTAGTCGACGGGGAGGAACGCTTCAATGCCAATCGTGCTGAGCATTAGGAGGCCTGCCAGAATACTGCCGTGGCTTACCTTAAGGTTGTCGAGGATCAGCCGCTCCGATTGGAACCACTGTCGTTTCGGGAGGCATGACAATGCTGCTTACAGTCACTGACACAGCCCGGATTGCTCATGGTATCTGGCAGCTGACATTAACCGGCACATTTCCATATGATACTGTGCAGCCGGGGCAGTTCTTAATGATCCGGATTGGTGCCGGTTTGGAACATGTCTTACGGCGCCCGGTAAGTATTGCCGCAGTTACTGAAGACAGCCTGGCCATTGTATTCCGGGTGGTGGGCAAGGGGACACAATGGTTGAGCGAGCGGAAAGCCGGTGATGGGCTGGACGTGCTGGGCCCTTTGGGGACAGGCTTTCCCCTGCCGCCTGCAAAAGCGAGAGTATTGATTGTAGGCGGTGGCATTGGCGCTCCGCCGCTGTATTTCCTTGCAGAGAGAGTGCAGCCCTTATCCGATAGACTGGATGTGGCGCTTGGTTTTCAGACGCAGGCCGACTCTTTTTGGGTTGATCGATTTGCTGTTCTCGGCAATCTGAAATTGGCCACCGATGATGGCTCCTTGGGATTGAAGGGGACAGTGATCGATGCCGTTGAGTCGCTGGCAGCCGATGGCCTTAAGTGGGATTATGTGTATGCATGCGGGCCAATCCCGATGTTAAAGGTAGTCAAGCAGTGTTTTGCCAGTCAAGAAGTGCAGGGGTATGTATCCCTGGAAGAGCGGATGGCCTGCGGAGTGGGTGCCTGTTACGGCTGTGTTTGCCAAACCGGCGGCGGTTCGGGAACAAGGCGGGTTTGTGCCGATGGCCCGGTTTTTGACTGGAACGGGGTGGTGTTATGAGTGTTCCCGACCTGAGCGTTGAAATCGCCGGCCTGCACTTGAGGAACCCGGTGATGCCGGCATCCGGCTGCTTTGGTTTCGGGCGTGAATATGCCCGGTTCTATCCGCTCAACCAATTGGGGGCAGTTGTCACCAAGGCTGTAACGCTTGAACCGAGGCTGGGCAACCCGACTCCCCGGGTGGCTGAGGCCGGCGGGGGGATGCTGAATGCCATTGGGCTTGCCAACCCGGGGGTCAGGCATGTGGCAGCGGTTGAGCTGCCGTGGCTGGCCAAGCAGGGTGTTCCGGTGATTGTGAACGCAGCGGGGCAGACCAAGGATGAATATGTGGAGGTAGTGCGGATTATCTCCGCTTCCGGTTTGGCGAACGCCGTTGAGCTCAATGTTTCCTGCCCGAATGTGAAAGCCGGCGGGATCAGTTTCGGCGTCAGCCCACAGGTTTTGGAGGATCTGGTCTGTTCGGTGCGAAAGGTGTGCTCCTTGCCGCTTTTTGTCAAGCTTTCCCCAAATGTCACCGATATCCGGCAGATTGCCCTGGCGGCCCAGGCAGGGGGCGCGGACGGGTTGACATTGATCAATACCTTGATTGGCATGCAGATTGATATCCGGCGGCGGCGCCCCGTTTTGGCCAACAAGACTGGAGGGCTCTCAGGCCCTGCGGTAAAACCGGTGGCAGTGCGGATGGTGTATGAGGTGACGCAGGTAGTGGGTATCCCGGTTATTGGCATGGGCGGGATTTATTCCGGTGAAGATGCCGTTGAGTTTATCATGGCAGGGGCTAGTGCCGTGATGGTTGGCACTGCAAATTTCACAGACCCCTTTGCCTGCCCCAGGATCATTGCTGAAATCGCTCAGTTTATGCAGGAGCATGGCATAGGGAGTTTGGCTGAAATCCGGGGGTGTATAGCTTGAAAACTGAAGAAAGAATTATTGTGGCATTGGATTTCCCGGCAAAAGACGAGGTTTTCCAGCTGTTGGACAGGGTTCCGGGACTGGCTTATGTCAAAGTGGGGATGGAGCTTTTTTACAGCGAGGGGCCGAACCTTGTTTCTATGCTCAAGGATCGGGGATTAAAGGTTTTTGTGGACCTGAAGATTCATGACATCCCCAGTACTGCCTACAAAACGATCAAGGTTCTTGGCAGGTTGGGATGTGATATGGTAGATGTACACTGTGCCGGCGGCCTGGAAATGATGCTTAAGGCGCGGGATGCCTTGATTGGTGATACGAAGCTGATCGGAGTAACCCAGTTGACTTCCATTGATCAGCAGTTAATGAACAACCAACTGTGGATTCGCGGTTCCCTGGAGGATTGTGTCCTGCATTATGCAGCCTTGGCCAAAGAGGCTCGTCTCCACGGGGTCGTCTGTTCCCCACGGGAAGCAGCGATGATCAAAAAACATCTGGGTAAAGGTTTCCTGGCGGTCACCCCCGGAGTGCGGCCGCCGGGCAGTACGGCTGGAGATCAGAGGCGGATGATGACACCGGGGGAAGCAATCAAGGCGGGTAGCGACTATTTGGTGATCGGCCGCCCAATAACAGCAAGCCCTGATCCAAAACTTGCGTTCGCACAAATCCTGGCGGAAATCGAGGTGGTAGCATGACTGGGCAAGAACTGCTGGCCAAGTTCCGAGAGCTTGGGGCTCTAAAAACAGGCCATTTTCAACTCACATCCGGGCTGCACTCGGGCCAGTACATGCAGTGTGCCGCAATTTTTGAGTATCCCAAAGCTGCCTCGGAAATCATAAAGCTCTTAATTCCGAAGCTGCCGCAGGACATTGATACGGTAATCGCCCCGGCAATAGGGGGCATAAATCTAGGCTATGAGGTGGCCCGGGCGCTGCAGTGCCGTTTTGTGTTCACCGAGCGAGAACAGGGGAAAATGGCTTTGCGCCGCGGTTTTACCCTGACTGCGGGCGAGAAAGTGTTGGTTGTGGAAGATGTGGTCACAACCGGCGGTTCAGTCAGAGAAGTGATTGAGATTGCCCGCTGCCACGGCTGTCTTGTCCAGGTAGTGGCCTGCCTTGTGGACCGCAGCCAGGGCAAGGTGGATTTCCCGGCCCCGTTTATTCCACTGATGCGGATGGAGATTGAAACTTTCCAGCCGGATCAGTGTCCTTTGTGCGCAGCCAATCTGCCGATAACGAAACCGGGGAGCAGAACTGTCAAGTAACAGCGGCTGACAGCCGCTTTTTACTTTCGCTTCGATCCTCAGTACTTACCTCCAGTTTGATCATATCCGCGAATAGATTCCCAGCGAACGCAGGAAGTTCTTGCATTACCTGGAAATCAGTCTTTAGGCTGAAACCATATCTAGCTTCAGGCTGTTGTTGGCAGCCGGTGTTCAGGTATACTCAATGTAGGAGAACCTTTTCGTATCGAACGGAGGTAGGAACGATGCAGATCGAAGCCCGCAAATATGGTCTTCTTGATTTGATCAAAATCCCAATTCAAGCGGCTCCCGCGGCCGCTATCCTTGTAGGCCTGCATTCGATTTTGGCCGGAATCATTCCCACCATTCATGTATTGGTCACTGCAGACTTTATTGATACCGCGATTGGTATCCTGCAGGGGAGCCTTGCCCGAAGTGAAATATACAGCTCATTGTTCGCAGTAGTCGTTTTGATTGCCTACAGCTGGGTGGCCGCCGCTTTGGCAAACCTAATCAATGTAAAGTTTGATCTGGGATTACAGAGGCATTATCACACAGCAGTAATGGAGAAACGGGCGCGGCTTCATTACCGCCATATTGAAAACCCTGAAACCTGGGACTTGATCTCGCGGGTGACAAGCCGGCCCGAAGCGCAGCTGACCGGCGGCTATCGCCTCCTAATCTCTGCGGCGGCAGAGATCTTGAGGATCATGGGAGTCCTTGGGATCTTAATCTCACAGGTATGGTGGGCCGCTCTGGCAATTCTGTCGTTTTCAGTCCCATTGTTTGCCCTGGCGGTAAAAAGCGGTAAAGCCAGCTATGAGGCGAGCAAGGAAACGGCGAAATACAAGCGCAAGAGCTATTATCTTGCCGATGTTTTAACCAGCAGGGAAACTGTGGATGAACGAACCCTTTTCGGCTACAGCGATCAAATAAACGAGCTGTGGCACGAGCGGTATGAGACAGCCCGCAGAATTGAACATCAAGTCATAAAGAAATGGTTTGTACGGTCGAAGGCAAGCGGAGTAATAACTGCTTTGATATCGGTCTTGATTGTGGTGGTGCTGCTTAACCCAGTTTTAACCGGAGCTTTGTCGGTTGGCTTGTTTATCTCCTTGGTAGGAGCAACATTCAACCTTGTGCAAATGATGTCCTGGCAGCTAACGTCATATGCTGATCAACTGGCAAAACACCGCGAATATCTCAGGGATCTCACGGAGTTTGCCATGCTGGAAGAGGCTGACTCTGCCCAGATGGTGCCTGCTGAAAGCGTGCCCCAGTTTAGATCCTTGGAATTTTTCAATGTAAGTTTCAAATACCCGGGAACAGACAAATATGTACTGAAGAACCTGTCTTTCAGAATGGAAGCCGGTAAGCACTATGCCTTTGCCGGGGTTAATGGTTCAGGCAAAACCACGATTACAAAGCTAATTGCCGGGCTTTACGACAATTACACCGGTGAGATACTGCTAAACGGCAAAAGCATCCGGGAGTGGCACCCGTCCGAACTGAAAGCGATGCTGAGCATTGTCTATCAGGATTTTGCCAAATACTACATCACAGTGAGAGATAATATTGCCCTCGGGGATGTAAATGCAATATACAGCCGCGAAGATTGGCAGATCAACCGTGCTATAAGCCAGACAGGCTTGAGCGCAGCAGTGGAAAAACTGCCCCAGGGCATTCAGACTCCCCTTGGCAAGATCAAGCCTGATGGGTACGACATATCCGGCGGCGAGTGGCAGCGGATTGCCATGGCGCGGGCGATTGTCAATCCAGCACCCTTAAGGATTTTGGATGAGCCTACGGCTGCCCTTGATCCAATCAGTGAGAGTGAATTATACCAGGAATTTGAACGGATCAGCCGCGGCAAAACAACCATTTTTATCAGCCACCGGCTTGGCTCAACCAAACTGGCTGATGAAATATTTGTCATCGGCGACGGCAGGGTTTTGGAACATGGGACTCATCAGGAGTTGATGGCGTTGGACGGAGTATATGCCGAGATGTATGAAAGCCAAAGGAGTTGGTACAATTGAAAAACCAGATCTCGCTGCATAAAATCGTCTGGCGGATCCTCAAGATGGTGATGGCAGCCTGCCCCTTGTATTTTTCGGCTGTATGCCTGATCGGAGTCATCCACGGCTTGTCCTGGGGATTGAATACTTATGCAATGCAGTTCTTTTTTGACTCTGTGGCTTCGGCTGTAACCGGCCAAGGCAGGCTTACTGTGGTCTATTGGGGTTTGGCTGCATTGGGTGCTGTGAGTATCGGCAGCCAGGTGCTCAATGGCATGCACAACTTTATGACCAACACTTTGTATAATCTGGTGCCGGGGCACCTGGGCAAACATATCCACCGTAAAGCGGCGCGGATTGAGCCGGTTTGCTATGAAACACCGGAACTGCTGGATGATATCAACAAGGCGCAAAAAGGTGCCGGCAACAGCCTGGGTTTGCTGATAGTTGTCGTTGTCTTGTTTACATTCTATCTTCCGTACTTCGGCTTCATGGCCTGGTACCTGTACCGCTTGAAGCCGATCTTGATTGTATCACTGGTGTTCATCTTTATCCCTGTGTTCATAACACAGTTAATCAGGGGAGCGGTTCATGCCCGCCTGGAAGATGAGTCGGCGCCGCTTCGCCGTGAAGTTGACTATTATGAAAAATGCATATGTGATCGGGAATACTTCAAAGAAACCAGGCTGCTGGGAGCCTATGGCTTTTTCAAACAGCTGTATTTGACCGCATTAAACGCAATGCAGGAAAAGAAGTGGTCGGTGGAGTTGAAAACCCATTTAATGGAGATAGGCATGAAAATGCTGACGCTGCTGGGATACTTCGGCGTACTGTACCTGCTGTTTACGGCCTTAATGAACGGAGAGATCAGTATCGGCAGCTTTGCCGCTGTATTTGGTTCCATTGAGCTTATGTTCAGCATCATGGATGAGATTGTCAGCCACCACATTGGTGGGATGACCAAGGATTTGGGAACTGTCCGGAACTTTATGCGGTTTTTGGATCTTCCTGAGCGTACAGGCGAACTGGAACGGGTTTCATTTGAGGGCGGGATGAGATTCCACGATGTGAGTTTTTCCTACCCAGGCAGTGAAACCAAGGCTCTGGATCATGTGAATCTCACCATCAAGCCTGGAGAAACGATCGCCATTGTTGGCCAGAATGGGGCAGGCAAATCGACTTTGGTCAAGCTGCTGGTCGGATTGTACCTTCCAACAGAAGGGGTTGTTGAAATAGGAGGGGCCGACAGCAGGAAAATCAGCCCTGAATCAATTTACAAAGGGACTACCGGTGTTTTCCAGAAGTATCAGCGCTATAAACTTACCCTCCAGGAAAACGTCTGGATTAGTGATCTTGAAGCCCAGGATCAAACCCATCTGGAGACAGCAGTGAAAAAGGCCGATCTTGAGCTGGATCAGGAAACATTCCCGCAGGGGTATGACACTATGCTGTCCCGGGAGTTTGACGGAGTGGATCTTTCCGGCGGGCAGTGGCAGCGGGTGGCTTTGGCCAGAGGTTTCTACCGGAGGCATGATCTGATTGTCCTTGACGAGCCGACGGCGGCGATCGATCCCCTGGAGGAAACCAGGATCTATCAGAAATTTGCCGAGCTTTCCAGAGATAAGACAGCGATAATCGTTACCCACCGGCTTGGATCAGCAAAAATTGCCGACCGGATTGTCGTAATGGATCAAGGCAGAATTGTGGCCGTCGGCACTCACGAACAGCTGATGCGGGAACGAGGGAAGTACGCCGAGATGTATCAAGCCCAAGCCCAGTGGTATGCGGGGTAAGCTCTTGACTGCGGGATCCCGAACATGGTTTTTGCAGCACGAAATGTCGATAGTTGTCAAATGCCGGCACGATATGACAAGAGTATTTTTGTAAAAGATGTTATGATTCATATATAACTAAGTCGGCGATGCAATTTTTAAGAATGAATAGGAGGGATCCTAGTGCTCAAAAAACACAGAATGATAATCTTGACCCTGGTAGTGTCTGTTCTGTTTTCAGGATGCCTAATTAAGGCATCTGTGCCGAACAAACTGGAGATCTCGGCAGAATCCACGAAGGTAGTGCAAGGCAGATCAGTTAACCTGTCAGTTGTAGGCTATGATAAAAAGAACAATGAAGTCGCTCTCAAAGAGGTGGAGTGGTCACTTAAGGATGAAGGCAAAGGGACTTTGGAAGCGGATGGCGACCAAGCTGTCTTTACAGCCGGTGCAATCGCTCTTGGGAAAGTGACGATCGAGGTTACTTCAGGCAAATTGTCGGACAGCATTGAACTCGAGATTATTGAGGTGCCGGCTGGTTCAAAGGAGGAACTGCAGGGAGCGATTGACGCAGCCAAAGCTCTGAAGGCTGCATATGCAGAAGGTGACGAGCCCGGCCAAATCCCGGCTGATGCCCATGCCGCCTTCCAGCAGGCAATTGATGCCGCTGAAGCGGTGTATGGCGATGCAGAGGCTACTGGCGAAGAAATCAGCCAGGCCATCGCAGCTTTGGATGAAGCAATGGAAGTTTTCGAGAGCTCGATCAAAGAAGGGGCTGTTGAGTTAGATCGTACGGGTTGGGTAGCAGGTGCGTCAAACAATGGTTCGCATGCTTACCAGATCTTTGATGGTGTTGTGGACGAAGATTCAAGGTGGCACGGAAGCAAGCAGGAAAAGGGAAAATGGCTTGAAATAGACATGCGGTCGAATCAGACTTTTAATCTGATAACCATCCTTGGCCGTTACAGCGATATGCCGCGTGCTTTTGAAATTGTCGTGGCACCGGATGGTGAGTCTCCTGAATACGGTGAACCTGTCTATACCGGCGGATATGATATACGCGACGGTTTCGGTACTGAAGACATTGAGTTTGAAGAAGCAGTGACAGCACGCTGGATAAGGATTGTTCTAACCGAGGATTGCCCGGAAGGAAAATACTTTGCAGTAAATGAATTGTGGGTGTATATGAGGTACTAGTCACATGGCTAAACCCTCTATAGATGGCGCCAGGCAGCTTGCCTGGCGTTTTTTCATCCGCGGGCATTAAAAAAAGGGCGGGGAATCCCGGGGCTGAATCTTACAGCGTGATTGGCATATATCGCTATGACGAACATCCTCATTCCGATGTTGCCTTGATCAGTGTGGGCCATTATCTTGCCGCTACCAGCGAAACCAGCATCCGGCTGGACAGTCTCATTGATCCGCCGTTCTTTTCACATTATTCAAGTTCGGGCATTCATCCAAGGGCTTTACTTGGAATGCCCGACAAGGTTTCATTCGCCGTCGAAGCCCATACGGGATCAGGGCTGACCATAAGTTCGAACGAAGTGCGGAATCTGTTTGACAGGCCGATCACTGCGGGTATTGTCTGCTTTAAACAGAGAGAGCTGAGGCCGGAAGAAGAGCTGATTCTTGAACACAGATACGATGAAGCCTTCGAGCTTCTGCAGCAAAGATTGGCCGAAGCTCCCAACGATCTGGATGCTCTTTGGCTGCTGGCGCGCTTTTACTACTGCGACACCAGGCCTTTGGATGAAAGCCGCGGCTACGCCCACCAGGATTTGGGTAGGTGCCTGGAAACACTGGAGAAAATCGCGGCGGTTGATCCGGGCCCCAAAGTGGCCAACGCTATTGCGATAGTCCAAGAACTGCTGGAGTGGTACGGGGATTGAGCTCGAGGCGCTGTGCTTGAACCCGCGCGTGACAGACGGCCTGATTTGGCCGTCTTTTATTATGACACCGAAATACTGCTGACAGAAAAAGAAGGTGTTCTGTCAACTATCGGTGTAAATTAGAGTTGTCGGGAAAATTTCCACTATATATGAGAAACATCAACGGCAGCTGATCCAGGGCCGAACGAATTTGATAGGCAGCGGCTGTTGCTCAGGAGGTGTACCATCATGAGCCAAGTGATCACCGAAAACAGGATTACCCGGTTATTGAAGCGGCTGAAAATCTTTGATCAATGGGAGGTAGCCAAATGGGCTTACCGGCAAGGTTGGGAAATCGATAAACGTAATTTCATCTTTTGGACAGTCCTCAACAGCCTTGGGGCTCTAATACCAGTCTACTTGCTCAAGGTAACGGAGCAAGTGGTTGATACGATCACTATTAACATAGGGGCCGGCAGCCTATTGGACATTACCTGGCGCGTGGCTGTGTTGAGCTCTTTGTGGATACTGCGCAGTTCATACCATATCATTCCCAACATCATCAGATACACGATGCAAACACGTTATTCAATTGCCATGCAGCGTAAATATGCCGTCTGCGTCAACAAAATTCCCTTATGCAAATTTGACGACAAGGATTTTGCGGCTCAAATTTCCCACGTAGGCAGCACCTGCAGCCGCCTTGCCTATGTCATTGGTGGGACTTCCACTTTTATCGGTGCCTTTGTGGGAACCGCCGGTCTGTTTTGGTTAGCCTTTACCACCTCATGGGTTTTACTGGTGATTGGTATTGTATTCTTCATAGTATCCCTTGTTTTAACCGGCAAGATTTATCAACAGCACTACGACTTCTGGTCGGTCGCCAAGATGGAGCACCGCAAACAGCAGTACTATGCCGGCTTGATTACAGGCCGGGAGACCGGGAAAGAAATCCGGGCGATGAAACTGAGCGATTTCTTCCGCAGCCGCTGGCGCTCGCTGGCTGAGAAACTGACCGGGATGAGGTTGGAGCTGGACTTGAAATCCAACCAGATCCGCAACATCTTGAACTTGATCTATCTTGGATTCAGCATCCTGATCTTGGGCTTGGGAGTGTGGCTCTTGTGGAACGGCCAGATCATGCTGGGTGGTTTGGTCCTGATTTGGCAGCTGCACAACCAGCTGTTCAACAGTGTCCATACGCTTGCAAGCGAATATCTTTACACCATGAGATACCTGCCTTTCATGGCTGAACAAAAGGAAGTCTTTGAAATGGTCTTTGACGAAACCGGCCTTCCTACCCGGGAGCACAAGGAAATCATACCGAAGGATCCGGAGACAATCTTTCACTTGGAAAACGTCACATTTGGTTATGTGCCGGAACACACTGTGCTGAAAGATATCAGCCTCACAGTGAAAAAGGGTGAAACGGTTGCCTTGGTGGGCGACAACGGTGCAGGTAAGACCACCTTGATCAAACTGCTCCTCGGCCTGTACCCCCCTAGAAAGGGCAAAATCCTCTTTGAAGGCCTGCCCTACGATCAGCTGACACAGGAGTACCTTTACAGCAAGATGGGCGTGGTGTTTCAGGATTTTAAGCAATACCACTTCACGATCAGGGAGAACATTGCCTTCGGTGATATCAAACAGATCAACAATGATGAAGTATTGATGGAGGCGGCGAGAAAAGGGCAGGCTGACAAGTTCATTCGAGCCCAGAAAAATGGTCTTGATACCTTCCTGGGCCGTGAGTACGAAGAGGACGGCCTGGCACTGTCCGGTGGCGAATGGCAGCGGATTGGCGTCTCCCGTGCCCATGTCAGCGATAAGGAGATCCTAATTCTGGACGAGCCGGCGGCTAAGCTGGATCCTGTCGCCGAAATGGAGCAGTTTGTCCAAATCAAGAACTCACTGCACGGCCGAACAGCAATACTCGTGTCCCACCGCCTGGGTTTTGCCCGCCTGGCTGATAAAATCATCGTTCTGAAGGATGGTGAACTGGTGGATACCGGAACACATGAGCAGTTGATGAAGGCGAACAGGCACTATGCAGAGATGTTCAAGGCCCAGGCTGAATGGTACGAAGGGAGAGTGACCGTCAATGACATCCAACAAGCAGATTGACCGCGGTAAAGGTGTGGGGATTGCTGGCACCATTGTCACCAGCGGAAAGCTGCTTTTCCAGGCGTGCCAGTCAAAAGAGATACTGCTGTTGGCCGTTGGGTTGCTGGGATCGCTAATACCTTCAGGCATGCTTTTTCTGCACAAACGGTTTTTCAATTATGCTGAACAGATTGTTGCCGATCCATCGCAAACGGTCCTTATGGGCATCATTTCCACTCTGGCTCTCTGGAGTGGGCTGATGCTGGTTCAGTGGGTGATCGGGATCTTGGAAGCTCATGCCGGGAGGTTGGTTAGTGCCAGGATTAACAATTACATGATGGATCGGATGTTGGCCAAAATTGCGTCAATCCGGTATGAGTATATGGATACTCCGGAAGTCTTTAACAAACTGGAGTGGGTTTCCAATGAACTGCCGGATAGAATCTCAGGTGTAGTATACAGTACGATTGGTGTGGTCAGCAGTTTCATTACCATGGGGTCGGTAGGAGCGCTGGCGTTAACCGAGGATTGGCGGATCGCCCTGCTTATTCTGGCCGGCGCTGTCCCCGCCTGCATCTTTATGCAGCTGCAGAATATTGAAGGGTACTACCGGGCTCAGTTGGAAGCGCCGGAAATGAGGCAGCAGTGGTATGTTTTCCGGCTGTTCACCCGCCGGGACAGTATTAGGGAAATGCGGGTCGGCCAGTACTCAAAATACCTAATGGATAAGTGGGCTGAGTTGTCGTTGAGGCTGCGGGACCATCGCTATAAATACATCCGCAAATATTACTTTTTCAACCTTTTGTCCAACATCAGCGGCTATGCCACCATCGGCCTTGCGTTGTGGCTAATTTGCCGCCGGATTATGGATCCCGAATCCAGTGCAGCAATTGGATCCTTCGTGTTGATCTATGGTGTGGCAAATACCCTCCAGGGTACAATGAAATCGCTGTTTTCAGATATATCAGCAATGGCGGCTACCGGCAAGTACCTCAAGGATTACTTCAACCTGCTGCAGTACGACAGTGAGGAACTCCGGGCCGAGGGAAAATCAATACCGAAACATGCCGACATTACCTTCGAAAACGTGTGGTTCAGCTACCCAAACACAGACCGGTATGTTTTGCAGGATATTAATGTAACTATCAAACAGGGCGAGAAGATTGCTATCGTAGGGGAGAACGGTTCAGGCAAAAGCACATTTGTAGCGCTGCTGTGCGGTTTGTACCGTCCCCAAGAAGGAAAGATCACTATTGCCGAGAAGGAATTGCCGGAAGTGTTGGGACTGATGCGCCGGGCTACATCTTTCGTGTTTCAGGATTTCGGGCGCTACCAGTTAACCGTTGCCGACAATATCCGGATTGGCAATACCTACCGGGAATTACCGGATGGCGAGATTGTTACAGCAGCCAAGCGGGCAGACGCCCATTCTTTCATTCAAGAGATGGAAGAGAAATACGATACCTTTCTTGGCAATTTGGAAAAAGGGCGCACGGATTTGTCCGGCGGGCAGTGGCAGAAACTGGCCTTTGCCAGGGCTGTAATCCGGCGCGAGGCAAAGGTGATGATTCTCGACGAGCAGACAGCGGCTTTGGATCCGATCTCAGAGGCAAAATTCTACCGGGAGTTCCGGGAGCTGACCGGTGATCGGACTGCAATCATGATCTCCCACCGCTTGGGGGCCACCAAACTGGCCGACCGGATTCTGGTCTTCCACGAAGGCAGGATTGTGGAAGAAGGGACCCACGAGGAGCTGATAAACAAAAACGGCCTCTATACGCAAATGTATGAAGCTCAGGCTCAGTGGTATACGGCTTGAATACTTGTTTGCTCCGTGAAGGGGGCCGGTGCCAAGCCCATTATTTGGTGGCAAGGTAGGTTACTGGCAATCCGCAACCACTGGTTGTGAGCCGGATTGTGGACTTAGCCCGAGTCTTCGGCGTCACGACCGATTATTTGTTAAAAGAAGAACATGAATCTCTTGATGGCCGTCATGCAGATAACCATGAACTGGATCATGATCCAAGTGAAATGCCGGAAGCTGAACAATCCAGAAACAAGAGCACCGGTGGAGACCGTAAGATTAAACAAAGGTTGGCCATGGTTTATTGGCCGTTGATCCGTAATGTGAATATGATATACTAAAAAGTGGAAAGCACGAATGAATGGTGGCGGTTTGGATTCCTGCTGCCAAGGTAGGTGAACAGTGGTGACTAAGGACAAACCTCTGCACTGGGCCCGGATGGTTGCGGATCTGATGACCTACTTGCGTTTGTTTGGTGGGCTGCTGCTGCCGTTTCTATCCTGGGAACACTCCATTGATTCCCTTGGCAGGTTGGTTAAAATCAACCTGCTGCTTTGGAGTACTGATGCTTTGGACGGTAAATTCGCCAGGATTTCCAATACGCCTTCATCGTGGATTGGTGAGCGGGACATTTATGTTGATACAGTGATGACGACCGGGACCAGCATAGCCCTTGTCCGAGCCGGGTTCCTCCCCCGGGAATTCATGGTGATCTGGTTTTGCCTCTGCCTGGTGGTTTATCTTATCCGGACGGTTGCCACAGTGATGCTGGCTTTTATGCTGCCGCTCCAGGTTGCACTACCGCTGCTGGCGTTAAAGCACGGCTGTCCGGAGTTTAATCTCTACCTACTGTGGTTGTTGATCATTGCTTTGATTAACAGGGTGCGGGTAAAATTTGTGATCGAGAACTTTGTCAATGGCCTTCCTGAAACTCAAAAGCAGTGGGTGCGGTCGTGGCTGCCCAATTGGCTGCGGCCCACTCCGCAGCAGAGGGAGTACTTCCAGAAGGCACAAGCTTCCGACTCCCCCTTTGGCGACACCAACAGCCACAGCATGCACATGTGAACACGGTCGGCCATAAGGGAGGTATACCCATGAAATACGGTTATTTCGATGATCACAACAAAGAATATGTCATTACAGACCCCAAGACTCCATATCCGTGGATTAACTATTTGGGGTCACAGTCTTTTTTTGGCCTGATTTCCAATACCGCAGGAGGATACTGCTTCTACCGGGATGCGCGGCTGCGCAGGATTACCCGTTATCGGTACAACAATGTGCCTGCAGACGCTGGCGGGCGTTATTTTTACATAAACGACAGCGGCGATGTCTGGTCGCCAAGCTGGAAGCCGGTGAAAAAAGAGCTCAGCTTTTATGAATGCCGCCACGGGCTGGGCTATACCCGGATTGCCGGCGCCAGGAACGGTGTCACGGTAGGCCAGCTGTTTTTTGTACCTCTGGACATGGACTGCGAAGTCCATCAGGTGCAGATCAGGAATGAGAGCAGCGCCGCCAGGGAACTCAGTTTGTTTTCCTTCATCGAATTCTGTCTCTGGGACGCTAATGATGATGCCACCAACTTCCAGCGCAATTTCAGTATCGGTGAGGTGGAAGTTGAAGGTTCGGTAATCTACCACAAGACGGAATACCGGGAGCGGCGCAATCACTATGCCTTCTACGGAGTCAACGCAGACATTGACGGGTTTGATACGGATCGCGACAGTTTCTTGGGGTTGTACAACGGGTTTTACGAACCGGAAGTGGTATTGGCCGGGAAAGCAAAAAACTCCATGGCCCACGGCTGGGCGCCAATTGCCTCCCACTGGATCCAGGTGGTTCTGCAGCCCGGTGAGGAAAAAACATTGGTATTCATTCTGGGCTATGCGGAAAATGAAAAGCACGAGAAATTTGCCGGTCCCGGTGTGATTAATAAGGCAAAAGCCAAAGCAGTACTCAATCAGTTCAGAGATGAAACCGCTGTTTCCAGGGCATTGGATGAGTTAAAAGCATACTGGGATCAGCTGCTGGGCAAATATCAGCTTCAAAGCGGCGATGAGAGGCTGAACCGGGTGGTCAACATCTGGAACCCATATCAATGCATGGTCACCTTCAATCTTTCCCGCAGCGCTTCATATTTCGAGTCCGGGATCGGCCGGGGGATCGGATTCCGCGATTCCAACCAGGACATCCTGGGCTTTGTCCATCAAGCCCCCAAGCGGGCAAGGGAACGAATCCTGGACCTGGCTGCTACTCAGTTGGAAGACGGGAGTGCTTATCATCAGTATCAACCGTTGACCAAGCAGGGTAATGATGCTGTCGGATCCGGGTTCAACGACGATCCCCTGTGGCTGATTGTCAGCACCGCAGCGTATCTCAAAGAAACGGGAGATTTCTCCATACTCCGTGAACAGGTTCCCTTTGACAGCGTCGAGCACAACAGAGCGTCCTTGTTCGAGCACTTGAGATGTTCATTTGACCATGTCAACAACAACCTTGGGCCCCACGGGCTGCCTTTGATCGGCCGCGCTGATTGGAACGACTGCCTGAATCTGAACTGCTTTTCGGAAGAACCGGGTGAACCGTTCCAGACTACCGGGCCTTCACGCGGGCCGGTGGCGGAATCGGTTTTTATTGCCGGGCTATATGTCTATGCCGGCCGGGATTATATCGAAATCTGCCGCCACCTCGGCGAGCCGGAGGAAGCGGAGCGTGCCGCCGGGCTGGTTGCGGAGATGGAGCAAAGGGTGCTGGCTCAAGGCTGGGACGGCGAGTGGTTCCTTAGAGCGTACGATGCCTTCGGGCAGAAGATCGGCAGCCGTGAATGCGCCGAGGGGCAGATCTTCATCGAACCGCAGGGCTTCTGCGTCATGGCCGGGATCGGCATCGAATCAGGCTGTGCCGAAAAAGCGCTTGATGCGGTGAAAGAACGGCTGGATACGCCCTACGGCTTGGTTCTGCAGCAGCCGGCCTATTCCCAGTATTACCTCAACCTCGGGGAAATCAGCTCTTATCCGCCGGGCTATAAAGAGAACGCCGGGATTTTCTGCCATAATAACCCTTGGGTCGCCTGTGCCGAAGCGGCAATCGGGCGGGGCGGCCGGGCTTTCGATATTTGGCGCAAGATTACACCGGCATACAAAGAGGAAATCAGCGAGATCCACAGAATGGAACCGTATGTCTATTCCCAGATGATAGCCGGCAAAGATGCGGCGAGGCACGGCGAGGCCAAGAATTCTTGGCTGACGGGGACAGCGGCATGGAGCTATGTGGCAGTTACTCAGTGGATTTTAGGGATTAAACCTGACTATGACGGTTTGCGGATTGATCCCTGCATCCCCCAGGAATGGACAGGCTATCGAGTCCGCCGTCACTTCCGCAATGCGGTTTATGACATAACCGTGAAGAATCCCCGGCAGGTGATGAGGGGTGTGGCCAAAATCATTGTAGACGGCACATCCATTGCAGGCAATATTATACCGGTATTTGGCGATGGTAAAGCACACAGAGTAGAAGTTGAATTAGGAGGAGGTACAGGCAATGATCAACCCAAAACTGCCGGCAATACTTTTCGGTGGTGACTATAATCCGGATCAATGGCCTGAGGGAACCTGGCAGGAGGATATGCGCCTGCTCAAGCTGGCGGGAGTCAATATGGTTACAGTCCCCGTTTTCAGCTGGGCAAAGCTCCAGCCTGCTGAAGACCAGTATGACTTTGAATGGCTGGATCGGGTCCTTGATCTGCTGGCAGAAAACGGCATCTACGCATGCCTTGCCACGTCAACCGCCGCCCAGCCGGCGTGGATGTCTTTAAAATACCCTGAGGTTATGCCTGTGGATGTCTACGGCCGTAAGCGGAACCACGGCAAGCGGGTCAATTTCTGTCCCAACAGCAGAGCATACAGGGAGTTTTCATCGAGGCTCGCCCGGAAACTGGCTGAACGGTATAAAGACCACCCGGCGCTGTTATACTGGCGGGTAGCCAATGAATACGGCACCTACTGTTATTGCGACAACTGTGCCAAAGCTTTCCGCGAATGGCTTAAGGAGCGCTGCGGTACCATTGAAGAACTGAACCGAAGGTGGAACTTGAGTTTTTGGGGCCATACTGTATACAGCTGGGAAGAAATCACCGTTCCTTCCGAGCTTAATGACGACAACAAATGGTACCAGCCAAAGGCTTTGGATTATATGCGCTTTATGACCGATTCAACCATAGAATGTTTCCTTGGGGAATATCGGGCCATTAAAGAGGTAACCCCTCATCTGATGGTGACCACCAATATTTCCGGGTACATCAAGAAGCTTGATCAGTTCAAGTGGGCTCAATATGTGGATATTGTGTCCTGGGACAACTATCCCCGGCCGGAGCACCGCATGAGTGTTGTTGCCCTCAAGCACGATTTGATGCGGGGGCTTAAGAACGGTCAACCGTACATTCTCGCCGAGCAGACACCCAGCAGCCAGAACTGGCAGCCTTACAATATACTCAAGCGTCCCGGTGTGATGCGCCTCCTGAGTTACCAGGCTTTGGCCCGCGGAGCGGATACAGTGATGTTCTTCCAGATGCGGCAGTCGAAGGCCGGGGTGGAAAAACTGCATGGAGCTTTAATCTCCCATGCGGGCCATGAACACACCCGGGTCTTCAAGGAGTGTGCCCGATTGGGTGCAGAGCTGAGAAATATTGGTGCAAGGTTCCTCGATTCCCGGATCCAGGCCAAGGCCGCTATCATGTTTGACTGGGACAACTGGTGGGCGGTGGAGCTGTGCAGCGGGCCAAGCCGTGACCTCGATTATTTCGACCAGGTTGAGAAGTACTATCATGCATTATGGAAGCTGAACATCGCAACCGATATCATTCAGCCGAATGCCGATTTGAGCAAATATGATTTGGTGATCGCCCCGCTTTTGTACATGACAAAACCGGGTACTGCCAAAAACATCGAAAACTATGTCCGCGGCGGGGGGACTTTTGTAACCTCCTTCTTCAGCGGAATTGTAGATGAAAACGACCATGTGATTCTAGGTGGATACCCAGGGGAGCTTAAGGATGTCCTCGGTATCTGGGTTGAGGAGATTGACGGCTTGCTTCCGGATATGAAGAATGGAATCGTCATGAACCAGCCCTTAGGGGAACTGAACGGTACATATGCATGTGGTTTAATCTGCGATCTGCTCCACTTAAGGGGGGCGGAAGCGCTGGCAGTCTATGAGACCGACTTCTATGCCGGGCGGCCCTGCCTGACCAGCAATCAATTCGGGAAAGGCACCGCCTATTACGTGGCAACTGATCCGGAGCAGCAGTTTGTAGATCAGTTCGTCAAGTACCTATGTGAGTTGAGAGGACTTAAACCGCCCCTTGATGTGCCTGGAGGCGTGGAGGTTACCCAGAGGCATAAAGGGGATCAGGAGTTCATCTTTGTCCTGAATCACGATCGAGCAGAGGCGGAAATCGATTTAGGCTGCAAGAAGTACCTGGATCTAATCTCAGGGAAGGAAAAGCAGGGGCGGATCAGGCTGCCCGGTCTAGATGTGCTTATTTTGGAAGAAGTGCAGAGAGCATTTGGAAGCAATTACGTGACAAGGAGTTGATTGCATGCCCAAAATCGAACAGCATCAAGTACCGGATACACTGACATTGGAAGAAAGGGCGGAGCTCGCCCTTAACGCTTTGATTGGAGTCGCCGACGAGGATTATGAGTATATTCCCTTTTTCAACGGCAATTTCAAGGCAAAGCCTGCTTATATGACCCATGGCAACTGGGACTTTGGTTCAAGCCACGGGAGGCTGGTAGATGCCGTTATCCTGGCCCGGGCTATGACCGGCAGCGATTTTGGCGCCGATGTGGAGATGCACTACCGGCGCAACCTCCTAAGCTTTTTTCGGAAAGACGGCCTTAATTACCGGCGCAATACGTTTACTGAGGATATCATTACGGAGCATATGGCCGAATTTGTGGAAAGTGCCGGCATGATTGATCAAAGATCAGTGCTGCTGGGGCTTACCACCTGGTTCATCGCCACTGGGGATGAAGGGGCAAAAGAGGCGGCGGACAAACTCTGTGCAGGATTGAAGCGGATTGCCCGCAAGGAAAGGGACTCATGGTACTATCCCGCCAGTGAATGGACGGAAAAAGGCTGGCCCTCTTTTGATGCTGTTCACACTCGCCTAGCTCCGGATCCAGCCGCCATGTGGGGGCGTCAGATTGGGCCTTTGTACCGCTATTACCGGATTACCGGCAATATGGACGCCTATGACCTGGCTGAGAACTTTGCCGCCAACATCATTCACCGCAGCGGAGTTTTCAATGCCGACGGTAGTTTCAACGGAGCTTTAGGGTACCGCAACGGGCATTTCCATACCCGGATGGGGACCCTGGCTTCTCTGGCTGTTTTTGGCTATCATACCCGCGATGCTTCCATCATAGAGTTTGTCAAGAAATCCTACGACTGGGCATTGACTCAGTGCACAGCCTTCGGCTGGACACCGGGAGATATGCACGATCAACGTTTTGAGCATGAAACCTGCACTCTGGTGGATGCCGTTCACACCGGGATCATCCTGGCTCGTTCAGGATATCCCGAGTACTGGGGCTGTGTGGAGCGGTTCTTGCGGAATCACTTGACTGAATCGCAGCTTGTTGATATTGACTGGATTGAGGAATTGGACCACAAAGGGCTGGACATTCCCAAGCAAAGGACCTACTACAAAGTTGCCCAGAGATTGCGGGGCGCCTTCTCGGGATATGGAGCCCCCAACGATTTTGTATATGATGGAGAATGGGGCAGAGGACACATCATGGATGTCCAAACCTGCTGTCTGGGAGCGGGGACGAGGGGCCTGTATGTTGCTTGGAGCAGCATTGTCACTGAGGATTCGGGACGGGTCTGGATTAATCTGCTGTTGAACCATACCAGCCGCTGGCTGACTATGAAGAGCTGGATGCCCCATGAAGGGCGGATCGATTTGGAAATCAGACAAGGAATCCCGGAGCTTTTAATCCGGATTCCGGAATGGGTGCCGTTTGGTACAGTGCGTATGACTGTCGAGGGGAGCGGCGAAACAACCACCAAAACCGGCAGGCAGCTGCCGTGGGTCAAAAAGGTGTTCATGAAACTGGGTGCCCTAAAAGAGGGAACCAGGGTTACAATCACCTTTCCCTTAAATGAGCGGAGGACAGTGGAGGTTGCCTCAGGATTGGAATACGATGTCAAATGGCGGGGTGATGATGTGATCCGCATCGATCCACCGGGGACATACTACCCGCTGTACACCAACCGCCGGATCCAGGCACCTGCTGGACTGAAGCCGAAGGTGTTGGCTTGTGATGAAGGGCCTGCGCTTGTCTGAGGGGAGGGATCTGCATGAATCATGCGGAGATTAAACCGGCGGCCATGGATTGGGAGCCTTTGAACCGCTCAGCGCCTGAGTGGTTTCGCGACGCAAAGTTCGGCATGTTCTTTCACTGGGGGCCTTACAGTGTGCCGGCTTACGAGAACGAATGGTATTCCCGGAACATGTACAACAAGGGATTGGCACAGAACAGGTACCATGTGGAAAAATACGGCAAGCTCAGCAAGTTTGGCTACAAGGATTTCTACCCGCTGTTCACGGGTGAGCGGTTTGACCCAGAGTTTTGGGCGGAGCTGATGAAGAACGCCGGCGTCAAGTACGGCGGTATCGTCACCGAGCATGCCGACAACTTTTCCATGTGGGACAGCAGAGTCAATCCCGTAAATGCGGCCAATTACGGCCCGAAGCGGGATGTCGTAGGCGAGCTGGAAAAAGCGATCCGGGCAAAAGGCCTGCGGTTTGTCGCCACATTCCACCACCAGTGGCTGTGGGGTTGGTTTATGTCCACTGATCCCAATGCCGATGTGTACGATCCGGCGAACGAAATATTCTACGGCAAGGCGCTGCCTCTGGAAACCAACCGCTATATCCCCTGGCGGCTGCCGGATGATGATTTCTGCCGCGTGTGGATGGAAAAGGTGATTGAAGTCATCGATGCTTATGATCCTGATTTGATCTACTTTGACAGCCGGGCGAACGTCATCTCTGAACGTTACAAATATGAGTTGGCGGATTATTACTACAACAAAAGCGGCGGCCGTGGCGATCGGATCATCACCTACAAACAGGAGGATTTTCCTAAAGGAGTGGGCATCCCGGACATAGAGTGCGGGCGGTTCTCCACCGTGCAGAGCTTCCCCTGGCAGACAGATGACCGCTTGGAAGCGAGGCGCACTTGGTGTTATGTGCAGGATCCCCGGTACAAGCCGGCTGTCAGTATCATCCACCAGCTGTGCGATGTGGTGAGCAAAAACGGTAATTTGCTGCTTAATGTCGGGCCTAAGGCGGACGGCACCTTTGCCGATGAGGCGGTGGCCGAGCTTAAGGAAGTGGGCAGGTGGCTGGCAGATTTTGGCGAAGCGATCTACGGCACCAGGCCGTTTGTGGTCCATGGCGAAGGGATAAGCGTCGTGGACGACAAAAACTTCGATGTGGCCCAGATTGAAGAGCAGACCCGCCAAGGCGTGTTCAGTGTACAGGGAGAGATGGATTTTACCGCCAATGACCTGCGTTTCACCACCAAGGGCAATGTGCTCTATGTGATTATGCTGGGCATACCGGAGCAGGGCGTAGTAAAGATTGCCAACCTGCGGCAGGGGGAAGGCCTGGCATCGAAGGAGATCGAGTCCATCGGCATCCTGGGAGGAGCGCAATGCCTTTCATGGCAGCGAAACAGCGCCCACCTGGAGATAGCGCTCGAAGGCAGGCTGCCGTCGCAATACGCCAATGTGCTTAAGATAACCTATTGTTGAGTGATAGCAAAGCAAAAGCCGTTAGTGCCTTTTGCAGGTACCAACGGCTTTTTAGCTGTGATCACTCGGGTATATTACTCAGGCATCGGTTCTCCAGTGGTATTCGGCTTGATCACAATCCAGCAGATCCTTGTCTCCCATTTGGCGGCATCCAGAGGATTGAGGGTGAGCCTGCCGTCGGTGACTTCCACGGTCATTGATTTGATCAGCCATTCGCGGTTGCGTGTCTTCACATTGTGCCAGAAGATAACATTTTCCGCTTTCAGGGAAATGTTGGTACCCCAAGCCTCGCCGACGCAGATTTCCACATCATACAAGCCGTTTTCCAGTTCAATTTCCCAAACTTTACCGTTGCGCATATGGGTCATGGTTGAGCGGAGAATATCCCAGGTGTTTGCCTGCGGTGGATCTGCAGCGTCTCTGTTGCGGGCCATTGTTTCCGCCTGTTCCCAACCGTAGACCAGGCCGTTATCCTTCGGTCCGAACTCTTCGTGGTAGTCCGGAAGCCAGCCTTCAGGCACAGGTGTGTCCTTGTCCTGGAAATTGATCCTGATTTCTTGTGCCGCGGCAAAGGCACCGAAAACCAGGAACAATGCAAATATCAACACAATAACTCTGCTCATTGATCTCATATACTTTCCCTCCGCACACTTGGTATTTTTTGCTTGTCGCAGTAACAACTAAACATTAAGCTAAACAACACAATGCTTTATTGTAAACCCCTGATCCCGCTTCTCCTTTCATCCCTCCTTTGATGTTGATATTGCCACCTTGATGGAGATCTGTTTGGGAATTGCGGTGATTGGCGCAGCCCAATACTCGCGCTTATAAGTTTTCCCCGTTTAATATGAAATTCCTGCTAAATTTTTGCAGAAGAACAAGCGGATGTCATTCGGTTTCGAGAAAGAGCGGTAGGGAGAGACTCAGCAGAAAACGGAAGCTGTGCCGCGAAGGCAGGTAAATATTTAGAAATGGCGTTTATCATGCATAGGAGGAAGAAACTTTCCTTCCAAGAATATACAATCTAGAGGCTGACGATTTTGGCAGGCGAGGTGAAATCGATGTTATACCGCAGGAACAAAGCAAAGCAGTTGGATCCGGAACTATTCCGCAATCCAACCAGTGAATACCGGGCTACACCCTTCTGGGCATGGAATACAAAGCTGGACCCTGAGATGCTGCTTGAGCAGATTGAGGTTTTCAAGCAAATGGGGTTTGGCGGGTTCCATATTCACGCCAGGACCGGATTGGAAACACCGTATCTCAGTGATGAGTTCATGGATTGCGTCAAGCTCTGCAGCGAAAAGGCCATCCAAGAGGAGATGCTGTGTTGGCTTTACGATGAGGATCGCTATCCATCGGGTGCCGCAGGCGGTATCGTCACCAAGGATCTCCGTTACCGGGCAAGGAACCTTTTACTTTCCCCAAACGACTATCCTGATTTCGCACCTTCGAGAGCAGAGTTTGACAGGTTGGTTGCTCAAGGCCACAAACCAAAAGGGTATTATTTGGCTTCGTATTGTGTAGTCCTCAAAGACGGGTATCTGCATTCATATCATCGGATCGGCCGCAGCGCAGGCTGCAGCCAGGGTGCTGTCTGGCATGCATATTGCCGTCTAGCCAAGGAAGAACAGTGGTTTAACGGGCAGGCCTACGTGGATGTGTTGAATGAAGAAGCGATAAAACAGTTTGTCCGCGTTACCCATGAACGGTATTATGAAGCCGTGGGAAAGGAGTTCGGCAAGTCAATCCCGGCGATCTTCACCGATGAACCACAGATCAAGGGCAGATCATGCCTGTCGTTTGCTGAAGCGAAGAAGGATGTGACCATGGGTTTCACCGACGATCTGCCTGATACGTACAGGGACCAGTATGGAGTGGATCTCCTGGATGTTCTGCCGGAGCTTTTCTGGGAACTGCCTGAAGGGCAGGTCTCCCAAGCCCGCTACCGTTACCATGATCACCTGACAGAGCGGTTTGCGGCTGCATTCAGCGACACTCTGGGCGAATGGTGCGAAAAGCACAGCATTGCCTTGACCGGCCATCTGATGTCGGAAGCATCTCTTTATTCCCAAAGCCTGGCCTTAGGTGAGGCCATGCGGCTGCTCCGCAGCTTTCAACTGCCGGGGATCGACATTCTTTGTGATGCCAAAGAATTCTCCACGGCCAAGCAGGCGGCCAGCATCGCTCACCAGTACGGCCGGGAAGGCGTATTGAGCGAATTGTATGGAGTGACGCATTGGTATCACGACTTCAAAGGCCACAAACTTCAGGGGGATTGGCAGGCGGCTTTAGGTGTTACAGTGCGTGTGCCTCATTTGGCGTGGCTGTCCATGGCCGGAGAGGGTAAGCGGGACTGGCCAGCTTCAATCAGTTTCCAGTCACCTTGGTATCGAGAGTACCCTTATGTGGAAGATCACTTCGCCCGGCTGAACACAGCATTGACCAGGGGTAAGTGCGATATTAAAATCGGGGTGATTCATCCGATTGAATCGATGTGGCTGGCGTGGGGGCCTAATGATCAAACCGGCGAAACAAGGGCTCAGTATGACGAAAACTTCCGCAACCTGATTGACTGGCTTTTGTATGGGTTGCTGGATTTTGATTTCATTTCCGAAGCCCTGCTCCCGGATTTATGCCCTGCCGGGTCTTGCCCCTTGAAAGTGGGCCTGATGGAGTATATGACAATTATTGTCCCGGATTGCAAAACTCTGCGATCCACAACGCTGGCCAGGCTTGAACAGTTTCGCAAAGCAGGCGGCCGGATTGTTTTTCTGGGCAGCGTGCCGACTCATGTCGATGCTGCTGTCTCGGGCCAGGTCCAGGCTTTGGCCAAGCAGTGCGAAGTCATCCCCTTTACGCGAGTTTCTCTCCTTGAGGCTTTGGAGCCGGAGCGGGTAGTGGAAGTGCGGGCAAAAAACGGCAAACTTGCCGGCAACCTCGTCCATCAGCTCCGGGATGATCAAGGCGGCAAATGGCTGTTCTTGTGCCACGTCAACCGCAAGCGCAACCGTGTCGATGAGCCGGAACGTTATAGTATCGGAATCAAAGGCCGGTGGGATCCGGAAATTTATGATACAATAACTGGAGAGATTAGGCCCTGCCTCGCACAGATTGAGGGGGGTACCACTCTGATCGTCCGGGAGATGTTTGCCGAGGACAGCCTGCTGTTGTTCCTCAAGCCGGGCTGGCCTTCATCCGCTACAGTTGCGGCTGAGCGCAGGTTTGAACCGCTGTTCAAGCTTGCGGATCCCGTGGATTTTGTGTTGTCCGAACCGAATGCACTGCTGTTGGACCGGGCGGAGTATGCTTTTGACCAGGGAGAATTCCGGCCTGCAGAAGAACTGCTCCGGATTGACAATGAGTTTCGCAAACTGCTGGGGTACCCGCTGAGGATGCATAGAAGCAAACAGCCGTGGGCCGACGAGGAAGGCGATATCCGTGATCATCTGCTGCGGCTGCGTTTCACGGTCCTGTCGGATATCCCGGTGTCCCAAGTGAGGCTGGCGATGGAAGAACCGGAGCGGGCAGCGATCTTTGTTAACCGGCAGCGGGTAGAAGCAGTGGTGGATGGGTACTTCGTCGACAAAGCCATCAAGACACTGCCGATACCCGATCTCACTGCAGGGGCAAACAAGATTCTTATTGAGATCCCCTTTGGGCGCCGCACCAATGTTGAATGGTGCTATCTCCTGGGTGATTTTGGTGTGCGGGTAAAGGGCGCCCATGCCATGCTGGAGCGCCCGCCAAAGGTTTTGTTTTACGGAGACTGGGTTTCGCAGGGGATGCCGTTTTATGCGGGCAGCGTGACATATCGCTGTCAATTTGAACTTGACAGCCTGATTGAGGATGCGGTTTTGGAGATTCCTCATTTTGCGGCGCCGGTGATTGCTGTAAACTTGGACGGAAAGCGGCAGGGGCTGATTGCCTATGCCCCCCACAGATTGTCTTTGGGCACTCTGAGCCCGGGAACCCACCAACTGGAGATAACAGCCTATGGGAACCGTTATAACGCCTTTGGCACTCTGCACAATGCCAATGACGAATACCAATGGTACGGCCCTGATTCCTACCGGACGACAGGAAGTCAGTGGACCGATTCCTATGTCGTAAGGGAAATGGGGGTGCTCAGCGCCCCGCTGATCGGCCGTTATGTTTAGCTTTAGTTTGACAGTGGAAAGGAAGTTTGCCTGCTGTGAAACACTATGATTTATTAGCCCAGAGCTATACGATGGGGAAAATTCCCAATCATGTCTTTGCTGACATCAGCTTTGATAAGCTGCTTGCCAAGTACCTTGGGGCAAAACAAACGGCAAATATCCTTGCAGTAATCGGACGGCCCCTTTCAGCAGAGGGGATCAAACTGCGTCAGGAATTGCTTCTCGATCTGGAAAAGGAAGAGGTCGCTGCTTACCTATCCCGCTTAAAACTCATGGTGCAGGATCTGGAACTAAGCTATAACGCCTATCATCAGCAGGAAAACCCGTTTTATAAACTCACGGCCTTCCTGGACTTTGTCGAAAAATATGCAAGTTTTGTCGAGACAATCTGTGACCAGGCTTTAAAGGAATCGCTCACCTCCCGCTTGCTGCAGGGCTTTACTGACAGTTTTACGGCACTCACAGAGTCAGCCGATTTCCAAAGGCTCAAGGGAGAAGCGGCCGATCTGAGAGAAAAACTTAAGTCCATAGGTTCTGTACAAGTGACCGTCAATACGCCGGACGGCGTCCCGATCGCCGCCGCTCTAAACCGGAAGAAACAGTCTCATCTGGCTGAACAGCTTATGGTTATTGCCGAGAAGTACAGTGAAGGCAGGGGGCATAGGAGAGCATCAAGGCGCAGAGAACTGAGCATGAGTTTTCTCACCGGCCTGTCCCGTCTCTATCCACAGCTGTTTGCACAGCTTGAACGGTTTCATGAGCAGTACCAGTACCTCCTTGACAACAGGCTTTTCGCTTACCGCAATCAGTTTGCTTTTTATCTTGATTTGAGATTGTTCTTCACAGCTGTAGGCAAAGCTGGAATCCCTCTGTGTATGCCCAAAAATTCTGCTGCAAGACAGACAATCATCAAAGACGCCTACGATGTCACGCTGCTTTTGAAAACCACCTCGGGGATCGTCCCCAACGATATTGAGTTCAGCGCTGAGAGCGGTTTTTATGTGCTAACAGGGGCCAACAGCGGCGGCAAGACTGCTTATCTGCGCGCTGTTGCTCTGTGCCATATCCTTTTTTGTGCTGGAGGGTATGTTCCCGCTCGGGAGGCCCAGATTTACCCCTTCACAAAGATTTTTACCCAGTTTCCTGCCGACGAGAGCAGGATCGAGGCCGGCAGGCTCGAGGATGAACAACGCAAAATTGAAGCGATCGTGGCCGCCGCCGATGACGACACACTTGTTTTGCTTAATGAAACGTTTTCCAGCACCAGTGAAGAACTGTCGCTGGACCTGTGCAGCGATTTGGTTGCCAGGCTGTGCCAGGCTGGCGCTTACGGGCTTTTCGTTACTCATCACCATCAGCTGCCCGGGCGGGTGGCGCAGCTTTCCGTCAAGACCAGGATCGGCTTTCTATCCGCAGTTGTTCTCGATGATGCGGCCAAAACACGCACTTATAAAATCAGCCGGCAGAGGCAGGCGACAGGGTCTTATGCCCAAACCATTCTGGAGAAATACGGGTTGACTTGCTCACAGCTGACAAAGCGGTTATTGGAGGTTCAGTGATGCTCAGTCTTTTGCACAAGTCTCCCGATTCAAGCCCCAGGCTGGAGTGCCTGAAGGATCTTGCTGTAGACCGGATTTTATCCATCACCTGCCTCACCGGGGATATCTGTGAATATGTGCTGTCGGTTTTAAACCAGCCGCTGCAGAATGTGGACAACGTGATTTTCCGGCAGGAGATCTGCCGTGATTTTTACAATCACCCTGATCTACTGCAGGAGCTGACTCAGGTTTGCAGGGACTATGTGCGTTTGAAAAAAGAATGGGATGAAGCCGGCGCACGCCAGCGGTCAAGAACCAGTGCCATGCAGGCGATCAGCCACAGCCTGGACATGGTACGGGATACGATATCCGCATTGGAAGTCAACGCCCTGTACTGCGGTAGGATTGCGGCATTTCCTGAGACGCTCCTTGCAGTCTTGAGCAAATGCAAACTCCAGTCTCGGGGACTGCTGCAGCTGCTCGCTGTGTGTAAAGAAAGGTTGGCGGATCCTGATTATCTCAGGCTGCGGCAGCTTGCTGCTGAGCTGACCGAAGTTGCCCCCATGATTGGCAAGGGCTGTGATATCTGTGTTGACATTCAGGATTCGCTCCACGCTGGCCAAGCCCATATAGCCCGGATCAACACCGGTGCCGTGGAACAAGTGCAGCAATCGCAACCGAGGCTTGCAGCCTTATTTGGCCGCAGCGAAACCCCGGTTGAGGAGGATCAAAGAGTCAAACTGGAATTGAGCCCTGTTACTCAGCGTGAACTAGTGTCGCTGGTAAACGAAGCCTTGAAGGAGCTGAACTCGGCCTTGGTCTATGCTGCGCAGAGCATATATACAGCTTTCGCCGGCCTTGCGGATGAATTGTGGTTTTATCGGTTCGCCTTGAAACTAAAGCAGGTGTATGAGAAAGAAAAGGTATCCTATTGTTTTCCCACAATCAGGCCTGAATCAGATGATGTGTTTGACTGTGAGGCGCTTTATGATTTGTTCCTGCTTGTCCAGGATGCAGACCGAAGGTATCCGGTCCGCAACATAGTGCCCAATGACGCCAGATTGGGCAAAACGGTGGCCGGTATGCTTGTGCAGGGGGCAAACGGCAGCGGCAAAACCACGTTTCTCAGATCGATAGGCATTGCCCAGACCTTGGCCCAGGCAGGGCTGCCGATTCCCAGCCGTTCGGCGGTGATCAGCATGCGGCGCCGCATCCTGACTCAGTTTTCCGGAGAAGAAGCCATCAGCGCAGTTGACTCTGCCGGGAGATTTGAAAGCGAAGTTCAGGAAGTAGCCGATATTATTGCCAAGCTGGAACCGCATTCCTTGGTATTGTTCAATGAAACCTTTCAGACAACGGCCTTTGATGAAGCTGCCGCCGCCATTTACGACATTCTTGATGTCATTTCGCAAGTGAATATCAAGTGGGTTTTTGTCACGCATTTAGTGCAGCTTTCAGAGCTGTTTGCCGGATCCAGGAAAAATGTGCTGCTGATCCAGGCCGGAGCGGATATTAGCCAGCGCTATAAGCTTGTGCCATTACAGGCGGAGGGAGGTGTGTGATGTATTTTGATGATGTGCTGGGATTGCAAGAAAGAACAGGGCAGCCGGTTGTACCCCGGGAGGCAGTCAGAGGCGTTGCCTTTAGGGGCAGCCTGATCTTGATGGTCAGATCGGAGCTGGGCGACTACAAACTGCCGGGAGGAGGTGTTGAAGGCCGGGAAGGCCATCGTGAGGCCTTGACGCGGGAGATTGCCGAGGAAACTGGCTACCAATGCCTGTGGGTTGGCGAATTGATTGGAAGAGTGCTGGAAAGACGGGCAGACAGGTATGACTCGACCTCGCTGTTTGAAATGGCCTCATACTATTACCTATGTGAAGTGTCTGACAGGATGGAGGGTCAAACGCTGGATGATTATAAGCGGGATTTGAAGTTCTCTCCGGTCTGGATCAGCATTCCGGAGGCTTTGGCCGCGAACCGGGCCGTCCTTGAGAGCTTCGGGAAGAAAGATCTATGGACCCGCAGAGAGAATCACGTATTGCTGACGATTTGGAGGCTGCAGAAGGCCGGCGTTGATTTGACAGCCAAGATCAGTGACAGAAGTTGAAGAGAGCCTGGATTACAATGCATGGATTTAAGGAGGAGCGTATGAGGGTTAAACTAGTTCTTTTGATTCTGTGCATGTTGGCAGCAGTGGGATGCAAGGGGCCGTATTATGTGGAAGTTGACATTTGGCTGAAAAGGCAGGGCCCCGTGGTGGAAATCGAAGCCAAGCCCATCGACTATCAAATTACAAGGGAAGCTGCGCTTAGACGCAGCGAGCTCGCCCGAAGGATAGAAGCCGTGGTTGCCCAGGTGTGGGAACAGTTCGGTGAAGAAGAATACCAGCGCATTTTGGACGCCTTTGACGCTGAAATGGCAAAGTATCCCAGTGATTCGCCGCTGAGAAACGGGATTAGGTCAAGAAAAACCAGTTTTGGAGAATTAGGTATGCGTACAGGGTAATCAGCTTTGAGGAGCCTAAAAGCATGCTTTTAAAAGCCAGGGGACAGCTTGTGGCTGAAGTGGAACCGGGAATCATGTTCATAGTGGTTAAACCGAATGCCACTGAGACATACTCCCAAGTATATTCGGTGGATATACCGCCGATCGCCGAAAATATCCTGTTGATTGCCATCCCTGCAAAATTCGTATGGCTGGGCACGGGAGCGGAAGATGCGCCGCTGAACCAGGATATACTCAACTACTGTTTGAAAATCGTTGCGAAGTTTATGGAAGGAGAGCTGGCCAAAGAGCAGATTGATCGAGCTGTGTGGGAAGCGATCAGGCTGGGCTGGGACGATCATGCGTGGCGAAGCGTTCAAGAACAGCGGTCCGATCCATACCTTTCTGCGTATCAGATGCGAGGATTGAGATTGCTCGCTGAGATGCTGGAGTGGAATCCTAGGGCCAAGGTTGCAGTTGCAGATAACGGGAAGGAATACATTTTCAAATACAGCAGCAAAGGTACACTGGTGATTGAATTTCCGTGGTACTAATACAGCACTGCGCCCCTGCTGCTAAGCAGGGGCGCAGTGCCTTAATAAGGCCGGCTTTAGGCAGCGAGTTTGATTGTGGCTAGGACGAAAATGCATAAAGTCAATGTTAGTGCCAATCTAAGCGAGTTGGACAGTCTCACAGGATACAACATCAATATCAACCTCCTAACTACTTAATCCTCGTTCCGGCCAGTATGACCAGAAACTCATGAGATCTGCATTGGCTGGCAGCCAGATCTTGGGACAAAAAAACGTATGTCCGGCCAATCAATGGCCAGCATACGCTTGGAGCACTCCTACGAGGTTAGCTGCCGGGTTAGGGCACCCAAGTTGCCCCTCTTGTGTGGACAAGATTCACCCCAAAGTATGGTTCCCCCCGCTAGGCTTATCGCAATTAGGAGATCTCGCATTCTTATCACGCCGTTCAATCACAAACCCTTTTTTACTTCTGCGCTTCTTATCTTCGACAATCGCTTGATCCAATAGTTCCAAATAGGCTTTTGTCATATCCAGAATGAAGTTCTGTGAGATTGGAGTCAGAGTAGTTTGTATCTCTTCCAATGTTAGCACCTTGTCCTGACCAAA
>JAAYNP010000142.1 GCA_012520795.1 Bacillota bacterium
CCTATAATGTCAGAAGACTGTTTGGAAGCACCAGAACCATGTACTAAAAAAGTTTGTACTGAATATTATAATGCAGAATGTTTTCTATACACAGGAGAGCAAATTGATAATAATGGATTAGTTATAGACAATAATATTAACATTAATGAAGTTTTTAATATTTTAGCTAATTATGTTACACAGATACAATCGCATATATCATATATTAAAAAAGCAGATATTATATGGAATGCATAAAAGCATGGTTTTAAATTATGTTTTTTATGATTAATTATTTAATTTATTGAATTTTGTATTTTATTAACTAAATTCTTGATAAATTAAAAATAAATTATTAAATTGTAGTGTGTTTTATATTATATTATTAACTAAAATTTTGATATTATGGCTTATTTTTCACACGCTTATCAAAAAATAATGATAGGCAACAGTTTAAAAACAACAGTCGGCAGTCTATCAGATTTGACAGCTGGACAGTTAGGGGTTGTAGGTATGGATCACCAAACCATTAAAATTACTGATGTTACAACAGCAAGTTATGCTACACATCCAATGGTGTATTTAGCTCAAGGCAGTTTTCACACAGTTGATGAAGTAGGTATGCATTCAGGTTATTTAAGACCTGTAAAGAGTAAAGGTATTAATCCTAAGTATGTAAGTAAAGTATGGGTATCAGATGCAAAAGATGCACAAAACAATATTTGGCATGTATGTTCTGATAATTGTAACTTAGAATGTGATACAACTTACAGATTGAGAATTGATGTAAAGGGAAGTAGAGTATTAGGAGCATTACAAAGAAATTTATATTTCAATGTAGATGCATATACAGGTTGTTGTACTGAAGATCCTGTAGATCCTATTACAGTATTGCTACAATGGGCTAATGGTATTAATGAAAATCCATTAGGCAAACCATTTGTACAAGCAAGTGTTGTAGGATTGAACTCATTAGGGGATTTTGTGGTATCTGTAGATACAGGCACAATAACAGCAACAGTATCTGATAATGAAGACATTGTTCCAGAAGTTGGTAATGTATTGCAAGTAGATGATGACTATTATGTTATTGCAACAGTAGAAGAACAAACAGATGATGATGATGTTGTTACAGGTTGGGAAATAACAGTTAAAGAATATGATTGGCTAACAGGAGAAACAGGAAGTTCAGCAGCTACATTAGATGATATGACAGAAGAAGATCTGGCTATGTACTTAGTTCCTGATATGGATAATTATGAACCATTAACAGATACTACAACAATAAGTAAATCACATTCTTGTTTGGTTATAGAATCTGCTTATGTAGATACTAAATTTGGTGATTGTTCTTATTCTAAAAATGATAGAGTTGATATTGAACCTGTGATTATTAAAGTATCCATATTAGATGAAACAGGAGATCCTTGTGTTGTAAATTGTTTCAAACCAACAGAAATCCAAGAAGCACATCAAGGAGCAGGTTATGGAGAAACATTACTACAAGAATATATCTTATCAAAATCTTATGAACAAGAGTTCTGGGAAGATGATCCAAGATATAGAGAGACAAAAGATCAAACATTCAATACAGATGTTGATAGAACAGCTAAATATAAAGTGTTGAATATATTGCATTCTGTACCAAGAAAGAGTAATCCAAGTGGTACTTTTGACAATGATCAATATTTGATAAGAATATTATTTAAGTCAACATTTGATACTTCTGATTTGATAACATGGTTAAATGCATATTTAACTTCTGCTAATAGTGGAGTCCAAGTAGAGACTACAGGATATTAAGGTTTTGTTTTGTTTTGTTTTTCATAATTTTTAGATTTAAGTTAAGAGAGGGTATTTTAAAAATATCCTCTTTTTTTTTGTTTATTATTTGAAAAAGTATTATATTTGTAATATAAAGTAAATATATTTATATGGCCATAAAACATCATTTAGCTTTAGAGATTGTTGATACAGCATGTGATCATGTTCTACCAATAATAGATATATCTACATATGCAAGTATGTTGCCTGTAGAATGTCCAAGATTAGATATAACATTACCAGGATTTTATCAACCTGTATATTTGGATGTAGAACCTCATTTTAACGAAGCAATAACAGCAGTAAGATTAGGAATGCAAAATGAGGATAATAATGGATTAGCAACATTGCCAGATGGTATTTATACAATAAGATATAGTGTTGCTCCTAATGATTATGTTTTTGTAGAATATAAATTTTTAAGAACAACATTAATTACAAATGAGTATTACAGAGAAGTATGTAAGATTCAGTTAGCAGAATGTGAACCATCAAGAGAGGTTATACAAAAGATGAAAGATTTAAGATATATCAAGATGCTTATAGATGCTGCTAAGGCAAAAGCAAATTATTGTGATGCATGTGTAAGTTCTATAGATATGTTACAATATGCACAAAGGTTGTTAAAAGAATATCAGTTAGGAAAATGTTTAACATGTAATTTATAGATTATGAAATGTTCTAATTGTGGAAGTTCTATAGGATGTAGTTGTCAACAAAGGACAGCAAGTGATGGTAAGAGATGTTGTTCTAAATGCATAATGGCATATGAGAA
>JAAYNP010000052.1 GCA_012520795.1 Bacillota bacterium
AATTGATTGGATTGTCAATACGCTGGGGCTGATTCCTGATGCTGCAAGTTCCGATGCTGCCGCCCGATCAGTTGCGGATAACGGAGGAGTATACATGGTCCCGGCTTTTGTTGGTTTAGGCGCGCCTTACTGGAACAGTGATGTCCAGGCAGCGATTTTTGGCTTGACGTTCAATGCCACCAAGGCCCATATTGTCCGGGCCGGGCTGGAGAGCATTGCCTATCAGATTTATGATGTCTTAAGCTGCATGCAGGGCTCAGATGGCCTCCAGTATGTCAAGGCTGACGGCGGAGCCAGCCAGAACAGTTTTCTGATGCAGTTCCAAGCAGATATCCTGCAGCTGCCGGTGGCGACACTGCCTTATGGAGAGCTGTCCGCATTGGGAGCAAGCTATATGGGCGGCCTGGGGCTTGGTTTTTGGCAGTCGCTGGATGAGATAGCCGCACTGCAGGCTGATCCCAAGCTCTATCAGCCCAGGATGCCGCTGGATGAGCGCTGCCGGATGCTTGCGGGGTGGAAAGCAGCCGTAGACAAATTGATTAGTGGGGGGAACCAAGGTGAATAATGAAGCAGCAAGCAGAAGCCATAATCTGGTTTTGTGGTATCAAAAGCCGGCACGAGAGTGGGTGGAAGCGCTGCCGATCGGCAATGGCCGCTTAGGGGCCATGATCTTCGGTGATCCCAAGGCGGAACACCTGCAGGTAAATGAAGAAACCATCTGGACCGGGAAGCCCCATGATTATGCCCATAAAGGGGCCTATAAATATTTGGAGGCAATTCGCACGCTTATTGCGTCCGGCAGGCAAAGGAAAGCAGAAGAGCTGGCTATGGAGCACTTTATGAGCGTCCCCCTTCGTCAGGAAGAGTATCAGCCGTTTTGCGACCTGTACCTTTCCTTTCCGGACATTGATCCGGAACAGGTTGGATCATACCACCGGGAATTGGATCTGGATCAGGCCCTTGCGAAGGTTGCGTTTGAGCATAAAGGCACAACCTACTGCCGGGAGTATCTGGCAAGCTATCCCCATCAGGTGATCGTTGCCCGTTTAAGCGCCGACAAAGACAGCATGATCAGTTTTACGGTAGCTCTGGGCAGCGCCCATCAGGATGTAGAGGTTGCAGCCGGCCCGGAAGGGTTGGCCTTACGAGGGCGTGTTCAGCCCGATGGGATTCGTTTTGAGGCGCGGCTTGTGATTCAGGCTGATGGCGGGACTGTGACGATTGACTCCGGTTCAGAAACAGCCGGCATTAAAGTCTCCGATGCCAACTCGGCCACCATCATGCTGGTGGGTGCCTCAAGCTTTGTCAGTTACAAAGACATCAGCGGTAATCCTTCCGAACGCTGTGCCCGATATCTGCAAAGGCTGCAGGGTGCCGGTTATGATCAGATCAGGAAAGAGCATATTAATGATTATCAGCAGTTGTTCCGGACCGTGTCTTTTGATCTGGGGGCTAAGCCATTGGAGCAGCCAACTGGTTGGCGGATTGCCCATTTTGAACCCGATCTGGATCTGCAGCTTGTGTCCCTATACTTCCAATTCGGCCGGTATCTGATGATCTCCGGATCACGCCCCGGCAGCCTGCCGTTGAACCTGCAGGGGATTTGGAATGATCAGCTCAGGCCGCCGTGGGGCAGTAAATATACGACCAATATCAACCTGGAGATGAATTATTGGCCGGCTGAGGCCGCCAACCTGGCTTCGTGCCACCAGCCTCTTTTTGAGATGCTGAAAATGCTGCGGCAGACCGGGGCTGTGGTGGCCAAGGAGCACTATAACTGCCGCGGTTGGGTGCTGCACCACAATACCGATATCTGGGGCGGCGCAGCGCCGATCAACGATTCAAACCACGGAATCTGGCCAACGGGAGGAGCATGGCTGTGCAGCCATATCTGGCAGCACTATCTGTACCACCGGGATCGGGGATTCCTTGCGGAGCATTACCCAATAATGAGGGACGCGGCTTTGTTTTTCATCGACTATCTGGTGGAAGACGAAAAAACCGGGTGGCTGATCAGCACACCGTCGAATTCACCGGAACAGGGTGGATTGGTTGCCGGGCCGGCGATGGATCACCAGATTATCCGGGAGTTGATGCGCAATTGTACAGCAGCGAGCGAGATTTTGGACTGTGACCATGAGCTGCGGGAGCAATGGCAGAGTATTCTGGAGCGGATTGCTCCGGATCAGATCGGCAAATACGGGCAACTGCAGGAATGGATCGAGGATCTTGACGATCCCAACAACAAGCACCGCCATGTATCCCATCTCTATGCCCTGTTTCCCGGCAGCGAGATCAGCCCTGATATCGATCCCCGGTTTAGTGAGGCGGCAAAAAAGTCGCTGGAGTTTCGGGGTGATAAGGGCACTGGTTGGAGCATGGCGTGGAAAATCAACCTCTGGGCCCGCCTCCTGGACGGGGATCGGGCATATAAACTGCTGGCTGCTCTGATTAGGGAAGGGACATACCCGAATATGTTTGACGCCCATCCTCCTTTTCAGATAGATGGTAATTTCGGAGCCATTTCAGGGATTATGGAAATGCTGGTACAAAGCCAATTAGGAAGGATTTCGCTGCTGCCGGCACTGCCCAAGGCTTGGCCCGAAGGAAGGATCACCGGTATTTGCCTTCCAGGTGGGTTTACTATCGATATAAGCTGGGCGCAAGGCAGACTGTCTGAGGCAATAATCCACTCGAGGCTTGGCGGTGAGTGCAGGATCCAATGCAGAGAGCCGGTTGGGGTTTTTGACGGCGGTAAGCAGGTACAGGTGCGCAGCTTGGAAAACGGCATCTATGCCTTTGCTGCGGACAAAAACCAGGTTTATCGTGTGCAGCCGGTAAGAAAAGGAGCTGGCAATCATGAAGATCGGGGTAATCAGTGACACTCACGGGAGTTTGACCCTATGGCAAAAAGCTCTGCAGGGACCTTTGCGAGATGTGGATTTGCTGCTCCATGCGGGAGATGTGCTTTATCATGGGCCGCGCAACCCGCTGCCGGCGGGGTATGATCCGGAAATGCTGGCGGAGGCAATCAACGGCTGCCCGGTACCACTGCTGATAGTCAAGGGCAACTGCGACAGTGAAGTGGACCAGATGCTGTTGGACATACCGCTGCAAGCACCATTCCTGATTACAGACCAACCGCTCGGGCGCATCCTGGTGACCCACGGACACTACTACAGCCGTGATCAGGCCGTCGAATTGGGCAGGCGCTTCCAGATCGATATCTGGATCAGCGGGCACACTCACATTCCCGTGCTGGACAGGCATGAGGGAATCGTCTTTCTTAACCCGGGCTCTTGTGCGCTTCCCAAAGGGGAACAGCCGGCTGCCGGGGTGGCGGTAATAACCGCAGATAAGATCAACCTGGTTGAACTGGGCACGGGTAATGTATATCAAAGCCTTTCCAGATAAAAAAATGGAGCCCCTGGTAGGAATCAAACCTACGCTTGTTGCTTACGAGGCAACTGTTCTGTCACTGAACTACAGGGGCTGACCAAGATAGTGTTTTACTGAGCATATTTTACAACAGCATAATTTGCCCTGTCAAGCATGGGATTTTGTTGGGAAAAGGTGGTCAGGTTGTTTGACCACCTTCAAAAGTGAATTGGTGGCCGCACTGGTCACATTTGATTCTAACAGCGGACGACTCACGAATGGATACCGGTTCACTGTGGCCACATTGGGGACAGCTGGCAGTCCTGGCTTGGGCCTGTTTGTTCCCGACGATAACCACTGTGAATTTCAGATTGCATTGGTGGCACTCCACCAAATAGCGTCTGTACAAATCAATGGTTTCACCATGGCCGCACCTGGGGCATTGTATTCTGGCCAATTAGAATTTCCTCCTTTTTCCATCGCCAGCTCAGCAGCTCCCACAGATCAACAGCAGCAGGACAATGATCAACCAGAGGATCAAGAGTAAGACTATGGCCTGGGAGGGTGGGGACGGGGGAGTAATTGGACCGATCCTCTGTCTTAGGCTTCTACGGCTACAAATACGAGGTCAAACTCAATTGCCATGCCCTGAATCAAGTCTGTTGCGTTCGCGGCAGGCAGCGAGAGTTCAAATTGCACATCTTCATCCTCAGCAGCGCCAATCCCCTGCCCGTTGCTGGTTGTTGGATCAAACCTGCCAGGCTGCCGCTGTACAACTAGTGAAAATTGGGGTAATGGGATCCAGAGTTAACGATATTTGAGCTATGCTGACGGTGTTATCTTCGTTTAATGCTTGAAATGTGAAAGGCATTAGTTTCTCACCTCCTGACTAATGATTTCGCAATCGAGATATGTAGCTGGGATAATGATGTTCGTTTTTTGATGTAAGACAGGGTAAAGTTCCTGATTGCCCGCATGGGAATTAGAGGAATATCAATAAATTGGTCAAATGATATTAAGGTAGATGCATGTATTCCAAGCGACAGAAGACTCAGGTGAGGAGGGGCAGGATGAGCAGGCTCGACTGGATTGGCGTAGGCATGTTTTTCATATATTTCATAACCGGGGCCGGTTCAATTGCCCTAATCAGCTGGCTGGTGAAGATCCCGAGGGAGATTATGCGCAAGGCATACCACTTGATGGCCTGTGGCTCGGTTTTTGTCCTGCTGGCCTATTTTGAGCATTGGCACGGCGCTCTGGCTGCCATCGGCCTGTTTTCCCTGGTTGTTCTGGCCGTGGTTCCATTGGGCATGGTTCTGCCTGTACGGAGGATTTCGATCCAAAGAGGCGGGACTGTTGGTGAAATCCTGTACCAGGCAGGTTTGTTTGCACTGGGGCTGGCGGTGCTGATCAGCTTGATTTGGGGCCTTGTGGGCGAGGAGTACAAGATCCATATTGCTGTAGGGATTACCGCACTTGGTCTTGGCGATGCGTCAGCCGCTTTGATCGGCAAATATTTCGGCAAGACGAAGCTTAGGCTTAAGCTCTTTGATCGCCGCAAAACCATCGAAGGCAGCCTCGCCATGACCGGGTTTGCTTTCATTGGGATTTTTGTGCTTCTGCTGTTGTTTACCGATATTCACATCGGCTTGACATTGGCAACCGCCCTTGTGTTGGCCTGCTTGAGTGCGTTCTTGGAAGCAGTTGCCGTTCACGGGCTCGATACGATCCTGATCCCGTTAATCATCGCCTTTTCGTCATTGGGGTTGTTTTTGCTCAACTTGCATGTTGTGCAGTTGTGGCTGTGACAAGTAATCGGCCAATACAGTATTGCGATGGAGGAATAAACAGTGAAACCATGGGAATATGGGCAGCTTCAAGTTTCGGATAACAAACGGTACCTCATGAACGGTTCAAAACCTTTTTTTTGGTTGGGGGATACGGCCTGGCTGCTGTTTGAAAAGCTGTCGGAATCTGAAATCAAGGCTTATCTTAAGAACCGCAAACACAAGCATTTCAATGTGATTCAGGCTACATTGGTCCATAGTTCGCCGGCGGTTTCCAGTTTGGAAATACTTATTGATCGCGATTTCGCCAAGCCTAATGCCGGCGGCAGGTACTGGGCCAAGGTTGACCAGGTGGTAGCCATGACTGAACAGCTGGGTATCTACATGGCTTTACTGCCGTCATGGGGTTCATGGGCAAAACGAGGGGTTCTCAATCTCGCGAATGTAGAAGCCTACGGGTCATTCCTGGCAGAGCGCTATGGCACATGCAAGAATGTAATCTGGCTGCTTGGCGGCGATATTCGCGGCGATGCGGCATATGATCTGTATCTGAAGTTTGGTGAACTGCTCAAGGCCAGATGCCCTGATCAGCTGATCGGATTCCACCCTTTTGGCCGCACGTCATCGTCGCTTTGGTTCAGCGATGCCCCATGGCTTGATTTCCACATGTTTCAATCGGGGCACCGCCGTTATGATCAGAGTACCCTGGGGGCCTGGGATGACAACAAGGCAGCGGAAGGGTTTTTTGGTGAAGACAACTGGCGTTATGTCATGCGGGACCATTCCACTCCGCCATTGAGGCCGACGCTCGATGGCGAGCCGTCCTATGAGCAGATCCCCCAAGGCCTGCATGATCCGTCGCAGCCGTACTGGCAGGACCATGATGTGCGCCGCTATGCCTATTGGTCAGTCTTCGCCGGAGCCTGCGGCCATACCTACGGCCACAATGCTGTGATGCAGATGCACCGGGAAGGTGATTCCGGCGAAGGTTACGGGGCAAAATCATTTTGGCATCAAGCGATACATGATCCCGGCAGCGGGCAGATGGGGCATCTCTATCAGCTGATGACTGCAGTAGATTATACCTCCGGCAAGCCAGATGACGATCTGCTCGCAGACGGGCAAAAGCCGCAATACCAGCGGGTTGCCGCTTTTTCCGGCAATGACTTTGCGTTTTTTTACACCTACCTGGGCACACCTTTCCGGGTGAACCTGGATTCGCTTGGAAGTACGCTCGGGGCTGCCGCCAGTGCTTTTTGGTTTGATCCGGCAAGCGGTGTGTACAGTTATTTTAAGGATTTACAGTGCGAAGGAATTGAGGAGTTTGCACCACCAGTAAAACCAGCAGGGCATAATGACTGGGTTTTGGTACTGCGGAAGCCTTAATCAAGGGGGGTAGCAGTGAGTAATCTCACTAAGTACAGTTCGGGCTTACGCTCATTTTTTGAGGAAAATGCCAAGACTGTCTTAAAACAGCCTAATTCGTGCCTGAAGTACCCTTTTGTTGATCCCGGTTCTGTATATGATGGCAATCTGTGGGACTGGGATTCATTTTGGGCTGTCTATGCCTTGTTTTCGCTTGTCAATACCAGCGGCGATCACAAGCTTGGGGAACTGGTGGTCGAGCATGCCAAGGGCAATATCCGCAACTTCTTTGATCACCAGTTGGAGGACGGCTATATTCCCATGATGATTGAGGAATCGGATTTGCCTGAGCCTTACTTGATCATGAAGCATAAGGAAGGCGTCATTCTCAACATGATGAAGCCGTTCTTATGCCACCAGATTGCCTTGATCAGTGGTTTCTGCAATGATTTCGACTGGTTTTGCGGTTATGTTGCAAACATGGAGCGCTATTTTGCCTGTTATGATCGGTATTACTACAACGATGACTGCGGCTTGTATGTATGGGCCGACGATGTGATGATCGGTGTTGATAATGACCCGGCAACCTTTGGCCGCCCCCGGTTTTCCACCGCCAATGTGTACCTAAACAGCTTCTTGGTGAGCGAGTTTCAAGCAATGGCCCACCTGATGCATAAAACAGGCCGGATTCAGCGCGCTGAGTATTTCCTGGCCAAGGCCAGAAAGCTGGTCGATAGCATTCAAACTGAGTGCTGGGATGCCCGGGACAGGTTTTTTTATTCCGTTGACGTGGATGTCAAGACCAGGCCGTACGATTGGTTTCATGTTGGCTTGGGAGTGTTCTGGAAGTCGCTGCCGATTAAAATCAGGGTTTGGACCGGCTTTATCCCTCTGTGGTCAGGATTCGCCACCGAGGAACAGGCGAGGTGCTTGGTGGAACACATTCGGGATCGGCAGACCTTTAACAGCCCTTTTGGTATCCGCTCTTTAGCCAAAGATGAAAAGATGTACAATCTATCGGCTACCAATAACCCGTCAAACTGGCTGGGGCCGATCTGGATTATTGTCAATTATCTGGTCTTTCGCGGACTGTTGAATTACGGATATCTTGACGATGCCCGGCAACTTTATGAAAAAACAACCCTGCTGTTAGGATCTGATCTGGAAAAAAGCGGCACTTTGCATGAATATTATGTCCCTGAAACAGGCAGCCCGGTTATGAACAGCGGCTTCATCAACTGGAACATGCTGGTTTTGAACATGGAAGATGAGTTGGCTGGCAGGAAATCCATGGACGACTATATCCATATCTTCAATTTACGGCCGTAAGCCGCCTAAGGCAGCTGCCAGGAAGCTTTAAGCACAGCCCTGGAGTGGTAACCCGCTTGATCCGGCTTGTGGCTGTCATTGAGTACATAACCCAGCTCCAGATCAAATGACACCTGAAGCTTGTTGAAGGGTTTGCCAACACCCATTTTGATCCCGTAAGTTTCTTCCGGTGTTACCGGTTCCGCTTCGCCAATCCAAGGGGCGACGTCCGTGTTTCCCAGTCTGAGGAAAAACAGGCCAAACCTGGCATCTGCACCCAGTTTTGGCAAATTCCCGGAGAAGCGGATGTCAGCGGCGGTTAAATCGTCGCCCAAAACATGGCCTAGAGACTGTTCGCCGTAGGTAAAGACGTTTTCCGGCCGCCCGTTGGAATAGGCTTGATCCGAAACGCGGCAGACCTCCAACAACAAGTCCCATCCTGCGATCAACGCTTTTGATTCAAGCCCCAGCGTAAGCGCATAAAGCTTGGGATTGGTCTCTGTGGGGGCCATGGGGAATTCATTGACCAGCAGTTCTCCGTACAGTGTCATGCGGGGCAGGGACAGCCGCCCATCACCGTAGAAAATGGCATTGTCCACGGAAGTGTTGATGCCGGGGAAGTACTTGGCCAGATAGTATGGGAGAATTGGCACGGAGTAGTAGTACAGATCGCCGGGGAAAGGCTGGGAGGCAACAACTGCTTCGCCAAACCCCAAGGCCAGGTAGGGAACAGGCTGCCAGCGGATATGGTGGACACCCAGTCTTTTATAGCCCGCTCGGCGGCTGATATCTGCACATAACTTGGTGTAGGATACCGATCCATAATTCAGGTTATAGCCAACGTGAGGTACGGCAGGGCTGGTTTCCGGCAAGAAAATGTGATGGATCTGGGTGTGGGCGGCGCGGTCAAAAAGTGGTGCCATGGCACCGCCGAACACACTGATGAAGTGATTGTGGTAGGACAGGCCCAGCTGCTGCACGGCAAAAGTTTGACCGGCATCGCTCTGCATTCGGCCGGTTGTGCTGACACCAAGGCTTAAAGTAAAGCTGCGGCTCAAGTCGGTATTGACCGATGCAACAAACTCATTGAAACTGTTTTGCATATCCCATGTCATGTTCGCATTAGTTTTGGCCATTGCCGGCAGTGACAGGCAAATGATTACTGCCAGAGCAGAAAGAATAACCCTGTTAGGCATCGTGAAGCCTCCCGTATGCTGTGATTACTGCGAAACATTCGTAGTATTGATTTCTACACCTTCCAAGGAGTTTCCTTGCGAAATGGGAATGAATACGATATTGGAGAAGATGGAGCGATGACCATGAATGATTATTTAAGCAAGTACAATCAGTGGCTTAAAGCACCTTATATCGACCAACAGACCAAGGCCGAACTGGCTGCCGCCAACGATCCCGCCGACATCGCAGATCGGTTTTACAAAGATCTGGAATTCGGCACCGGCGGGCTTAGGGGTGTTATGGGGGCCGGAACGAACCGGGTCAACAAGTATACAGTCCGCAAAGCTTCTTACGGCCTAGCCCATTACCTTTTGGCTGTATACGGTGATCAAGGCAGGGAAAAAGGGATCGTCATAGCCTATGATTCACGGTACAACTCAGATTTGTTTGCCAGGGAAGCAGCCAAGGTGTTTTGTGCCGCAGGGATCAAGACATTTTTGTTCGGACGGATTCAGCCAACGCCCGTTTTGTCCTTTGCCGTACGCTATCTGGGGTGTATCGGCGGAGTTGTGATCACCGCCAGCCACAATTCCAAGGAATACAACGGCTATAAAGTTTACAACCACCATGGCTGCCAGCTTGTGCCCAAAGAAGCAGATGAAGTTATTACCCATGTGCGGCAAGTGGAGGAAATCGCGGCCATTCCAGTCCTTGATGAAGCGGCTGCCAGGGATCAAGGATTATTGACAAGTGTGGACGAGGCCGTCTTTGAAGCATACCTGCAGGCGGTCCATGCTCAATCACTGTTTTCTGATACAAGGGTTAAGGCTGACCTTAGGATTGTTTTCACGCCGCTGCACGGGACAGGCCTAGTGCCTGTCAATACAATCCTGGCCCGGGATGGGTTTGCGCAGGTATTCGTTGTGGAAGAGCAAAAGGACCCTGACGGGGGCTTTCCTACAGTGGAGACACCCAACCCAGAAGAAGAGGAAGCCTTAGCCTTGGGAGTCGCCAAAGCCAGGGCTGTTGAGGCCGATATTGTTTTGGGCACTGATCCCGATTGCGACAGGGTGGGCGTTGCTGTGAAACACGGCAGGGATTATGTCCATCTCACCGGCAACCAGCTGGGGGCACTGCTGGCCGGGTTTGTCCTGGAGCAGAAAAAGCAGGCGCTGACACCAAAGTCAACGCTGATCAAGACGATAGTCACCAATGATTTGGGCGCTCAAATCGCCAAAAGCTACGGATTGCAGGTAGTAGATACCTTGACTGGCTTCAAATTTATCGGTGAGAAAATCACAGAATTCGAGCGGACAGGGAGCAATCAGTTTGTGATGGGCTATGAAGAAAGCTACGGGTATCTGGTGGGCACCCATGCCCGTGATAAGGATGCGGTGGTGGCATCGATGCTGATCTGTGAAATGGCCGCGCACTGCCTGCAGCAAGGCAAAACTTTGGTAGATGTCCTTGATGAGCTGTACCTGGAGTATGGATGCTATGTGGATCATTTGGATTCATTTGTCTTCCAGGGTATCGATGGCATCGCTCAGATCGAGAGGATTATGCAGCGGCTGCGCCGCGAGGGCGAGGCCGTACTGCCGGATGTGATTCAGGCCATTGACTACAAACAGGGGGTCGGGGATTTGCCCCGGTCGGATGTGCTGAAATTCATCCAGCAGGATGGTTCCTGGATTGCCGTAAGGCCTTCGGGGACTGAACCTAAGCTTAAAGTCTATTATTCCATCAGGCAGCCGGATAAGAAATCCGCGCAGGCGAAACTCGATTCAATCAGGGGGATTATGATCAGCCGGGTAGTGGGGGTGGAACCCCAATAAGGGTGAGGAGGTCAATAATGGCAGTAATCGAGGTTAAAAACCTGACAAAGCGGTTTGACAGCTTGACTGCCCTTGATGGGGTCAACCTGGAGGTTGGCCAAGGCGAAGTATACGGATTCATCGGGCCCAACGGCGCCGGCAAAACAACGACAATCAGGATTTTGCTCGGCCTTTTGCGGCCCACCCGGGGCACCGCCGGGATTTTTGGTAAAGATGCCTGGAACGATGCTGTGGAGATCCATAAACGGATAGCCTATATACCCGGCGAGGTCAATCTCTGGCCAAACCTGACCGGAGGCGAAGTGATCGATTTCCTGGCCAGGCTGCGGGGGAAAGACAGGGCGATTGATCAAAGTTACCGCCAAGAACTAATCCAGCGTTTCGATCTCGACCCGTCCAAAAAGTGCGGTACATACTCAAAAGGCAACCGGCAAAAGGTGGCCCTGATCGCTGCCTTTGCCACCGAGGCTGACCTCTATATTATGGACGAGCCTACATCCGGATTGGATCCGCTGATGGAAAGGGTTTTTCAGGAATGCATCCGGGAGATCAAAGCTGCCAAAAAAACGGTGTTTCTATCCAGCCACATTCTGTCCGAGGTGGAGCAACTCTGTGACCGGGTAAGTATTATCCGCCAGGGGAAGGTTATTGAAACCGGCACCCTGCATGAATTGCGGCATTTAACCAGGACAGTTGTGCAGGTGGAAACCAGGCAGCCAGTCCAGGGTTTGGAGGGGGTTGGGGGAGTACACAGCGTGGAGAGTTCCCAGTCCGGCCCGCCGTTTCAGTACCGGCTCCAGGTGGACACAGGCCAAATCGGTGAAGTGCTGAAACACATCAGCCAATATGATGTGGCAGCTTTGGAAAGCAGGCCTCCCACCCTGGAGGACTTGTTCATGCACCACTACCATGCGGGGGGGAATGATCGTGCCTAGGCCGGTGCTTCTGAAGACACAGTCGTGGGCGGGTACCTTCGCCCTGGCCCGTCTGGTTTGGCGGCGGGATCGGGCCCGGATCCCCGTCTGGATTGCCGGGATTGCCTTGACTACCATCCTGGTGGCGCTGGCTTATCCCGGGCTGTTCCCTACCGAACTGGAACGGATGATCATGAGTGAAACCATGAGCAATCCGGCGTTAATTGCCATGGCCGGCCCAGGGTATGGTTTGGCGGATTATACAATCGGCCCCATGTTTGCCCATCATATGCTTTTGTTTACTGCAATTGCGGCGGCAATCATGAATATTACAGAAGCCGTTCGCCACACAAGGCGGGACGAGGAGGGCGGGCGCATTGAGATCATCCGGTCGCTGCCCGTGGGCAAACTGGCCAATGCTGGCGCGGTGTTTCTGGTTTTATCCCTTACCAACCTGGCTGTCGGTCTGGTTGTGGGTTTGGGTTTGGCGGCGCTGCGAATCGAATCGATGGGTTTCGCCGGCTCGGTTTTATACGGCGCAGTATTGGCGGCAACAGGGCTATTCTTTGCTGCGGTTACGGTGTTGTTTGCTCAAGTTACAGAGACAAGCCGGGCAGCATTGGGCTTGAGTTTTGGTTTTCTGGGCATCGCTTACCTGCTGCGGGCTGTTGGCGATATAAGCAAGGAAGCCCTTTCCCTGGTGTCGCCTTTGGGATTGGTGCTGCGGTGCCAGGTTTATGTTAACGACTATTGGTGGCCGATCCTTCTGATGCTGGGAGCATCGGTTTTTATAGGGGCCTTGGCGTTTGTGCTTAACTTGATGCGGGATTTGGGGGCAGGTTTGATCGCCGCCAAACCCGGTCCAGCAAGAGCTGGACGTTTACTGCGGAGCACATGGGGATTAGCCGTCAGGCTGCAAAAACCGATGCTTGCGGGATGGGCTGTGGCGATGCTGTTTTTGGGCCTGGCCTACGGCTCAGTGTTTGCTGACCTTGACAAGTTCTTTGAATCCAGTGAGATGATCAGAGGCATGCTGCCGGCCATTCCGGGGTTTTCTTTGACGGATCAGTTCACAGCCCTGCTTCTGCTGATAATGACCATGTTTGCGGCGGTTCCGGCATTGCTAATGACGTTGAAACTGCGGGGTGAAGAAAAGGCCTCCCGCTTGGAGCATCTGCTTGCCCGGGCAGTCTCCAAAGGCGAACTGCTCCGCGGCTATGTGATCATCAGCCTTCTGGTGGCTGTGCTGATGCAGGTACTGGCGGCACTGGGTTTATGGATGGCCGCTTCTTCTGTTATGGAATCTCCCTTTGCTTTTTGGCCTTTGTTTAAGGGAGCCGTGTCTTATGTGCCGGCTATCTGGATTTATGTCGGCATCGCCGCTTTACTGATCGGGTTTTTGCCGCGGTATACCGGGTTGATCTGGGCGTATTTGGGTTATACATTCACAGTTCTCTACCTTGGGCGGCTGATCAAGGCTCCAGAATGGCTGGTGAAGCTGACACCATTCGGCCATATTCCCAATGTCCCATTGGAAACGATGCCGGCAGGGCAAGTGTTAGTAATGCTGGCCTTAGCCCTTGTTTTCATTTGGATGGGGGATGATCAGTTCGGCAGGAGGGATTACGAGCGTTAAGCGCCGGCGCGGATTCAACACTCAAAATGCAGTAGGGATTTTAAAGAATATGCAGAATTAAATAACAGGCTGAATCATACAGCCAAGAATGAGGAGGGGAGAATTAATGCGTAGAAGTCTGTTGTTGACAGTATTGGTGGTATTACTGGTTGTTTTCGCAACAGGTTGCGCTCAAGATGAGGAGGGCGCAGCGGTTGATCAGGGAGCGGGTGGAAAGGGCTTGGTAGCCCATTTCGCTTTCGAAGGAAACTTGGAGGACTCAACCGCGAACTTCGCTGTCGGTGAATTGATCGGCACTCTAATAGGGGAAAGCGTAGGCCTGGTGACTGAAACAAGAGGTGAAGAGCATTACTCCGTCAGCTATGGCGAAGGTGTTGAAGGCCAGGCTGTTAAATTCGACGGCAGTCAAGGAGTGCTGCTGCCGTCTGGTTTGATTGATGGAAATACATATACCATTTCCTTGTGGATTAAACCTGAAGCTCTTACCATGCATACCACAGCCTTCTTTGGAGGGGCCAACGACAGCAAGTGGATCAGCATTGTGCCGTCCGGTTGGTCAGGGGGCGATACGATGCTCTGGTCCGGCAATGTGGAATGGTATGATGCAATCTGTGGGGAGGCTATTCCGCTCAACGAATGGACTCATTTGGTCGTTTCCGTGGATGGCGGTTACGTCAGAGTCTTTCTTGACGGCACCGAGAAGTTTGCCGGCTCCAACTTCCCGGATGTGTTCAGTGGAGCTGAAAAGACGATATTTGCACTGGCTGTCAACTGGTGGGATACACCGTTTATTGGGATGCTGGATGAACTGAAGATTTACAATCAGGCACTGACTCCGAGCCAGATTTAGTAACCGGAAGCAGCAGGAAAACATAAAAGAGGCTGCGGTGGATCACAGCAGCCTCTTTTTGGAAAATGTCGGAAAGGATAGATTTCGATGGAGTTGATCGCTCAAGGTAAAAGGATCGGCATCAGGAACCTAACGCTTGACGATGTGCCGGTGTTCGCCAGGTGGTGGAATGACGGTGAATTGATGGCGGCAGTCGGGTTTTCCAAAGGGCTGGGCGTAACAGAGGCAGAATTGGAGCGCCGTTTTGCTGAAGAAGTGAATGATCCGGATTCGAAGCGGCATGCACGGCTGTATGTGATAGTCGATCTGGAAAACGATTACAAGCCCATAGGCGAGCTGGCTTATGGGCGGCTTGATCTGGAGCAGGGCACATGCCTGGTGGGGATCAAAATTTGTGAGTTGGATTACCAGGGCAAGGGGTACGGATTTGAATCTCTGAGGGTTTTCATGGATTACCTGTTTGACTGTTTTCAGCTCAAGAAGATCGAACTAGATACTCTGGCGGACAATCTGCGGGCATACAACCTGTATAAGAAGCTGGGTTTTAAGGAAACCCGGTTCGAGAAAGATTTCTGGACAGATCCTGACGGCAAGGTTCACGATGTGATTTTCATGGAACGGGAAAACCCATCGTTAGAGAAGTAGCACCAGACGGCAGCGGATCATGAACCGGTTAAGCCTCTGCAAAAAATACGCTTCCACTAAATCCCCTAAAGGCAGACTAACCATGCAATACCCTCTCCTGATGATTCTGTTTGATATCAAGGAATAATCAACCTTGCATAGAAATGAGATATAACAAGGCCATGTGTATCGACAAGCAGGCATGGATCAGCCTGCATGCAAATACCTAAAGGGAGGAATCAGTAATGGCACTTGTTGGTGGTTTTATCGTTCCGCACCCCCCATTGATCATACCACAGATTGGCAGGGGCCAGGAACAGAAAATCCAAGCCACCATCGATGGCTATCATTCAATTGGCAAGGCGGTTGCTGCGCTCAGGCCGGAAACGATTGTGATTTTAACGCCCCATTCGGTAGCATACGCAGATTATATCCACATTTCCCCCGGTAGGGCGGCGGTAGGGGACTTTGGGATGTTCGGCAGCCCTCAAGTGCAAATCAACGTTGATTACGATCAGGAATTTGCAGATCAGCTGGAACGCTTAAGTGAACAACAGGGCATTCCGGCAGGCACAGATGGGGAGCGGAATCCAAGGCTTGATCACGGCAGTATGATTCCCCTTTACTTCATCAATCTGTACTGCAATGATTACAAAGCTGTCAGGATTTCGATTTCAGGATTACCATTATCGGTGCACTACCGGTTTGGAGAGTTGATTGCCCGGGCGGCGGAGGTTGCAGGCAAACGGATTGTGGTGGTTGCCAGCGGCGATCTGTCCCACAAGCTAAAGGAAGATGGGCCCTACGGGTTTGCAGAAGAAGGGCCTGCTTTTGATCAGAGAGTAACTGACGTCATGCGCACAGGTAATCTGCATCAGCTTTTGGACTTAAGCGAATCCTTTTGCCAGGCTGCTGCCGAGTGCGGCCTAAGGCCGTTTGTCATGCTTGCCGGAGCGTTGGAGGGCAAGGCAATCGATCCAAGGCTCCTCTCTTATGAGGGGCCATTTGGGGTAGGGTACGCTGTTGCTGCTTTTCAGATAACCGGCAGCAACACAGGGCAGGAACATGCTCAAAGCGGAGCAAAGTGCGGCGAAGATGAGTATGTGGCGCTGGCTCGAATGGCATTGGAGAATTACGTCAGGCACCGTCGCATGCTGCCCAAGCCGGATGGGCTGAGCCGTGAGCTTTTGACAAGGCGGGCGGGCGTGTTTGTTTCACTGCATGTCGGCGAACAGCTGCGAGGATGCATCGGGACCATCGCTCCCACTACCGGGTGTGTGGCTGAAGAGATCATCCGCAATGCAGTCAGTGCCGGCATGGAGGACCCCCGCTTTGCTCCTGTCAGTGAAGATGAACTGCCCTATTTGGAGTACAAAGTGGATGTTCTTGGCGACCCTGAGCCGGTGGAATCAAAGGAGCAGTTGGATCCCAAGCGGTATGGAGTGATTGTCAGTGCGGGAAGAAGGCGCGGGTTGCTGCTGCCTGATCTGGATGGTGTTGATACGGCTGAAGAACAGCTGCGAATTGCTTGTTTGAAGGCGGGGATTGCACCTGATGAGCCATATCAGATTTCCCGCTTTGAGGTGGTGCGCCATACGTGAACAAGGCAGTCTGTGAAATATGCCCGCATCGCTGCCGCCTGGGGCCAAACCAGGTCGGCCTGTGCCGGGCCCGGGGAAACGTTGGCGGTCTGATCAAAGCCATTAATTACGGCCTGATTACATCTCTGGCCTTGGATCCGATTGAGAAGAAGCCGCTGTATCATTTTCACCAGGGAAGCATGATTCTTTCAATCGGCAGTTTTGGCTGTAATTTGCGCTGCCCCTTTTGCCAGAATTGGGAAATCTCCACAGCCACCAAAAATGGAGTGGGTTGGCGGGAACTCTCACCCAGACAGGTGGTGCGGCTGGCGCTGGAACTTAGAAGCAGGGGCAATGTTGGAATTGCCTACACCTATAATGAGCCGTTGGTGGGCTATGAATTTGTCTATGATTGTGCAGAACTGGCCCATGAGTATGGCTTGCACAATGTGCTGGTGAGCAACGGCTACTGCTGCCGGGAGCCGCTGGAGAAGCTCCTGCCGCTGATCAATGCTGTCAATTTTGATCTCAAGGCTTTTAACGATCAGTTTTACCGGAAAGTCGGTGGCGATCTGGAGACGGTGAAGCGGGCTATTACCTTGGCGGCGGAATACTGCCATGTCGAGGTTACGACCTTGGTCATTCCCGGGGAGAATGACACTGAGGCTGAGATCCAGGCGCTGGCTCGCTGGCTGGCTGGTGTCAGGAGGGACATACCCCTGCATCTGACGCGGTTTTTCCCCCGGTACAAATACCAGGATCAAACTCCTACAGATGTCAGTGCACTGCACAAACTGGCGGATCTTGCCCGAATGGAACTGGAGTACGTCTATCTGGGCAACTGTTAAACCAGGAGGAAGACAGGATGGATCAAGGATTGGTAACGAAAGCTGAAGAACTGCTTGCCAGTTTTCAGAAAACAGCGTATGTGTTTGGATCAGGTGTGCTGGACAGAGTTGGGCCAATTGCTGCGGATCTGGGGGAGAATGCCCTGGTTGTGGGGAATACCGCTCATACCCGGAGCGTTCTACAGCGGGTGGTTCAAAGCCTAAAAACCGAGGGATTGCTTGTCAATTCTACCTTGGGGGCACAGCCAAATACTCCTGTGGAAGATGTCCACCGGATAGCCGGTGAGATACGGCAGACTAAATCGGATGTGGTGGTAGCCGTAGGCGGCGGCAGTACCATCGATGCAGTAAAAGCGGCAGTCGCCGCAGCCAGCCTTGGTGGAGGGGTTGAACGCTTTTTTGGCACCGGATTGGTGAGTGAAGCTCTGGAACGGGAACGCGGCAGCTTAGTTCCGACAATTGCGGTGCAGACTGCTGCCGGTTCCGGGGCTCACCTGACAAAGTACGCCAATGTGACCGATTTGGCGAAAGGACAAAAGAAGCTGATCGTGGACGAAGCACTGATGCCTGCCCGGGCACTGTTTGATTACGATGTGACAATCTCCGTTGACACTGACGTCACGTTTGACGGGATTATGGATGGGATGAGCCATCTTGTGGAAGTGTTTTTTGGGATCAAAGCCGCTGATGCAGAACGATATCCGGTGGTTGAGGAACTGATCAGAACAGGGTTGCCTCTGCTGCTCCAGGGTGCCGAGATTGTGCAGGCAAATCCCGGCAGCCGGGAAGGCCGCAAAGCCATTGGGCTGGCAACAGATTTGGGCGCCTTGGCGATTATGATCGGCAGTACCAACGGCCCGCATTTGAACAGCTTTTCGCTGGTGGACATTGCCAGCCACGGCCGGGCCTGCGGCATGCTTAACCCATACTATGCGGTTTTATTCGCATCAGCAATTGAGCCTCAACTGGAGGCGCTTGGCAGGATATATGCTGATCATGGGCTGATCAAGCAGGATCCGGGGCATCTGTCTGGAAGGGAGTTGGCCTTGGCAGTTGCCAAGGGCATGCAGCAGTTCCTGCTCAAGTTTGGGCTGCCCATTGCCTTAAAAGACCTGCCCGGCTTTGGCGAGGGGCATCGGGTGCGGATTCTGACAGCAGCAAAAGAACCGCAGCTGCGGATGAAACTGGAAAATATGCCGATCCCGATTTCACCGCAGCTTGTGGATAGTGCTGTGGGTTCAGTGCTGGATGCTGCCGAGGCAGGTGATCCAAGCTTAGTTGGCAGCCTTTAAGGGCCTGCCCGATAGACTTTGGCCGGGGCAGGTGCTATAATATATTCTAAGGGTTTATAGTTGAATATTTTATAAAGGATATGGATGCGATGGAAACTAATCAGCAATCTGGTGCAGAAAAACAAGTGAAGCTGGCTCTGGATTTGGTTGAACGGGGCGATGACACCAACGACTATGGCCAGTACAGCAGGGTAAGCAAGCAATTGCCTCCGGACGTAAGCTCAAAAATGCTTTATAAAGATGTGGTGCGGATTGCTTGGCCGGCGTTTGTCGAGTTTACACTGACACAGCTGACATCGATGGCCGATATGATGATGGTTGGACAGCTCGGGCCATGGGCGATTGCCGCCGTTGGTTTGACGGTTCAACCTAAGTTTCTGATGGCCACAATGTTTATGGCCATGAATGTGGGAGCGACAGCCTTAATTGCCCGGGCTAAAGGGGCTGGCGATCCTGAACGGGCAAACCGGGTTTTGCGCCAGGCGCTTTTGCTGACAACGATTTTCGGGACTATAGCAGCCGTTGTCGGTTTTGTTTATTCTGAAACGCTGATTAGATTCATGGGTGCAGCAGACGAACAGACTTTAGCCGGCGGCACCATTTATTTGAAAATCCAGATGGCCGGTTTTGTGTTTTTGGCCATGACCAGCACCTTTACCGCTGCACTGAGGGGCGTTGGCAGTTCCCGGATCACAATGACTTACAACTTGATCTCAAATGTTGCCAATGTGGTGTTCAACTACATTTTGATCTACGGTAAGTTCGGTTTTCCCAGATGGGGGGTGGCCGGGGCTTCCCTGGCAACTGTAATTGGGCAGACGGTTGCGTTTGTGATGGCCTTGATCGTCGTGCTCCGGGGGAGGCACTATATTCACCTGCAGCCCCGGGCAGGCTTCAAGCCTGAATTCAAGACTATGAAAAGCATAGTCAGTATAGGATTTCCAGCCATGATCGAACAACTGCTGATGCGGGCTGGTGCCATTATGTTTGTCAAGACAGTGGCTTCCTTGGGAACGGTGCCTTATGCCACCCATCAGATCGGGATGAATATTCAAGCCTTATCGTTCATGAACGGGCAGGCGTTTGCTGTGTCTGCAACGTCTTTGGTTGGGCAAAGCCTGGGCAAGAAAAGGCCGGATATGGCCCAGGCATACGCCAGGCGGACCAGGATGCTGGGCATGATGGTCTCGGTTTTGTTGGGCATCACTTTCTTTTTCTTTGGCAGGCAGATCGTCTCCTGGTACACCAAGGAAGAGGAAGTGATTACCATGGGTGCCAGGATTTTGAAGCTGGTGGCGCTTACCCAGCCGTTCCAGTCCTCCCAGTTTATCCTTGCCGGTGCCCTGCGCGGTGCTGGTGATACACGAGCTATTGCCATCATCATATTTATTACGGTACTGCTAATCAGGCCGGGTTTGGCGATGATCAATATCAATGTGTTTCAATGGGGCCTGATGGGGGCTTGGATTGCCTTAGTCACCGACCAGGTCTTACGTTCAGCATTGATACTGCTGCGCTATAATTCCGGCAAATGGAAGAGCATCAAGGTTTAGAGGGGCCTCAAAAGGAGGGTGTGTATGCCAGTTGCAAAAGAACATTACCTCCAGCTGTTCAAACGCCTTGATCGGTTGATAACCGAGAACCCATTGGTCATCATCGCGATTGACGGAAACAGCGGCGCCGGTAAAACGGAACTGGCCGAACGGCTCCGGAATCATTACGATGCCAATCTGTTCCACATGGATGATTTCTTCCTCCAGTCCCGGCAGCGAACCGAGGCCAGGCTTGCGGAAACAGGCGGCAATGTGGACTATGAACGGTTCAAAGCGGAGGTCTTGGAAAAGATCAGTTTGGCTGATGGTTTTTCCTATCAGATATCTGACTGCCGGCTGGGCAGGTTGGCCGGTTGGGTCCGGGTGGCTCCCAAACCTGTGAACATCGTCGAGGGAGTCTACAGTATGCACCCTGCGCTGATCGGGCACTATCACCTCAAGATTTTTATGACGGTCGCAAAGGATATCCAGTTGGAGCGGATCCGCCGGCGCAGCGGGGAAGAGCTTCTGGAACGGTTCATCACGGAGTGGATCCCGAAGGAAGATGAATATTTCAGCCACTTCGGGGTGCGGGAGCAGGCGGATTTGGTGATTGATACCTCGAAGCTACAGGTTCTGAAGTGTAATTAAAAAAGGGCGGCTTGAACTGCAAGCCGCTCTTTGTTTGACCGAGCCTGGGGAAATCGTGGTAAGTTAACAAACTTTAGTTCTTTTCACCATCGGTCGTCACGTACAATCCCGTGTACTTGGGTTTATAGTTGTAAGGAATGTAGTCATGGTACGGATAGAGTCATTGATCCTGCAAAAATTTGCATTCGAGGCAGTTGTTAGACAAGCCCGCAATGCCTTCTTACAGGGTATTGACTTTTGCCTAAGTACCTGATATACTTTGTAATTGCCGGGCGAATAGCTCAGCTGGTAGAGCATCTGCGTCACATGCAGGGGGCCACAGGTTCGAGTCCTGTTTCGCCCACCAGCGGTAGTAGCTCAATTGGTAGAGCATCGCGTTGCCATCGCGAAGGTTGCGAGTTCGAGACTCGTCTACCGCTCCAGTAAAGTATCAGTGCCGATGTAGCTCAGCAGGTAGAGCACTTCCATGGTAAGGAAGGGGCCACCGGTTCGAGTCCGGTCATCGGCTCCAAAGCTATTGCGGAAGTGGCGGAACTGGCAGACGCGCAAGGTTGAGGGCCTTGTGGGAGCAATCTCGTAAGGGTTCAAGTCCCTTCTTCCGCACCAATGGGGAACCGTGGTGTAGTTGGTGAACATACCGGCCTGTCACGCCGGAGATCGCGGGTTCAAGTCCCGTCGGTTCCGCCATTTTTCTATTAATAAGGAAAAACCAGACTGGGTCTGGTTTTTGATGTTTATTTTTCCCCTACAATCCGCAGTTCTGGCTGGAGATCCACATCATACATGTCTTTGATGGTTTTTTGAATATGGGCGATTAAGTCCAACACATCCTGGGCGGTGGCGCCTCCGGTGTTGACTATGAACCCGGCGTGTTTGGGGGACACCTGCGCACCGCCGATCTTGTACCCTTTCAGGTTGGCCCCTTCAATCATGGGGCCAACATAAAGGCCCGGCGGGCGTTTAAAGGTGCTGCCGGCACTTGGTTGATCCAGCGGCTGGAGTTCGTGGCGTTTTGCCTGCAGTTCCTTCATTTTCTCCAGAATCTCCTTTTTGTTGCCGGGTTTGAGCTGAATAACCGCCTCCACCACGATTACTTTGTCGGTCTGGACGCGGCTGTGGCGGTAACTGTAGTTGAAATCAGCCTTGCTCCAGACCCCGGTTTTGTCCTCAGTCACCCAGGTGATTTCCTCGATCAGCGGCCCAATTTCACCACCATAAGCTCCTGCATTCATGTAAATGGCGCCGCCAAGGCTGCCGGGTATCCCTACGGCAAATTCCAATCCCGTCAGGCTGTGATGACAGGCCAATTTGCTGAGTGAACTGAAAAGGCATCCGGCTGCAGCCCTGATTTTCGTACCGGAGACAGCAGCTTTGGCAAAATTCTCAGCCAGCTGGATAACAAGGCCGCGAATGCCCTTATCGGTAACCAACAGGTTTGAACCATAGCCGATAATTGTCACAGGCAGGTTATGCTCTCGAGCATATTTAAGGGCGGCCTGAATTTCCGGTATGGATTCGGGTTTGCACAGCAAGTCAGCAGGCCCGCCCACTCCCAGCGATGTCAAATCAGCCATGAGGTAATCTTTGATCAACTTCACAGTCAGCTGCCTCCTTTTTGCCCTCTCCTATATTATACGCCAAGGCAGCAAAAAAAGGCAGGTTAAGTTTCGGGTCTGTGGGAGTTGATGAACACTGTAGGATCCGCATAGTATTCCAACACTTTGGATTTGGGCCAGGCCTGGCCGTTTGTGCGGGGCCAGCCGTTTTGCGGTAGATATTTGATCCTGATTTCAAAATGCAGGTGAGGTGAAAAGGTGTTGTTTGGGCCCCGCCCAACTGTGCCAATAATCTGTCTGCGCCCAACAATCTCCCCTTCCGCTACCCACCGCTGCTGCAGGTGGGCATACTGGGACCAAACTGTGCTCCCATCAGGCAGATGGTGTTCAACCATAATGATGTTGCCCTGGGTAGAGTTGAAACCGGAGAACCGCACAATGCCGTTGGCCACAGCGTAGACAGGTTTGCCCAGATCAGCCATGGGAGAACCGTACATGTTCCAGTCCTCACCGGGATGCCATGTGCCGCTGTAATTGCTCCATTCAAGAAAGCCATATCCGGTGACGCCCCAACCTTTGCCGTTGCGGTCTCCCACTGGGAAGTCAAACCCGTCTGTCAGCGGGACTATGTGGCCGGGGCCTGGTTGAGATGGATCCGAGCCGGGATCAGGGCTGGGGCTTGCGCCGGGTTCAGATCCGGGATCCGACCTTGGATCGCCGCCAATCACCGAATCAGAACCGGGCAGCAGCGAAAAGGAGCAGCCGCTGAAGATCAGGGCAGCCACGATCACAGTTGCAGTAGCGAATTGTTGTAAATGGTTCCGCATTGCATACAACACCCTAACTAATATCAGTTAGACACATAAACCTTAACATCAGATGCAGCCCCTGTCAATAATGGTGAATCTTGTCAGTGGAAAGGAAACTTGCCCGGAGGGGCGAATAAAAGTAAGGAAGGGAGGCGTGGCTGTGTCCCCGCGAGTCGGTATTGTAATACTTGCCCTGTTGTGCCTGACAGGGATGGTTGCCCAGACAGTTTCAGCCCAGGGAGCACTTCTGCCGGTAGGCCCGGAACAACCGTATCGGCAGCGCCTGCGCCTTGAGGCCAATGCCAGCTATCGGATTGCTTTGGATCTGAAAGCCAGTGAACCGAATGCAATTGTTACCCTGGTCATTGAACTGTACGGCGGTGATGGAGAACAGATCGGCCAATCTGCAGTGCAGCGCGGGCTTGGTATTCCCAATCGCTGGTATAATGTGGGAATCGAGTTCTTCGTTCCTGACAATGCTGCAGAAGCATATCTGTGCCTCAGTGCCGATCAGGAAGCCAGTTATTGGTGGGACGCTTTGAAAATAACGCAGGTTGATACGAGCCTGACAGCAATCCGCCAGTTTTGGGAAGAGCGGATCGCCACCTACGGGCAAGTATACACCGGTCTGGTGGTTGATGCCAGAGGGCTGGGTGTGGGCCGGGGCATGAGTCCCCGGATCTGGTCGGAATCGGGCCAGCTGATTTACGGCGGGATATCGGCAACTTATGACTTCCTGCAGCATGTGGGTTTGGCTGGCTACGGCAATGAGCTTACGCCTGAGCTTCTGGATCGGGTTGCCGTGGATCCAGATTACCCCTTGGCAGTCCCATTGGTTGTCAAGGCGGCCGGGGTGGTGGAACCGGCCAGGACCAGCGTGATCATCAGCGATGAAGCCGCTGACCAGATTCTGCAGGCATTGGCGGCTTATGATTTCCTGGCACGTTTTGCAGTCATTTTCCTGATTGATTAAAAAACAGCAGAGGTAGGTAGCTATGAATACTGAGAGCTTGGCGCTTACGCTTCAGCAGTTGTCCAGTTCCCTGCAGGCTAAATCTGCCGGGTTCTGTTTCCGGATCACTGCTGGGTTTGACGGGTTTGTGGATCAAATCATTGAGGTAGTGAACAAACGCTATTCCGTTTCCAGCTACGATCGGCTTGAGACCATAACCCAGTTTGGAGAAAGGATTCTGCGCAGTGCCGGCCTGAGTACCAATATTGAGTTGGTGCCAAAACTTGTCAAAATTGGCGGCAACGGGCCGATTATGGCCAACGCCTTGGCCGCAACCGGGCAGCAGGTTTCCTATTTGGGGGCTCTGGGGACACCTGAGATCGATCCCACCTTTCATGAATTTGTCCAGCGCTGCAGGTATGTGGTGTCTTTTGCCAATCCCGGCCGGACAGATGCAGTGGAATTTCTTGACGGCAAGATCCTGCTTGGTAAGCTGACCTCCCTTAACGAGATTACCTGGGAAAACCTGACTGCAGGCTTAAGCCTGGAGATGCTGAGAGAATTGTTCGCGGAAGCGGATCTGGTAGTGACTGTGAACTGGACCATGACACCGTACATGAATGATCTGTGGGAGAAGCTGTATCAGTTTCTGGGAACCGTAGAGTTTACAAAACAGCCTTATCTCTTTGTTGATCTGGCGGACCCGGAAAAGCGAAGTAAAGAAGATATCAAGCAGGCAATGGAGTTCTTGCGGAGATTTTCCAGGTATTACCGGGTTGTTTTAGGGCTTAATCTTAAAGAAGCCGCTGAAGTTGCCAAGGCCATGGAGATTGAGCTGCTCCAGCCTTGCGAAGAAAGGGCACTGGGTGAAATAACTCAAGCTTTGAGCAGAAACCTTAGGCTGTGGGGTGTTGTGGTGCATTCAGTCAGGGCATGTGCGGCTGTGTGCGATCAAGAACTGGCGGCAGTCTCCGGCCCTTATTGTGAAAAGCCAAAATTAACCACCGGTGCAGGGGACAATTTCAATGCCGGTTTTTGTCTAGGGATGCTGTTGAAGCTTCCGCTGGCGGAGACCCTGGCTTTGGCATCGGCAAGCTCCGGTTTTTATGTCCGCCATGGCCGCAGCCCAAGTTTTACAGACTTGCAGGATTTTGTGGTTTTGTGGCAAAGTAATATCGGGAAAAGCTTTTAGAACAAGAATAGCAGAGGAGAGATGAGATGAGCAAAGCTGAGTTGAACAGAGTCGAGTTGAGTGGAGTTGAGCAGAGTGGTGTGGACGGGGTAAAGGATCAGCAGAGACCAGGGTATTTTGGAGAGTTCGGCGGGCAGTTTGTCCCCGATGCCTTGAAGGAAGCCCTGGATTACCTGGCAGAAGCCTATTTAAAGGCAAAAGCCGATCCTGAATTCTACGAGGAGCTGAACTATTACCTGAAGCACTATGTGGGCCGCCCGAGCCCACTGTACCATGCCCGCCGCCTGAGCGAGAATCTTGGCGGAGCCCAGATTTACCTGAAACGGGAGGATCTCAATCACACCGGTGCCCACAAAATCAATAATGTCATCGGCCAGGTTTTGCTGGCCAAGCGGATGGGTATCAAAAGGGTGATTGCCGAGACAGGGGCAGGGCAGCATGGAGTTGCCACAGCGACTGTGTGTGCGCTTTTCGGTATGGATTGTGTCGTCTACATGGGAGAGGAAGATACCAGGCGCCAAGCCTTGAATGTCTTTCGGATGGAACTTTTGGGGGCAGAGGTTGTCCCGGTGAAATTCGGCAACCGTACGTTGAAAGAAGCTGTTGATGCGGCTTTAGAGGACTATGCGGCGAATTACCGTGATACCTACTATATGTTGGGTTCTGCTGTTGGGCCATATCCATACCCGGACATTGTCCGTGACTTTCAGGCAGTGATCGGGGAAGAGACCAAAACGCAGGCTCTTGAGCAGTTTGGACGTTATCCTGATTATCTGGTCGCCTGTGTGGGAGGGGGCAGCAACGCCATTGGCCTGTTTGCCCCATTTTACCGCGACAGCGAGGTTAAGTTCATTGGCGTGGAACCCGGCGGAAAGGGCACGAAGGTTGGCGAGAACGCGGCAGCGATTACCCACGGCAGCCCTGCGGTGATTCATGGATTCCGCTGTTATGTAATCATTGATCAAAACGGGGAACCGGAGACTACCAGCTCGATAGCGGCAGGCCTGGATTATCCAGGCGTAGGCCCGGAGCACAGCTTCTACCATGCTACTAAGCGGGCGGAATATGTCACTGTATCTGACCAGGAAGCAC
>JAAYNP010000053.1 GCA_012520795.1 Bacillota bacterium
TGTACCTGCAATTTGGTCATCTGTCGTTTAAGAGAACCTACTTCTTCAACAAGCGTGATGAAGACTATGCCTATCTTCTGGACCAGGCAGTCGGCCTCGAGGGATACAATCGCGTTTCCAATACTGTTGCAGTGCAATTGGTGGGACGCCTACCGGCCACAGCAGACGGTGGATCATTTTGTGAGGCGGGCTCAAGACCTTGACGATCAGAAGATAAAAGAGCACTTTTATCCTGACGTAGATAAATCATTATAATAAAAAGCCAAGCTCTGACGGTGGCGAAACCAGATCTGAGCTTGGCTTTTCTAGCTATTTACCAATTGGCTAGAGTCAAGAGAGCGGCAACACCTTGACACTGATAACCTCAGAGGTGGCACTCCTCACACCGTCTGAGACAGTAACGGTCAAGTCAACCCTCTTGTCTTGTGGTGTAACCGAGCCGTCAGAAGCGATCACACCAGGATCACTGGAGCTGAACACTACAGAATATCCATGCGGTACAGCTATCTCGATATCATCGCGAATTTCAGGCGGGATCTCTTTCACAATATATTCGAGAACGTTTTGGACCGCATCCTGCAGCATCTCGGCATAGGTTCTCTGAACAACCCCGTTGTAACTTGTCAGGGTTAGATACTCCCAGTAAACATGCATCGGCTCTGCAGAGCTGTTCTGAGCGGCAAACAGCCCGATTTTGGGATTGGCAAAATCAATGTTCTCTACTGTACCAAGGCTAGTGTAGTTCAATCCATCTTGGGAGAATGCTGCATGGTAAGTCAATCCGCTCTTTTCGATCCTGAAGTAGATGGTTACAGTACCGTCTTCGCTGGCTTCGGCAAATGCTTGACTTAAACCGTGGCCACCAAAAGCACCGTTAAGCTCGACGCCCGGCTCTATCCTCAAGGCCTCTTGCTGGCAGTTTAGGCGGATATAGTTGTCTTCACCCTGCCATACCAACAGCATAGCCTGTTGGTAGTTAGCCTTTGGTTTATGGGGATAGAAAACCTTTGCAACAACTTCCCAGTTTCCCATCGCCGGCATCACGAAGACATTATGCCAGCTGCCGCCAGTTGAATAGATGTCCCCTGCTTGAGTCGGCATCTCGATCCCCATACCTGGTACCAACCTGTAAGCGGAAGTATCTTCTTTTAAGATTTCCCAGCGTTCGCTGATGGTGCCATCAGCAAAGTAGTCGGAGACAGGTGCGTAGTTATAGTTAACTGTGTACGTCACTGCCTCTGCCCCTGAAGCAACCTTGATCACCGCCTGGCCTGCTGGTTTTGCCAGCTGTTCGATGGTTACCAGATGATGTTCATGCGCTGGTGTAGCGTCGATTACCGGGACGTTGGTGGCCTCTTCAGTAATTTCGAAGTTATAGGCAAATTGATCCGGCTCGAAATTCCCCAAAGTCTCTCCATCAATACTAATCTCAGCCAGCCTTGGGTACAATTCCGCCACTTCAAACACGTCAATGCCATCAAATGTTGCCGTAAAATCAATGGTTGCTTCCAGGCCCTTGTTAGCCCACATACCAATCTGCGACAATGCCAGATTAATATTGGCCCTGTCGGCGAAAGCGGACCAGTCTTCGCCGTTCTCTGAATATCTGAAGGAATAGACATTGCCCTGCTTGACAATTTGGAGATAGATGCTGTCAGTCTCCATATTAACAGAACCAATCTCACTTGCATAACCGGCAGCAACGCAGTTTACACGCAAGACATTGGAACTTATCGCGCCCCACCAGGAAAAACGGGTAACTCTTTCAAGAGCATAAGTGATATAGTTCTGGTCATCGTCGTAGACGATCAAACCTGCTTGTTGACCATTTTCTGATATTCTCTCCGATAGTTCAACCTTTGTCTGGATAACCCAGTCGCCAAGAGCCGGCTGAGCAAAGATATTTTTCGGAGGGATCTCAGTTCCGAAAGCACCTTGTTCCGCAATGATGGTCAGGCCTTTTTCACTACATTCCACATTCTCGTTGCCATTGATGAATGCCCATCCCGCAGCCATCGCAGCATCCAAACCGTCGGCAAACCTGGTTGGTTCAGGCACCATACCGAATCCAACGCGGTAGATCAAAGTTTCTCCGCTATAGGTGTTGTATGACTCAATGGTGGCCACGCCGGGAACGTGATCTGCCTGGGTTACGGTGATGATGAGATCTTCGTTATCCGAAACAGCATCTATTTGGGGAATTGGATCACCGCTGGCCAGCTCAACCTGATAGTTGAGGGTGGTGTCCCTGAAATCAGGGATCAGTTCTCCATCCACTAAAATCCCGTCTACATACGAAGTTGAGGCAACGTATACGACAAAGTCAGTTGACACCGACTCGCCGTTATATGTGGCTGTGGCAGTGATGGTGGCAACACCCGGGGCAACAGTAATGATCTGATCACCGTTGACTGCAACAACTTCGGGACGATTAGACTCAAAGGTGAAGGTCATCCCTTCAGGATATGACACGCTGTGCTTGCTTATGATTGGGCTCTTTTGGTTGGCAATTATATAACCATATAGGCTTTCATCATTCATGGCCACGGTCAGTTGCGGATGGACAATTTTGCCTTTTTCGAAGATCAGCCGTTCTTCAATGCCCTTCCCGGCATCTCCTTCTTGGACAGGCTTTGCAGCCAATACAGTCGGGACAACCCTGAGTGCTCCTGACACCTCAATCAGGCTTGTTAAGCGGATATCGGCACTGCTGGCACCAATCTGGATCTCATATACGCCGGTGTCAACAAGATAGCGGTCATCTTCCTCGCTGTAGTAAGCTAAATCGGCAATCTTTACGTCAAGGGCAACGGTTTTCTTTTCTCCCGGCTCAAGAGCAATCTTGTCAAAAGCTTTCAGGCGTTTAATTGGACGCTGTAATTCGGCTGGAACATCTGGTTGAGCTGCATACAACTGGACTACTTCCTGGCCGGCGACGGAACCGGTGTTTTCCACATCAAAGATTACTGTGATCGTATCGTTGGCATCAAAGGAAGTTGTTTCAACTCCATTCTTCATCACTTTGATGTTAGAGTAGGTATATTCGGTAAAGCTTAACCCATACCCAAACGGATAGGATACTTCTTCGTCGAAGTACATGTAGGTCCGCCCGGGGGAACCGGCGGTCTTGTAAAGATTGTAATCTGTGATCTCGGCAAGATCTGATTCGCCTGTGTCGTTGACATTGATATGCCAAGTCGAAGTCAGCTTTCCGGACGGATTTGCAAAACCGGCAATGATTCTGCCAAATCCGACTCCTTTTCGCATGCCGCCATAACTGCTCCACAGAATTGCGTCAACATCATTTTGGAATGTAGATACTTGTACTGGGCCGCAGGTCTCCAAGACAACAATGGTGTTGGCATTTAACCTGCCGACTTGACTGATGAGCTCAGCCTGGTTGTCCGGCAGGGCAATGGTGGTCCGATCGCGATCCTCGGCAGAATAACTGTGGCCTGTGCCAGCTACCACAATTGCCACATCTGCAGACGCAATAGCAGCGATATGATCGTCAGTCAGGTTGTTTTCAGTGATATAGGTAAACTCAACATTCTCATTTTGACTTTTGAGGGCATCAGTAATGCCTTGCTGGATGTTAACGTGGTTAGTGAGGTTGTTTTGTTGAGAAGAATAGAGTCCTAAATATGTGTTTACCTGCCATTCGCCTACAATCGCCACCTTGAATGAAGCTTTGTCAGATATATTCAATGGCAGCAGATTATTACTGTTTTGCAGCACAACAACAGCTTCAGTAGCTACCTCTTCAGCCAATACCAAACGCTCAGGAGTTTGCCAATAAAGATCCGATTCTGGATTTGCCTCTTTATAAGCATCGATCCGAGCTTGAGCTTCAATAGTAAATGGTAAATCACGATCAAACTCACCCAGTTTCATCCGGGCTGTGAACAACCGGTGCAGTGAAATGTCTACCTGGTGTTCTGTGAACACTCCCTTATCTGTAGCAGGCGCTTCCGCCAGCATCGCTGTTATTCTTGAAGCATAGGTGCCAACATTACTACTGTAACCACCAGAGCACTCCAGATCAGTGCCGTGGGCCATTGCTTGAGCAAGTTGCTCGACCGGTGTAAGAACGGCGCCGGTATGCGGGTTTACATATTTATGCCTGGCAATTGTGGACACAGAATCACAATCAGATGTGATATATCCGTTAAAGCCCCAAGTTTGCCGCAGCAATGTATCTAACAAATAACTGCTCATGGTACATGGCTCGCCATTCAATGTGCTATAGGCTGTCATCACCGATGCCACATCCGCGGTCTTGATCACATCCCGATAGGGCGCAGTGTAGTATTCTCTCAAAGCGCGGAGGTCTACGTTGTCAGCACCACCATCCAGGCGGTTGCGTTCACTATTGTTGGCAGTGTAGTGTTTCAGGGTGGTAACAGTCTTCAGCCGGCCTTTCTCGTCAATCGGGCTGCCATCCTGATACTTGCCTTCCATCCCAAGCACAAACTGGGAAGCCATGGCCGCCATCAAGAACGGGTCTTCCGAATAGGATTCTTCGTTTCTACCCCATCGGGGATCTCGCTGCATATTAATAGTTGGCGAATAGAAAGTGAGATCAAGGGCATTCCCTGCATTGGAGCCGGACTCAACTTTTCTGGTAAGCTCCCGGATTTCATCAGCAATCATACTGGCCTGCCGGTAATAGAGTTCTCGGTTCCAGGTACTGGCCACAGATAGATTCTGGGGGTATGAAACTGCATTCGTTGAACCAGTTCCCCTGGCATACCCATGCAGGGCTTCACTCCACCATTGATACTGGCTGATACCCATGGTTGCAGGAACATTCAATGCTCCGCCGCCTAGCTGATTTGCTGGAATTGCCGGTGCGCTGCTGATCATTTGCGTTCCCTTTTGAGCTGGTGTTAAGCGAGCAACCAGGTCGGCTGCCCGTTCCTCAAATGAATAAGACGGATCTTCGAAAATAGGAATTTGAGCAGCTAAACCCCCAGATACCACTATGGAAAACATTAACCCACAGCAAACCACAACAGGCAAAAACAGCTTTCTCCTGATTTTCATTATGTTTTCCTCCTTAAGATGGGGTCTGAACTCACACAATCCAGCAACAACAAAATGTGATTGTGGCCTATCCCCTCCTCTCGCCTAGATGTCATCATTAGTGAGCGCGACAGGCCAATGATCTATCTCGTGAAGGTAGAATACAAGCTCATAACCAAGTTCTAATGCTATTTCCGCTGCCTGCTGTGCCCTTCCGCCCCTGCTGCAGTAAAAGATTACCGGTGATTGAATACCGGGCACGGTGCCCGGCAGCCTTTCCCTTACCTCGGCAATGGGAATATGAATGCTTCCAGGGATATAGCCGTTTGTTTCTCGCTCATGAGCTGTTCTCACATCAATTACGATCGCGCCATTTTTCTGTGCTTGGAATGCCTGTGCGGTCTGGATTCTGTACTGAATGGTTTCGGATTTGAATACATCGTAATAGAAATCCTGCCCCACAACCAGGTGATGGCCATTGCCGTATACCATTGCAGTCAGCTCAACTTCTGAAAGATCATAGAGCTTATGACAGGTGACACACTCTGATATTTTTAGTAAGCGGCCTTGGTTGCATACTGCCACCAGATCTTGAGAGTCATGGCTCAACGACCTGATTTCCAACTTGGAGCTGGTATCGAGTGGCTCACCATTGATCATCATCAAAGTGATGGGTATCCAGACATCACCTAGCTCTGTGGACATGATTAAGGGGCTGGCAGTATGGCCAATTGGCTGGCCAACTACAAAAAAGGCGGAGCCGATATTGAGGACTTTGGAAAAAGTCTGAGGTTTGTAGTACCCTGCATATTCTTCATTAAAGTTAATCTGCTTCCAGTTTTGGCCTCTAAACCCCACGAAAACGTCTGTTTCCTTTGTGATCAGCATGAAGTACTGATTATCTGCTGCCACCGAAACGATGTCGTTTTCTGTGGGAAGCCTAGTAGCAGTCCAGTGCATTCCGTCCGCTGAGACAAAGATTAACCCTTGCTCGGATCCGGCGATATACAAGCCATTTGATGCAGCCACCGAAAAAATGTCTGTCCGGCAACTGATATCGCAGCGTTCGAACTTGTTGCCATCATGACTGTACAGGATTGTGCCGTTACGGCCGCAGATGAGGATGACATGGCCGTCGGCACATACATCGAGGAGATCTGCTTGTGTTGGAAGTTGAAGGGGTACACGTTTTTTGTCCAGGGTGATTAAATCTGCCCTACCCTTGGTTCCCACCGCAATGAATGAGCCATCACTGTATACTGCGGCTAGATAACCTTCAGGTGTCTCTTGCGCCAATCCAACCCGCGCCATGGTCAGTGTGGAAATCAAAAACAAAATTGCAGCCCAACACTTATATCTGCTTCTAAACTTGCGTTGAACAGCCATATCCGCTCACTCCTTGATGCAACCAGCGGCAGGGGACGGTTTTCTGCCGTCTGTTCATTATCATTGATGAAGTGACGGGGAACCATCTTCTGCCTCCACTTTTGGTGAGGAGGCACGGAACCGTCCCCTGTCACCTTTACGTAATCGCTTCCAGAAAGTGAAACTGATTCTGTTCTTACTGATAACATCAAAAGCAACAGCTCCCAGTAATACTAACCCTTTTACCACTTGTTGAACATTGGTACTGATCCCCATGATCGACATGCCGTTGTTTAGAACGCCCATAATCATAGCGCCAATCAAGGACCCACCCACGGTGCCGATGCCACCGGATGCACTGGCACCGCCTATGAAACAAGCGGCAATGGCATCTAGTTCAAATCCATTTCCCGCTTGAGGAGATGCCGAGTTAAGCCTGGCTGCAAAAACAACACCGGCAATAGCAGCCAGCAACCCCATGTTCACGTAAGCCAAAAACAACAGCCTGTGGGTGTTTACACCAGATAACCTTGCTGCCTTCTCATTACCTCCTAAGGCATACAGATGCCGGCCAACAACAGTACGGGAGGTAATGAAGTCGTATACGACCAGGATTATTCCCAGGACAATAAGGACCATGGGCACTCCCCTGTACAGAGCAAGGACGTAAAACAGCCATACAATTGCCGGGCTGATTACTGCCGGCTTTAAAACCAAGAACCACACGGACTCCACACTGTACTGCTTCTTAACACGCATAACATAACTGTGAATTTGAATGATGCAAAAACAGATGGCAATTATTACACCGATCAGCAGCGAAGTAGTGTTCTTAACGCCAAAAAGCTGGGCATTGGGGAACAGATCAGGAATATACCCCGTAAAGTACATCAGATATTCCTTCGGAAATGGTGCCAATGTAAGGCCTTTCAATACCAGTAAGGTTAACCCACGAAAAACCAGCATGCCTGACAGAGTGGCAATGAACGCCGGGATCCGGACATAGGCAATCCAGAAGCCTTGCCAGATGCCAATGGCTAGACCGATGAGCAGACACAAAAGAATCGATAGATGTGGATTCCAACCCCACGATATAATAAAAGTACCTGCACAAGCCCCCACCAGTGCTACAACTGAGCCGACAGATAGATCGATGTTGCCCCCTGTCAAAATACAGAGCAACATGCCAACTGCAAGAATGACTACATAAGCATTTTGAAAGATCAAGTTGGAGACGTTCATAGGTTTGAGTAAGACACCGTCAGTTAGCAGGTTGAACGCAATTATAATAGCCAATAATGAGAATAACATCATGTACTGTTTCAAATTATTTCGAAACGTGGTTTTCCAACTACTCATGCGCTAATCTCTCCCTTACTATGCTGCATGATACAATTCATAATGCCCTCCTGAGTGGCTTCTGATCGAGGCATTTCGGCAATGATTTGTCCTTCATCCATAACATAAATCCGGTCCACCATACCTAGGATTTCTGTTAGCTCCGAGGAAATCAGTAAAATTGCCTTCCCTTGTTCAACCAACTGGTTAACGATCTGATAGATTTCGTATTTGGCTCCTACATCAACACCCCGGGTTGGTTCATCAAGGAGCAACACGTCAGGCTGTGCATAGATCCACTTGGCCAGCAAAACCTTTTGTTGGTTACCGCCCGATAGGTTTTCCACCAACTGCTCAACATTAGGCGCTTTGATGCCCAATGCTTCACGATATTTCTCAGCAATCTGTTTTTCCCTATCTCTGTCAATGCGGCCCTTATTGGCCACATAGTCCAGGCGCGGAAGCGTAATGTTGTGCATAAGGCTGTTCTTAAGCAACAAGCCGCTGTCTTTCCGATCCTCTGTCACATAGGCCAATCCATTGTTTATGGCTTCTGGGACAGATTTCAGCTCAAGCATCTGGCCATCCTTAATCACGGTTCCCGATATTTTTACACCATACGCACGGCCAAAGATAGCCATAGCCAGCTCAGTCCGCCCGGAACCGATTAATCCATAAATCCCTACTATTTCTCCTCTGCGAATCATAAACGACACGTTGTCTACAACCTTACGGTCATGGTACAACTCATGGTAGACAGTGAAATTCTTAACCTCAAATGCCACTTGATCACGAATATCAATGGTCCGTTCCGGATATCTTTTAGACATCTCTCTGCCCACCATACCCTTGATAATTCTTGCCTCAGAGACACTGTCCATCGTCTGATCCAGCGTCTCAACTGTTGAACCATCACGCAAAATTGTGATCCGATCTGCACAATAGGCAATCTCATTCAACTTATGAGAAATGATGATACTGGTAATGCCCTGCTCATCCCTGAGAGTCTTTAAGAGATCGAGGATCTTTTTTGAGTCTCGTTCGTTAAGGCTGGACGTAGGTTCGTCCAAAATGAGCAGGCGTACGTTTTTTGCCAGCGCTTTAGCTACTTCGATCAACTGTTGCTTACTAATACTGATGTCTTTTACTAAGGTGCGGACACTTTCATCTACTCCAACTATGCGCAAATATTCTTCAGCCTTTCTATACGTTTCGTCCCAGTTAATTATGCCTCTCCGGTGTTGTTCATTACCGAGAAACATATTCTCGCCGATAGATAGATAAGGGATCAATGCTAATTCTTGATGAATGATGACAATTCCCAGACGCTCTGAGTCCTTAATCCCTTGATGTTGGCAGATTCTCCCGTCAAACACAATTTCACCGGAATAAGTACCATAAGGGTGAATACCGCTTAAGACATTCATCAGGGTGGTCTTACCTGCGCCGTTTTCACCCACAAGTGCATGAATTTCTCCTTCCATGACGGTAATATTGACGTTATCCAAAGCTTTGACGCCCGGGAATTCCTTGGTAATAGACCTCATTTCCAGCAAAACCTTTGCCAATCACTCTCCCCCTTTCTCACCCGAGGAACCTTGGCGTAAAACTTGCTGTCCTTTCTGCCAATGAACAATCCGTAATCCGTATCTCTTACCGATACTTGAAGGCGGATGGACTCAGCCATCCGCCATCCGTCCGTAACACTACTTTAATCAAAGATCTGTTCTGGAGTATAGTAGCCGCCATCAATCAACAGCTCATAGTAGTTGTCAATGTCAGCAAATACTGGTTCGCAGAGATATGTGGGTACATAGAAGATACCGTTGAAGTAAGACTCAGTGTCATTGATCTCCGGTTCTTCACCATTAACAATTGCCTCTATCATAGCTACTGCACGAGCGGCAAGAATACGTGTATCTTTGAATATGGACATGGATTGCCTTCCGGCGATAATGTTCTTAACAGTAGCGATATCGCAGTCTTGGCCGGTAATAATCGGGAACTCCTCAAAGCCTGCACCGGCCAGAGAATTGATCACTCCCAATGCTGTTGAATCATTCGGGCACAATACAGCATGTAATTCTGTATCGCCAGTATAATTAGCGGCAATCAAGTTGTCCATTCTGGCTTGAGCCCGTTCAGTGGACCATTGAGGTGTAGCAACTATTTCAAATGCCGTCTGCCCTGATGGAACCACGAGCTTGCCGCTCTCGATGTACGGCTTGATGGCAGAGAATCCACCAGAGTACACATGCAAAGCATTGTTATCATCGGGAGAACCGGCAAAGATCTCGATGTTGAAGGTTCCTTCAGCATTTTCAAGATCCAATGCATCTACGATGTACTGGCCTTGCATCACGCCAACCATGTAGTTGTCAAAAGTGGTGAAATAGGAAACAGCATCTGTCTCCATAATTAACCGGTCGTAGGCAATTACAGGAATTCCTTCTTCTTTGGCAACGGCAAGTACGGTACCGAGAGCGCTGCCGTCAATGGATGCGATTACTAGAATGTCGGCGCCTCCAAGAATCATGTTCTCTAGTTGTGAAACTTGAAGGGCTACATCGTTGTTTGCATATTGAAGATCAACTTCATAACCCTTTTCCTCGAGTAATGCTTTGATGTTAGCGCCATCTTGATTCCAGCGCTGCAGGCTTTGAGTAGGCATTGCCACACCGATTTTTACTTTAGCCAACGCATTAACACCACAACCAAATACCAATATCACGACTAGGACACCCAACACAAGTCTTTTCATCGCAAATAGCTCCTTTCTCGTTTTTTATCCATCGCACAAAGCTTTGAACAAGATGCCCCTCCCTTCGACCTCTAATGTCTGCCTGTTTAATCATACGACTTGTATATAAAAGAAATCTCAAATTAAACTCAAAAACCCCGGCAACTTGGCTGGGGAAACATAGTGTAAAGTAATTGTAGGACAAAACTAAACAAGAGATCCTCCTTTTGGTAACATAGAATCGACTTTAATCCCAACCAAAGGAGTGATCTCTTGTGATTAAGATTTTACAACAAAGCGTTGCAAAATTCATCAGTGAAGTAAATGGATTTTTTGGTCAGGACAAGGTGCTAACATTGGAAGAGATACAAACTACTCTGACTCCAATCTCACAGAACTTCATTCTGGATATGACAAAAGCCTATTTGGAA